>JBBPXX010000105.1:0-64533 GCA_038200505.1 Pyrinomonadales bacterium | reverse complement strand
TCGCATTGAAGGTTAAAGCCACGGAACTGAGAACGACAATCTATCAAGTGAGGAACAGATTATTCGCTGAATTTCTAAAATCACAACTAAAGAATCCAACGATTCCGGCTTTGTAATTTTGGTTAAGCGAAAGTCCTATTTGAGTATCAACGGCATCGAGAGTTTTTGGTCGTATGCCAAACAAGGCTTGCAAAATGGAGTTAAGAAAGATACTTTCAAGCTGCACTCAAAAGAATGTGAATACAGATTTAATCATCGCAACGAAAATCTTTATCGTACACTGTTGACTTTGCTGAGAAAGAATCCGTTATAATGTGCTTAACTATCATAAACCTTAAAAAATGCACCGAATGGGTTAAAGAGTAAACATTTATCGAAAAACTTGTAAATTTGGTTTGACTTTGAAAAAGGCAGTAGAACAAAATATCAATTGCTCTAAAATCCTAAAACATTTTCCGAGTAAAATTTTCCTATTATTAAAATCAGTAAAAATTAATTTAACGACTTTTTAATAACAAACAGGTATATTTTGAACCGAAACAACAGTTTTATAATCAGCTAAAAATAAAAATAGAGCGGTTTGACAAAAATAAGCGGACGGAAACGATAATTTCCGTTGTTAATAAAATTTATGAAAACATTAGAAGGCAAAAGAATTTTGGTCACCGGCGGAACCGGTTCACTCGGACAAACACTGGTGAGACGTTTGCTCGGCGGAAAACTCGGAAAACCGGCAAGTATTACGGTATTTTCACGCGACGAAGCCAAACAGCATTATATGCGGCTCGATTTTATGAATCGCAAAACCGCGACCGATGAAATAATTTATCAAAATACCCAAGACATATTGAAATTTCGAATCGGCGATGTTCGGGATTATTCGGCACTTCTGACGGCAATGCGCGACGCTGATATAGTTTTTCACGCGGCGGCACTCAAACAAGTTCCGTCATGCGAGTATTTTCCGTTTGAAGCCGTTTTAACGAATATTTACGGAGCGCAGAATGTCGTTCGCGCGATTCGTGAGAACGATTTGCCGGTGGAAAAAGTCGTCGGTATTTCGACCGATAAAGCCTGCAAACCGATCAATGTGATGGGAATGACCAAAGCTTTGCAGGAAAGAATAATTATCGAAGCCAATCAGGATTGTAAGAAGACAGATTTTATGTGCGTCAGATACGGAAATGTGATCGCCTCGCGCGGTTCGATTGTGCCGCTATTTGTCGAACAAATCAAAAAAGGCGGTCCGCTGACGATTACACTGGACACGATGACGCGATTTTTACTCAGTTTGGACAAAGCCGTTGATACGGTTTTAGCGGCTGTGACCGAAGGCAAGCGCGGTGAAACTTACATTCCGCAAATCGCGGCGGCGAAGGTCGTGGATTTGGCAAAAGCGATGATGCCCGAAGGCAAAGACCTGGAAATAGTTTATACCGGCATTCGTCCGGGTGAAAAAATTCACGAAATAATGGTTTCCGAAGAAGAATGTTTTCGCACGACCGAGCGCGACGGTTATTATGTGATTCTGCCGGTTCTTCCCGAATTGCGCGAAGATGATGAATTTGAACAGGTATTGACGAATGAGTATTCTTCGCAGCACAATAACCTCCAAGTGCCGGAAATTCGGGCGTTATTGAACGAGGCAAGCGGCGAAATAGCCCGTTTTGCATAGAAACATTCACTTGTTTTAACTCTTATAAACCGATTTTTTATGAATAAAGAAAAGCCGTTATTTTCCGTTATTCTTCCGACCTACAATCGCGCCGCCCGTTTATCATTAGCGATTAAAAGCGTTTTACAGCAAACTTTCAAAGATTTTGAACTGGTGGTTTGCAACAGTGCTTCGCCCGATAATACCAGAGAAGTCGTTGCGGAATTTGACGATCCGCGGCTGCGGTATGTCGAGCCTGAAACGAGATTGAGTATGGGAGAAAATTATGAATACGCGCTAAATCACGCTACCGGACAATTTATTATTTTCTTTTCGGACGATGACGCGTTTATTCCGACGATGCTTGAAAAACTCGAAAAGATAATTTCCGAGCATCAGGATGCGAAGATGATTATTTTTCCCTTTGCTTATTATTACCAGAGGAGTCAGGACGGATCGCTCGATGATGAAAACAGGAATCGCCTTTCAATTTCTCCTTTTACGGGCAAACTCCGGCAAGTTGATTCGGAAACGGACATCCGGCGAATGTTCGCTACGTATGGTTTGATTGACGAAAAAGCCGTTGGAAGTGAAATCAAGCCGCTGATCGGCAATGTGGTTTGTCATTACTCGGTGATCGAACAATTAAAAACCAAAATCCCGGAATTATTCGCCACCGTTCCGGTAGATATTTATTTTATTACTCTAGTGCTGGCAGTCATAGATAAATACTATGTTTATGACGCGCCGCTTTTAGTTTGGAGTGAATGGGAAAGCAACTCAGGTATTTATATGAGTAAAACTGACAGCCTGCGGCGGCATTATGAAAAGTTACTTGACGGAAAAACGCTTGATGAAGTTCCGCTGAAATTTGTTCTTCCGCTCAATTGTACTGCCAATGCGATTCTGCAAGCCAAAAGAGAGATCGGCGATAAATTGGATTTTATAGAGGTCGATTGGAAAGCCTATTTCGTCAATGTTTTTAGATACCTGTTGTATTTGGAAGCGGAAGAAATAAACGTCCGTGAAGAGCTGAAAGAATTCCACCGCGTTCTTTCCGAACAACCGCCCGAACTGCAAAATCAGGTTCGAAATGAAACTACCAGAAGTATGTTTTTCTTAAAGCAGACTGTTAAAAAGAAATTTCCGTTTGTCAACAAAATGATTAAAGACAGAGCCGAACAAAAATCTCTCAACGCCGCCGATAAAATTATTATCGCCGGCGACGAAGCCGGATTTGACAATGTTTTGGAAAGTGCCAATTACTTGGCGACGCTTTTGAAGTAAAAACAAAACTCGAAACAGTATTTTACGAAACTACAAATGCGACAGATTTTCCCCGGATGTCAACCTAAAAATTCGGCAGCCTCGTTAAATACGTCTAAACCTTCCCGTGAAGCTATTCCCCGTTATGGCTTTTGTCAATCCGATATAGTGTTGCAATTTTTTGTGCTAATGTGTTTCGAGTGCGGAAATATTTATTAACATCAATTGAAATGTCAGTGTTTTTCGGTTAATCGAACTTATCCAGCCGATAATCCGATTTTCGTTAATGAAATAAAAAAATTCGGCAATTTTAAGAAAAGAGTTAAAGCGACGATACATTAATGATCTCAGTATTAAACAAAAGTTACTCAACCAAAGTAAATGTTATTGCAAATTTTGTCGGAAGCATCTGGGTAGCTTTGTTAAATATCATTTTTTTGCCGATTTACCTGCAATACGTTGGCGTTGAGGCATACGGTTTGATCGGGACATTCAGCAGTATTCAGGCATTTATCGCTCTGCTCGATTTCGGCTTATCACCGACACTGAATCGTGAACTGGCGCGGCTTTCGATCCTCGATGATCGAAACCAGGAAATGCGCGACATCAAACGCACGCTTGAAATTCCGAACTGGATTTGCGCCATTTTTATTGCCGTATTTCTTTGCGCTCTCTCGCCGTTAATCGCTCACTATTGGGTGCAGCCAAAAAATTTATCTGTCGCCACCGTTACTCAGGCATTCTTCATTATGAGTGTCAACATCGCCATTCAATTTTCGGTCAATTTTTATGTCGGCGGTTTGATGGGTTTACGAAAACAGTTAGCACTTAATATCATTAATGTGATTTGCGGCACGCTTCGGACGGTCGGGGCTTTCGTCATATTGGCGTATGTTTCGCCGACCATTCAAAGCTTTCTTTTATGGCAGGCTTTTGTCGCGCTGATCCAGGTAAGTTTGATTGCTATAACCTTAAAACAAAGTTTGCCGGAATCATCCGGCAAGGCGCGGTTTCAGAAAGACCTGCTGATCAAAATTTGGCGGTTTGCCGCCGGAATGACCGGACTGACCGCCGTTGCCGTAATATTGGTGCAAACCGATAAAGTTATTCTGACCCGTATGCTGAATCTTGAAGCATTCGGGTTTTACACGATTGCGGTCACGATTGCCGGTATGGCAACCGGTCTGGTTGCCAGCTCGATAAATCACGCTGTTTTTCCGCAATTTTCGCGGCTTGTTTCGATTAACGATCAAAAAACTCTGCGTGAATACTATCATCACAGCTGCCAAACAATCTCGGCATTTTTATTACCGGTCACTGTCGTCATTGCGCTATTCTCTTACGAAATTTTGTTGGTTTGGTTTAAGAATGCGGAGATTGCCGCCAACACCCATCTGCTTTTGTCGCTCGCGGTGATCGGCAACGGACTAAACAGTTCAATGTGGCTGCCGCATTCTTTACAGTTGGCACACGGCTGGACGAAGCTTTCTTTTTATTTAAATGTAGTGGCAATTATTTTTCTGATCCCGCTGATGATCTTTGGAGTTTACAGGTTCGGCGCGGTCGGCGGCGCGGGAAGTTGGGTAATTCTCAATTTATTTTACGTTCTGACGGATGTTCAAATAATGCATCGGCGGATTTTAATTGGCGAAAAATTAAAATGGTATTTTGAAGATTTGCTGGTTCCCTTTACGGTCGCGCTCTTAGTTGCCGGAACCGGAAAGATATTTTTCCAATTTGACGATAACAGACTTCGATCCATCGCCGTGTTATTTGTCATATCAGCAGTTACTCTTTCACTAACTCTTCTCTCGACTAAAGCAACCCGAAATTATTTAACTATATTAAAAAGCACAGTTTATAACTTTCTAAAGTCCGGCGGTAAAAATTTGGACGGTTATAATAATTCTTAAAAGTAGAAGTCAATTTCACTTGACTTATTCACTAATTATTTTTTACTTTAAACATCAAATTATTAAAGTATTTGAAGTATTTATTCCTACAAAAATGAAACTCTCGAAATTTTTCCAAATAATCATCTTAAAGATTATCGCAGGTTCGCGCGCGGTAACAAATAAGTCCGAAATATTAATAAAATGAATGGGCGTTGTTGCATAAATAACTTTTTTGTTTGCAAGAGTTACAGATTTCAAAAACGTGAAAAACCGCAAATTTGCCGATTTTTTAAAATTAAGTTGTTGAAAAATAAGAGTTTATTTATGCAACAACGCCATATGAATGTGTAAAACCTTATAAAAAGTTTTACCGAAAGTCTAAATTCCGCTAAGATAGGAATGTATTTCAAAGATTTCGGTAATTATACCAACTTATAATCACTTGCCGTAATCGTTAGAAAACTTTTTTTCAAATAACCGGCTTGATATAATCGAAATTTGATTGCTAACATTGTTATCTTTATATGAAAAATATATTACTGACAGGGGCGAGTGGAATGTTAGGAACGGCGATAGCTCAACATTTTCACCAACAAAAAACAAACCGCGTAACCGCTACCGCCCGAACTGCGTCTCCATATGTAATTGCCGATAATTTTATCTCTGCCGATTTAATACGTCCCGAAGACATCGAGAAACTTTCCGCGTCCGAATACGACGTAATTATTCATACGGCGGCACTTACTAACCTTGAGAAATGCGAACAGGATCAAGTTTCAGCCGACTCGATACATATTGCGGCAACCCGCGAGCTGGCGCGACGAAACCCTGATTCGCTTTTTATTTATGTTTCGACTGATTCTGTTTTTGACGGCAAAACCGGCAGTTACAGTGAAAAGGACGCGTCAAATCCGCTAAACTATTATTCCTATTCTAAACTGATGGGAGAAAATGCCGTCGGCGAACAATCTGATCGCCATTATATTCTGAGAACGAATATGTATGGGTTTCATCGTCCGGCGCGGAGGGCGTTGTTTGAATGGGGATATCAATCTCTGGTTGAAGGAAAGGAAATCAGCGGTTTTAACGATGTCGTTTTTAATCCGCTTTACGTCGGACAATTAGCCGAAGTGATCGAGCAATTTATTGTTGTTGATCCACCATACGGAATATATAACGCGACCGCCGATGAATCTATGAGCAAATTTGAATTTTTGCAGCGATGCGCCCAAAAATTCAATTTACCGTCCAATCTTATTTTAGAATCTGAATCGCAAGATAACCAAGCGTCAGTAATGAGACCGCGCAAAACAAATTTATCCAACAAAAAAATTAAACATTATTTGCCCGGAATTGATTTATCCTTCGATACGGGAATAGATATGCTCTACAATGATTTTTTATCTTTTACCCGGAAGCCGGCACTGCACAATTACTCAAAATTAATTGCATAAGAGTTTTTGAATTGTAATATTAATCAATTATTGATTATGCTACAATGGAAATAGATATTTAGGATATTTGCCTGAAACTTTTATCAAAATTGTAATTTTTACAATTATTCTATTATTTAAAGTCCGCTTTCGATTCGTGAAAATGCGAGCAAAACGATTTGATAACAATCGGGTTTTCTATGAGAAAAGTTTTAATTTCATCAACCGGAAGCTTTAAAATGCGGCTAAAATAGTCGCCTTTCGTCGAAAAAAAATGAAACCTTTAGTCAGTGTTATTATACCGAATTACAACTATGCACGCTTTTTAGGCGCGGCGATTGACAGCGTTTTGGCGCAAACTTACGAGAACTTTGAAATTATTGTCGTTGACGACGGTTCGAGCGACAATACGGTCGAGGTCGTCGAAGCCTACGGTAACCGCATTAAATTTTGCCCGCAGAAAAATCAAGGTTCGGCAACGGCGCGAAACAACGGCGTTAAACCTTCGAGCGGTGAATTCATCGCTTTTCTTGATGCGGATGATATTTGGCTGCCGGAAAAACTCGAAAAGCAAGTGGCTAAACTCAGCGAAGACGAGGAATTCGGCTTAGTTCATTGTGGAATGCGTGAATTTGACAGTGAAACCGATAAAACCATTCATCCGCATCTGCAAGGCGAAGAAGGCTGGGTGGCGAATGATCTGCTGCTTTTTGAGAAACCGGTCGTAATCGGCGGCGGCAGTTGTCTTTTAATCAAGCGCGAGGCTTTTGAAGCTGTCGGCGGTTTCGATACGAATTTTAAAAAGGCAAACAGTGAAGATTGGGATTTTATTTATCGGCTCGCCCGCCAATACAAAATCGGGTTTGTTCCTGAAATCCTGGTTGATTATCGCAATCACGGAAAAAATGAACACTTCAATATCAGAACGATGGAAGCCGAGGTAAGAATTTGTTTTGAGAAGGCTTTTAATACATCCGATAAAAGCGTTCTGAAATTTCGCCGGAAAGCCTATGGGAACCTGCATACGGAACTAGCGGGCGGCTATTTTCGTGCCGGAGATTTCGTTCAGTTCGGCAAGCATTTGCTCAAAGGTCTCTGGCTCACGCCGGGAAATTATCGTCGTTTTCTTTTGTATCCGTTGCGCTCGCTGAAACGCCGCCGCGAACGTAAATCAATAGAAGGAGTTTGATCTGAATTATTCAGGTAATTTTGTCAACCGAACGATATAAGTATTTTTCCAACGTCAGATTAAGCTGAGATTTGCCTGACCTGAATTAATTATAAAATGCGAACACCATTTACTTATCTCAAACATCAGTAAAACCTGAACGGCATAACGATATTGAAACTGACGCAATAAACTTGTCAAAGAAAATATTGGTTGCTATACTTGCCGGATTACATAAGGCTTTACCGGTTAAAGTCTAAATTTATGCCGGTTTTTGAATGCAGATTTTGTCTGCAACCTTACAGCTTTGTGAAATGAATTCTGTTTGACCAAAATTGATTTTATTTGATTATAAACGAGTTATTTCGCGTAATTTTTACAACTTTTTTTCGTTCAAATCATCTAAATTTAGTCCGGATCAAATGCTTAAATCTCAAACAGAGTTTAGTTAATTATTAAAAAAGATTAAGGGGATTAAATTAACCATAATGCAGAAAAAACTTTTAGATATTTTGTGCTGTCCCAAATGTTTCGGTGAATTGACTTGTACGTCAGAGAAACAGGATGGAGAACAGATAGAAACAGGTAAATTAACTTGCGCCGAATGCGGGGTTGATTATCCGATTATCAACAGTATTCCCCGCTTTGTTGAAAGCGATAATTATGCTTCTTCATTCGGCTTACAGTGGAATTTGTTTAAATCTGAACAAATTGACTCCCAAAACGGTTCGAAATTGTCCGAAGACCGATTTTATACCGAGACCGGCTGGGACAAATCATGGATGAAAGGAAAATTGGTTCTCGATGCCGGATGCGGTGCCGGACGTTTTTTGGATGTTTCATCGCAAAGCGGCGCGGAAGTCGTCGGCATTGATTTAAGCATCGCGGTTGATGCGGCGAAAATCAATATGGCGGGACGTGATAATGTTCATTTGGTGCAAGCCAGCATTTATGAACTTCCTTTTCGCCCTGATACATTTGACGCTTGTTACTGCATCGGTGTCGTTCAGCACACGCCGGATCCGAAGAAAACAATCAAATGCCTGATCGAAAAGGTTAAGGAAAAGGGCAAACTCGGTTTGTGCATTTATGAAAAACGTCACTGGTATACGCTTCTTTATTCAAAATATTTGGTTCGACCAGTGACGACGCGGATGGAGCAGAAAAACCTTTTGCGTTTAATCAAAGTGTCAATGCCGGTTTTCTTTCCCTTAACCGAGGTTTTGTTTCGTGTTCCTTATTTAAGCCGGGTCTTTTCATTTCTGATTCCGATTTCAAATTATGCCGGCTACAATTACGGCACATCGAAAGGTCTCGATTTAAAGCAGCGTTATCGTTGGGCGATTATGGATACTTTCGATATGCTGGCACCTGCTTACGACCAACCGCAGACGCTCGAAGAAGTTAAAACGGTTCTTGCTGAAAACGGAATCGTCAATGTGCGCCGCACGACCGAAGTGAGTTTGTCTCTGACCGGAGAAAAAGCCGCCGGGACGATTTCGGAACAAAAACCACCCGAGCAAACTTCCGCTGAAACCAAACAAAAAAGCTACACAGCGGCAAAAAAATGGCTTAGTTAAATAATTCGCACATAAAATTTTATCTGTCGTGCCGACGTTTTAAGAATTTGATGTTTTGGCGCGGCAGATAAACTTTTTGTTTTTTGTGTCTGAAAATGATTACTTTTAGAATCAACCGAAGTTTGTTATTTTTAATTTTGATGAAACAATAACCGGCAGTCAGCTTCACAATACAGTTTGTATGGAAAGAAAAAAAATACTCTTCGTAATTCCTTCAATGATCGGCGGCGGCGCGGAAAATGTTTTTTCGCACCTGCTCAATCATTTGAATCGTGATCGTTTTGAGCCTTTTCTCGCGCTCGGCGCGCGGAAAGGCGTGTTTTTGGACAAACTCGTCGGCGACATTAAAATTTTTGAATTAAATGCCGAACACGCCCGCCGCGCAACTCCGGCACTGATTAAACTCGTTCGTGAACTCAAACCGCAGACTGTTTTTGCGACGCTCGGAATGAATTTCGCGGCGGCTTTGACGAAACCGTTCGCGCCGCGCGGAACGCGCGTCGTGTTGCGCGAAGGCAATTCGCCGACGGCGTTTCTCGCCGATGTCGCGCGGCAAAGTCCTCTGCGCGCCAAGTTTTATCGCAAAATTTACCGGAATGTCTATCGCTTTGCCGACGCGATTATCTGCCAGAGCGATTATATGCTCAATGACATCGAACAAAATATGCAGCTTCCGCCGCGCAAATTAAAACGCATTTATAATCCGGTTGACTTTGAACAGATTGACCGATTGGCGGCGGAACCGACGGAAGATTTTTTTAACAGCGACGACGTTCGCCTGATTACGGTCGGAAGATTGGCGTTTCAAAAGGCTTATGACACCCTGCTCAGAGCGTTCGCCGTCGTGCGCGAAACAAATCCTGCCGCGACTTTGACTTTTATGGGCGAAGGCGAAGACCGGGAAAGTCTCGAAAGATTGGCACAGGAATTACGCATAAACCAGTATGTAAATTTTCCGGGCTTTCACAAAAATCCCTATTCATATATGAAAAAAGCGGATATTTTTGTTTTGTCGTCGCGCTACGAAGGTTTTTCCAATGTTATGGTCGAATCCTTAGCCTGCGGAACGCCGGTCGTCGCCACGGATTGTCCGAGCGCGAATCGGGAAGTTATTACCGAAGGTGTCAACGGTTGGTTTGCCGAAAACGAAAATGTCGCTTCGCTTGCCGACACGATTAACCGCGCGATTAGTGAAAGAAAATCTTTGAACGATGCCGCCATTCGTCAAAACTGCCGGTCGCGCTTTGCCATCGAACAAATTTTACCGCAGTATGAAGAGCAGTTTGAGAAATAAGTTTTGAGTCAAGATGTGTGGAATAACTGGTTTTATTGATTTTAATCGCCGTGCAAAACGGGATTTTTTGCAGGGAACGGTCGAAAAAATGGCGACGACGCTTTATCATCGCGGTCCCGACAGCGCGGGCGCGTGGACGGATGAAAAATGCGGCGCGGCGTTAGGCTTTCGGCGATTGGCGATTCTCGATTTGTCGGTTGAAGGCGCGCAGCCGATGAAATCCGCCGACGAACGCTTTACGATTGTTTTCAACGGCGAGATTTACAATTTTCTCGAATTGCGCGGCGAATTGGAAAAAATCGGCTGCAAATTTCGCGGACATTCCGATACGGAAGTAATGCTCGCGGCATTTGTCGAATGGGGCATCGAACCGACCGTCAAACGTCTGAACGGAATGTTCGCCATCGCGGTTTGGGATTCGGTCACGGAAGAAATGACTTTAATACGCGACCGGATCGGTAAAAAACCTTTGTATTACGGCACATTCGGCAATACGCTGATGTTCGGCTCGGAACTGAAAGCACTGCGCGCGCATCCCGATTTTCGCGGCGAAATTGATCGTGAATCGCTCGCGCTATATCTCAAATTCGGATATGTTCCCGGCGGGCGTTCGATTTATCAAAATATCAAAAAAATCGCGCCCGGCTGTTTGCTGAAAATTCGCACTCGGCAGAAAGAAATCGGCGAACAGACGGCTTACTGGTCGCTGCGACAGGCGGCGGTTGACGGCACAAACGATTTGTTCGACGGCTCGGAAGACGAAATCCTTGCCGAATTTGAAACTTTAATGCTCAATTCGGTTAAACGCCGGATGCTGGCTGATGTGCCGCTCGGCGCGTTTTTATCGGGCGGAATGGATTCGTCAACCATTGTCGCGCTGATGCAGGCGCAAAGCTCCCAACCAGTTAAAACTTTTACCATCGGTTTTAATGAAGCCGAATACAACGAAGCCAAACACGCCAAACGAATTGCTGATTATTTAAAGACCGAGCATCACGAACTTTATGTTACATCGCAGCAGGCTCTTGATGTCATTCCGAAATTGCCGATTTTATACGATGAACCTTTTGCGGATTCGTCGCAGATTCCGACTTTTCTGGTTTCAAAACTGGCTGCCGAACATGTTACCGTCAGTTTGTCCGGCGACGGCGGCGACGAACTTTTCTGCGGCTACGGAAGATATACGCTGGCTGTCGGATTGTGGGAGAAAATCAAATTAATGCCCGAATGGCTGCGAAAACCGGCATCTTCGATGATTGCCGTCGCTTCCGCCGGCGCGCTTAATTTGACTTCGGTTTCGCAAGCCGAAAAAGGCAGGCGGAGCGGTTTGGGTCAAAAACTCGCAATGTTTTCCGACTATCTGAACGCCGCCGATGCCGACGCTTTTTACCTGAATTTAATTTCATACTGGCAGCAACCGCCGGTCGTCGGATTTAACTTAAATGGCGCGGCAAAGCAGTTCGACTTCGGCAATTTGAAGAATTTCACCGAACGGATGATGCTGCGCGACGCGCTGGTTTATTTGCCGGATGATATTCTGGTCAAGGTTGACCGCGCCAGTATGGGCGTGAGTCTCGAAGCCCGCGCACCGCTGCTCGATTACCGCGTCGTTGAATTTGCCTGGCACGTGCCGCTCGGATTGAAATTGAAAAATAATTCGGCGAAATGGCTGCTCGGCAAATTGTTGAATAAATATATTCCGCGCGAAATTACCGAACGTCCGAAAATGGGTTTTGACGTTCCGGTCGCGGCTTGGCTGCGCGGCGATCTGCGCGAATGGGCGGAAGATTTGCTCGACGAAGCGCGTCTGCGGCGCGAAGGTTTCTTAAATCCGTCAGCCGTCAATATCAAATGGCGGGAACATTTGTCCGGCAAACGCAATCATCAACACGCTTTGTGGGCGGTTTTGATGTTTCAGGCGTGGTTGGAAACACAAGAAAATAATTAATAATGCAGTAATATTTTTTGCGCGAATTAAAATCCGGCGAAAAAGTTTCGCATCGAGATAAAAATCAGATTAAACGTAAAAGCTGCTCACAACTTAAAAAATGAATGTTTTAGGACTGTCTTCATATCCGATTCAAGCGGCGGCGACGCGTTATCGTCTGGCACAATTCATCGCACCGCTGGCTGAAAAAGGAATCAAACTCGAACTCAAACCGTTTCTCGAAAGCCGGCAATTCGCGCTTCTTTATCAGAACAAATCACTGCTGAAAAAAATTTTAACAATGTCGTCGCCGATTGCGCGGCGGATTTCCGAAGTTTCTAAAATCAGTCAATACGATTTGCTTTTCGTGCAGCGCGAAGCGATGTTTTTCGGTCCGGCGTTTTTTGAATGGATTTTCCAGAAAGCGGGCAGCATTCCCTTGATTTTGGATTTGGACGACGCGACTTATCATCCTTACACGAGTCCGACTTACGGGAAAGTCGGAAGTTTTCTAAAGTTTTTCGGCAAGACCGATAATTTGATAAAACGTGCCGACACGGTAATTTGCGGAAACCGTTTTATCGCCGAATACGTCGAAAAAAAAGGCGCGAAAACCGTTATAATTCCGACTATAGTTGACACGGACAAATTCTTTCCGGTCGAAAAAGTTAATCAAACACCGGTTCTCGGCTGGATCGGCACACATTCGACCTTTCCGCTTTTAGAATCAATTTTTCCGGTTCTGCAAAAACTGGCGCGAAAATATGAATTCATTCTCAAGATTATTGGCGCAGGACGCGAAAATATTGAAATCAAAGGAGTGACAATTGAAAATTTGAAGTGGGATTTGGAAACGGAAACGGCTGATTTTCAATCGTTCGACATCGGACTTTATCCGATTACGATTTCTCCTTCGGCTTCGACCGAGTGGCTTTTGGGCAAATCGGGTTTCAAGGCAATTCAGTATTTGGCAGTCGGAATTCCCTTTGTAATGACTCCCATCGGCGTTTGCGCGGAAATCGGCGAATCCGGCGCAACTCATTTTAATGCCGTAAATGCCGAAGAATGGCACGACGCACTCGACAAGTTACTGGCAGATTTTGAGCTGAGAAAAAAGATGGGAGAAAACGCGCGTCAATATTCTCTGAAGCATTTTACTTTAGCCGAACAGACGGAAAAATTAGCCGCCGCGTTTAATAAAACATTAACCGCCTAGAATAATAAATTTGACAATTTCGCGTTGGCGATTTTTTAATTATTAATCCCCGCTAAAATTGTCATTAATGAAACTTGTAAAAAAGAAGGCAGACAAACCGCCAGGGATAACATCCAACCTCGACAAGCGGCGAAATTGCCGTTCTTTTTTTAGTTAATCGGTAAACGCTTTTTTAAGTCGTTCCGAACAATTTATTGCATTATTCAAGTTGTAACGATTGTAAATTTGCCAAATTAAGATCTGAAAGTTACCCTTAAGGTTTGATTGCGCGACCTGACCAAGTAAAATTTCGGATAATTAGCAGAAAGTTTTGATATTAAAATTGATGGCAGAAAGTTTGGTATTATAGTTTTATAGAATTATGTATATTTTAGGTTTAACAACTCTCGGCGATTCAGCCGCAAGTATCATCAAAGACGGCGAGTTAATTGCGGCGGCGGAAGAAGAACGTTTTTCGCGGAAGAAACACCACGTCGGATTTCCCTTCAAGGCGGTTCAGTATTGTTTGGACGAAGCCGGTATTACCTTAAAAGATGTCGAACACGTCGGGCTTTACTGGAAACCCTGGGTTTTGCGTCACAAGGCAATGCAAGCCGTTAAAGCGGCATTTATTTCGAGTGATATGTTCAAGGCGCGCGCCGACCGCGGCGTTAAGCAGGTCAGCGAAAGCTATCTCGGAATGTTTTGGCATCCGAAACGGTTGCGCGAACATTTCGGCGAGAGTAATTTCAAATTTCATTATCTCGAACATCATCAAACCCACGCGGCAAGCGCGTTTTTCGTTTCGCCATTTAAAACGGCGGCGATTTTAACCTGGGACGGAACGGGCGAAGATACGTCAACGCTTTTCTGTCAGGGTAACGACACGAAAATAAAAGTTCTCAAACGCATCAAATTGCCGCACTCGCTCGGACAATTTTATTCGGCGGTGACGAATTATATCGGTTTTGATATGTTCACGGGCGACGAGTGGAAAGTAATGGGACTTGCCGCTTACGGAAAGCCGAAGTTTTATGATTTTTTCTCGGAAAAAGTTTTGACGAAAAACGGCAAAGGTGATTATCACTTTAATATCAGGGTTTTAGATCATCATCTCGCCAAGCATTATCAATTTCCCGACGCGATTATCAAAGAACTCGGCGAACCGCGCCGACCCGGTGATGAACTAACCGAACATCACTGGAACATCGCTTCGAGCGCGCAGAAAGTCGTGGAAGATACAGCAATTTATCTCGCCAAACAAATTAAGGAAATGACCGGCGAAGAAAATCTCTGTATGGCGGGCGGCGTGGCGTTTAATTCGGTGATGAACGGCAGAATTTTTCACGAAACCCCATTCAAGAACTTTTACGTTCAGCCGGCGGCGGGCGATGCGGGTTGTTCGCTCGGCGCGGCGTTGATGATCTGGCATCAAAAACTCGGCAATCCGCGCAAGTTTGTAATGAATCACGCTTACTACGGACCCGGATTTACTAACGAGCAATGTCAGAAAGCGTTAGACAAAACCGGTTTGGAATATGAAACGCTGCCGGACGAAGAGCTGTTGCCGAAATTAGCCAAAATGATTGCCGACGGCGCGATTATCGGTTGGTTTAACGGTCGGATGGAATGGGGACCGCGAGCTTTGGGAGCGCGCAGTTTTGTGGCTGATCCGCGCCGCAAAGATATGCGCGAGATCCTAAATCATAAAGTCAAACTGCGCGAATGGTTTCGTCCGCTCGCGCCTTCGATGCTCGAAGAAGATGGAAAAACTATTTTCGGTAAAGAACATCACGACCCGTTTATGATTACGGTGTTGGAAGTGGACGAAGCCTACAAACCGAAAATTCCGGCAGTTGTTCACGTTGACGGCACGGCGCGACCGCAGATGGTCAGCAAAAAAACTAATCCGCGTTACTGGAATTTGATTAATGAATTTAAGAAATTAACCGGCATTCCGATGCTTTTGAACACTTCGTTTAATGTTCAAGAGCCGATTGTCTGTTCGCCCGAAGACGCGATTAATACTTTTAAGAACGCTAATTTTGACGCTTTGGTGCTGGAAAATAATTTAGTTTTACAGAAAAAAGATATTATTTAACCCGGCAATTTTGATTGGTGTCAGTTGATAAATTTCCTAAACTGACAATTCTTAATTAAGCGATTTAAGACGAACTAAAAAAATGACAAACTCTAAATTTTGGGAAAGGGGCGAACTGATATTTTGGCTGACTTTTTTTGCATTGGTGCTGCAAAGTCCGCTTGTTCTTCTGAGCCGACCCGAAGAATTTATGTTTTTGCCTTTAACTCTGGTTTTAGGCTTGGTCGGAATGTTTCTTCTCAGACAAAATTCCGAACCCTCCGACCGAAAATTTCAAGTCGGTATTTTTCTGATGGCGTTTTCCGTGCGCCTTTGGGCGGGGTTTTTCCTTTACGGTTATGATTTCGGAAAAGCAATCGGAGACGAAGATGCCGGAGGCTACGTTGACGGCTGGACAATGGCTCAGAGTTGGATGCACAACGGCTTAGACGGTTTTTTCAATAGTATCTATACGGTTTTTGTCGGACAATTCAATATCGGTCAGCAAATGATTTGGGGATTGATGATGTTTGTCATCGGCGGTCCGAGTCGTTTGGCGGTTTCTGCTTTGAACAGCTTTGCCGGTGCCGGTCTGGTAATCGTCGCTTACCGGATCACTAAAATTATATTTTCCGAAAAGGAAGCCAGAATCGTCGCCCTCTGCATCACATTCTGGTTTTCTCTCATTCTGTTTTCCGCCGGAACGTCCAAAGAAATACTGGTCATATTTCTAGAATGGTCAATTTTGTATATTATTATTCGCGGAAAAACGCTCACCCGCAATGATATATTTTTGCTGATACCATTTTTGCTGGGACTCTACACCACCCGATTTTACGCGTTTTATATGTGCTGCGCCACGATTTTAATAAGATTTATACTCTCGGGAAATAAAACGTTTTTTGTTTATGTCCGTGACGCGTCGCTGGCTTTCTCGGTGATTCTTGTTTTTATGTTCGCGCTGAATTCCTACGGAGTTCTGAACAGAGACTTTCAAACTTACGAACGACGCACTGAAGATGTTTCTCAATGGCGGAACGGAGTCGCGGAAACAACCGGATCGGGAGTTGATTTGTATCAGGAAGACCAAACAGCTTTAGTTTCCGTTCCGGTCGCGGTCGGTTACTTTTTTTTCTCGCCGTTTCCGTGGGAATTGGGAACCGGAACTTTTCGTAAGAATCTTGCCATTCCTGAAAATCTTGCTTTGATGTTCCTATTTGGAGTCGGGATTTTTTCAATTAAAAGCGTGTTCAAGGAGAAGGTAAATAAATTGCTGCCGATAGTGGCTTTCTGCGTTCTTTACGCGTCTTTTCACATTTCGACTCTGGCAAATATCGGATTGGCTTGGCGGCACAAACAAACCGTTGTTCCTCTATTGTTTATGTTTGCGTCAGTCGGAATTATCAAGATGGGAGCCGCGACACAAAAACAGAAAAAATCCCAAGTCAGAAGTCAATTGCACAGAGTTTAGCTAATAATATCAAGGGGAAATTAACAAGCCAATGTTGGGAATCTTAAATAAAGACACGAAAAAGACTGCTCTTTTCATATTTGCTTTCTGCTTTCTTGTTCGACTAATTTTTATTTTCGCGCTCGGTCAGAGCATTGAAACCAGCGACGGATTTGATTATCACAATCACGCCCTGTCGCTGCTTAATGGAAACGGTTATCCGACTCACGGTTCGCTGCCGTTTATGCGTCCGCCCTTGTATCCTTTTCTGCTGTCAGTTGTTTATTATTTTGTGCCGCACGAAACATATTTAACCGCCCGAATTGTCAATGCGGTTTTGGATACGCTCGCCTGTTATGTTTTCTACAAGCTGATTCTGCTGATCTGGAATAACAAACCGACCGCGCTTCTGGCTAGCCTGATTTATGCCGTAAATCCTTTACTCATCTTCTTTAGCTTACGCGTCCGGGTTGAAGCGTTGTTTACTTTGTTAATCGTTACCGGCGTTTATCTGTTGATTAAAGAATACAAAAAAGGCTTTCCGAAACTCGGCATCATCATTTTGATCGGCGGAATATTCGGTCTGGCGTGTCTGTGCCGGAGCAATGCAACGGTAATTGTGATGTTAATTCCGCTTTGGATGATATTTTGCAATCTGAAAAAATGGAAAAGAGGTATTTTGATCGGCGTTTTGTTTGCTTTGGGCAGCGTGTTGGTAATTTCTCCGTGGACAATACGAAATTACCAAAAATACGGCGAAATGATTACGATTACCGACGGTGTCGGATATATTTTTTGGATTTCCAATACCGAGATGAAACTCGATGATTTGAACGCGCGGAATTATCAGGAATATATCGCCGCCGATCAGACGGTTTGGGATAAAACCGCGGTGGTCGAACGGCAATTGGAAGGGAAAAGTCTTAAAGAAAGAGACAGTTATTATTTGAATCTCGGTTTGGATTACGTTAAAAGTAATTTTCCGACGTGGGTTTGGCTCAACGTGATGAAATTTGCCGAGTTTTGGTCGCCGGTCGCCCGCATTGATATGCAGGGATTAAAAGCTCTGGTCACTTTGCCCTTCGGATTGTTGATGTTTTTGGGATTATTTTTTTATTTCAAAGATTTTTTCTCTGCTGATTTTGACAAAAATATCTGGCTGCTGTTCGCCATTTTGATTGCCTGCGCGACTTTAACCGGCGTAATGACTTGGTCTTCCGTCAGATACCGCGTTCCGCTGGTTGATCCGTATGTGATTCCCTTTGGATTATTTTGGTTACAACGAAAATATCTCAAATCATCCGATCAGTTCAGCGAAAGTTTGGAATAATGTAAGTTTTCAATGTCGCGCGCGGCTGTTGGAAAACAAAAAACTGTATTAAAGTTATAATCGTTTATTTAAATAAAAAGTACTTGAATAGAAAATATTTTAAAATCAAATTTTCCGGTCGCTCGACAATTATTAAATCTTTTACAAAATATAAAAACAGCTATGAATTTATCTGAAGTTTCTCAAATCGAGAATAAAAAATTAAAGAATTCACAAGTTAACGCTTTGCCCGTCAAAGAAGTGGAATTAAGCATCGTAATGCCGTGCTTGAACGAAGCCGACACGCTGGAAGTCTGCATTCGCAAAGCGCAAAAATCTCTCGGCGAACATAAAATCAACGGCGAAATTATTGTCGCGGATAACGGCAGCACGGACGATTCGATCACAATCGCCAATAATCTCGGAGCGCGGGTGGTTAATGTCAGTGAAAAAGGTTACGGCAACGCTTTAATGGGCGGAATTGAAGCGGCAAAAGGCAAATTCGTCATTATGGGCGATGCCGATGACAGTTATGATTTTCTCGAAGTGCCGAAATTTGTCGAGAAATTGCGTGAAGGTTACGATCTCGTACAGGGTTGCCGTCTGCCTTCGGGAAACGGGCGCGTAATGCCGGGAGCGATGCCTTTTCTTCATCGCTGGTGGGGCAATCCGATGTTTTCGGCAATGGTCAGACTCTGGTTTAACGCGCCGATTCACGATGTTTACTGCGGTCTGCGCGGCTTTACCAAAGCCCATTACGAAAGGCTCGAACAACGCTGCACAGGAATGGAATTTGCTACGGAAATGATTATCAAATCGAGTTTGTATGCGGATGAATACAACGTCAAAATTGCCGAAGTGCCGATCACGCTGCATCCCGACGGGCGAAAATCGCACGCGCCGCATCTGAAAACTTTTCGTGACGGCTGGCGAACGCTGCGATTTTTTATGATGTATAGTCCGCGCTGGCTTTTTTTGGTGCCGGGCTTTTTGCTGATTTTTCTCGGAATTATCGGTTTTTTTCTGGGGTTGACGGGAACGACCATCAGTGGTGTTTTGTTTGGTTTGCACACGGTTTTATTCGGTAGTCTGGCGATCTTGTGCGGTTATCAAGCGGTTTTGTTTGCCCTTTTTACAAAGACTTTTGCCGTCAGCGAGGGCTTGATGCCCGAGGATTTACGGTTGAATCGGTTCTTTGAAATCATCACTCTCGAACGCGGCTTGGGCATTGCGGCGATTGTGCTGCTGATCGGTGTGGGATTGCTGCTGTTCGCGGTCAACGAGTGGCGGTCGGTCAATTTCGGTCTTTTGGATTACGCCCATACAATGCGCTATGTCATTCCCGGCGCAACATTAGTCGCACTCGGATTCCAAACAATTCTCTCGGGCTTTTTTGTCAGCATTTTAGGAATGAAGAGAAAATAAGCAGAGTTAAATAAAATTGTATAGATGATATTGATTGCCAAAAAGGAATTAAATTTTACTTATGAAAACTTTTATTTTGAATCTCGAAAGATCAGCCAAACGACGCGGTGATATTTTACAGGAAGTTACCAAGCACGACCTCGATTATGAATTTATCAAAGGCGTGGACGGTTTGGAATTGAGCAACGCGGATTTGGAAAATCTGTGCGATATGGTTGAAGTCAGAAAATATCCCGACTGGTTATCGCGCGGAATGATCGGAGCGGCTCTTTCACATCATAAGGCTTATCAAAAAATAATTGAAGAAAACATCGAGATGGCTTGCATCATCGAAGACGATGTTACTCTGCCCGCGAATATCAAGGAAATTTTAACCGCCATCGAGCAAAATATCGGCAAAAACGAACTTGTAATGCTGGGTTATACCGATCACGGAAAAACCGGTTTATCGCTGATGGATACTGTCGAATTAACCGCCGGCGAGAAACTGATGTATCCGGTAAATTTGCGCTGGCTGCAATGCGCGGCGGGTTACATAATTACGCGGGAAGCCGCTCAAACATTAGTGCCGCTGATTCTGCCGCTGCGCGTCGGCTCTGATTCGTGGGGATATTACCACGAACTCGGAGGATTTGAAACGCTGCGCTGCGTTTACCCGATGCGGCTGGGTTTTACGGGCGCGAAAAGCGCGATAGATTTCACTCATCAAAATATTGTGCGGGCAAAATTAACCAAGTTTATAGACGATTATAAAGTGCCGCCATTTTATCGGATATTAAAAGCGATGCGGCTGAAAGGCTACGAAACATTATTTGATATTGAGCTGGTTAATGAAAAATCACAATTGACTAAATAAACTTAACGAACGAAAAGTCAAGAATTATTTAGAAAATTTTCGGCAAATAACAAAAGCAGGGCAAATTTAATCGTCCATATAAATAATCGAATTAAAATAATTTTATGAAAGGTGTCGTATTAGCGGGCGGACTCGGAAGCAGGCTCAAACCGCTCACCAAAGTTACCAACAAACATCTGCTTCCCGTTTACAATCAGCCGATGATTTATTATCCGATCAACACGCTGATTAATGCGGGAATTGATGATATTATGATCGTTACGGGCGGAAATTCGGCGGGCGATTTTCTCAAATTATTGGGAAACGGCAAAGAATTCGGCTTGAAACATTTAAATTATACTTATCAGGAAGGCGAAGGCGGCATTGCCGACGCGCTTTCGCTGGTTGAACATTTTGCCGACAACCAGCCGATTTGCGTCGTTCTGGGCGACAATATTATTGAGGGAAATGTGCGTCAAGCCGCCGAAATTTACAATGAACAGGGAAAAGGCGCGAAGATTCTGCTGAAAAAAGTTCACGATCCGAACCGCTTCGGCGTTCCTGAACTCGACGGCGGAAAGGTTTTGCAAATCGAAGAAAAACCGGACGACCCGAAATCCGATTTTGCGGTCATCGGCATTTATTTTTACGACAATACGGTTTTTGATATTATCAAAACATTAGAACCGTCCGGGCGCGGTGAATTGGAAATTACCGATGTCAATAATCATTACATCCGGCGCGGCGAAATGACTTGGAACGAGCTTGACGGCTGGTGGACGGATGCCGGAACATTTGAAAGTCTGCTGCACGCGACCAATCTGGTCGCGGAAACCGGCGCGAACAATTTGGAGGTCAAAAGTGCAATCGCAACCGATTAAAAAAGAAGTTTTTACAAAGGGCAAAATTAAAGACGTGGTGGTTTATCCGCTCAGGAAATTTGTTGATGAACGCGGCTGGCTCTGCGAACTGTTTCGTCACGACGAACTCGCCGAAGAATTTTATCCGACAATGGCGTATGTTTCAGTAACCGAACCGCAAACGCAGCGCGGTCCGCACGAACACGTCGAACAAGCCGATTTATTTTGCTTTATCGGAACATCGAATTTCAAACTGCGGCTGTGGGACAACCGCGAAGATTCTCCGACCTACCGCTGCATAATGACGCTGTTTGTCGGCGCGGACAATCCGCAGGCGGTCATTATTCCGAAAGGCGTGGTTCACGCTTATAAAAATGTCAGTGCCAATACTTTGGGCGTTGTCATTAATTGTCCGAACCGGCTTTATATGGGCGCGGGAAAACGAGAGGAAATTGACGAAATTCGTCACGAAGACGATCCTGATACCATTTATACGATGAACGATTAAATTATTTGCCGATAGTAAAAACATTCCAAAACCTCCCGCAATCAAAATAAAAAATGAGTAAACTCATCTACATTATTGGCTCAGGTCCGACGGGGATAGCTGCCGCTCACGCGCTGCTTGCCCGCGGCGCGTCCGTCTGTTTACTGGACGGCGGGCTGGCACTCGAAGATAAACAGAAAAAGACGCTGGAGAAAACTTACCGGTTGGCGGCGACCGATTGGGATCAAAACGAAATCAACTTAATGAAGGGAGAGATGCAGGCGACCGCCGCCGGTATTCCCGAAAAGCTGGCTTACGGGTCGAATTATCCTTATCGCTCGACCGAAGAAATTTATACGCCGAACAAGGCGGTCGGCGTTTCGCCTTCACTGGCGCGCGGCGGATTCAGTAATGTCTGGGGCGGCGCGATGATGCCTTATTTGCCTGAAGACACGACCGAATGGGCGGTTAATATCAATGATTTAGCGGAACATTACCGGGCGGTTCTCAAACTCACCGGATTTGCCGGACGAAAGGACGCGCTCAGCGAACGATTTCCGCTGTTCGGCGAGCCGCACGATTTTTTGCCGCAAAGCGATCACATCAAACGTTTTCTCGCCGATCTGAAAAGTAAGGAAAGCGAATTGAAACAATCGGGAATTTGGTTCGGCACTTCCCGGCTTGCCGTTGCCGACAGCAACGCGCACGGTTTTCGCTGCGCCGCCTGCCGGATGTGTATGTATGGCTGTCCTTACGGTTTAATTTTCAACGCCGCTGATTTTCTGCCCGAATTAAAGAAAAATAAACAATTTACCTATCATACGAATATTATCGTCGAAAAATTTGACGAAAACGCGGGCGGCGTAAAAATCTATGCCCGCGACCGTTTGAGCGGAAAACCGATAATATTTGATGCCGACCGATTATTAGTCGGCGCGGGCGTTTTATCAACGGCGCGAATGGTTTTGGAAAGTATGCGGGAGTTTGAAGAAGAAATTATCTTAAAAGACAGTCAATATTTTTTGCTGCCGCTTTTGAGATTTCGCGCCACGCCCGAAGCCGAAAATGAAGAGCAACACACGCTGGCGCAGGCTTTTCTGGAGATTTTCGACCCGAAGGTCAGCGAGAAAAGCATTCATTTGCAGTTATACGGTTATAACGAGCTTTACCGGCAGGCAATCGAGAGCAAGTTGCGCCCGTTTCATAAATTGACCGGCGCGGTAACTGATGCCTTTCTGCGCCGGTTTATTTTGATTCAGGGCTATCTGCATTCGGATTATTCGCACGCGGTTCGGATTCGATTGAAAAAATCGGCTGATTCCGATTCGCCGGGGAAACTCGAATTAGAAGTCAAACAAAATCCGCTAACTGATACAACCTTAAAAAAACTGATTCAAAAACTCGTTTCCGCGCGTTCCCTACTGCGTGCCGTGCCGCTCAAGCCATTGCTGCAAAAAGGAACGGTCGGGCGCGGTTATCATACGGGCGGTTCATTTCCGATGCGCGAAAAGCCGCAAAAATTTGAAACCGACGTTTTAGGTCGTCTGCCGGCGTGGAAAAATATTCACCTGATTGATGCCAGTGTTTTTCCGAGTGTTCCGGCAAGTACGATTACTTTGACGGCAATGGCGAATGCGCACCGGATTGCCGCGCTGGTCGAAATCTAAATTTTATGAGCGAGCTGAATTCAGGAAAATTGCGGGTTGCCGTAACCGGTTCAAACGGTTATCTCGGAAGCCGTCTGTGCCGCTTTTTCTCCGAACAAAATTACGCGGTTGACGAATTAACGAGCAGTCCGCAACCGTCGAAAAATCAGGCGCGCTTTACGCTTGCCGACGGCGCGGAGAAAAATTTTTTCAAAGATAATAAAATAAACACGCTGATTCACGTCGCCTATGATCTCAAACAAATCAAGCGCGGAGATATTTGGCGCGTCAATGTTCAGGGTTCAATCAACTTATTTGAACAAGCGCGGCGCGAAGGTGTCGAACGCATCGTCTTTATTTCAACCGTCAGCGCGTTTCCGGGCTGCCGTTCCGTGTATGGTTTAGCCAAGCTCGAAATCGAAAACGCGCTGCGCGAAATGAAGATCGGAATTTCGATTCGACCGGGTTTGATTTACAGCACGCCTCTGAGCGATTCGGGCGGGATTGTCGGCAATATAGCGCAAAAGCTTCAAAGCACGGGCGTTTTGCCGCTGATCGGCGACGGCAAATACGAACTCAGTCTGGCACACATTCAGGATTTGATTCAATTGATTAATTATTACGCGCAACCGAACAGCGAATTGCCGCCGGAAGGTTATATTATCGCCGCCAATCCGCGTCATTATTCGTTTCGGAAGATTCTGGAAAAACTTGCCCAAGCGACGCGTCCCGACGGCAAAATAACGCTGATTCCCGTTTCGTGGCGCGGCGTTTGGCTGGGAATCAAAGCGGCGGAAACAGTCGGGTTAAAACTCGGCTTTCGCAGCGACAGCGTTTTAGGCTTAATTTATCAGGATAAGCAGCCGAATTTTTCAGTTCCGCTTCCCGAAGGCATTACTTTTAGAGATTTTGGCGCGGCGGCGGAAAAATTTTCCCCGACCGCCGGAGAGGTCAATCAGCAATAAGTTTTGATATTGATAATTTATCCTCAAAGTTTCAAGCGAAAATGAAAGATCAGCAAAACAAATCTGGTTGCCGAAACGGGCGCAAATAAATTAGAGGTGAAAAATGCAAATGCAGCCGATTAAGAAAGAGAATTTTACAAAAGGCAAAATTGAAAATGTCATCGTCTATCCGCTCAAAAAATTTGTAGATGAGCGCGGCTGGCTGGCTGAACTTTTTCGGCACGACGAACTGACTGAAGAATTTTATCCGGCGATGGCGTATCTTTCAATCACCGAACCGGACACACAGCGCGGTCCGCACGAACATATTGATCAGGCAGATTTATTTTGCTTTATCGGAACATCGAATTTCAAACTGCGTTTGTGGGACAACCGCGAGAATTCGCCGACTTTTAAGAATGTAATGACACTGTTCGTGGGTGCAGACAATCCGCAAGCCGTGATTATTCCCAAAGGCGTTGTTCACGCTTACAAAAATGTCGGTTCGGAAAAAGGAAAGGTGATAAACTGTCCTAATCGTCTTTTTATGGGCGAAGGCAAAAAAGAAAAGATTGACGAAATTCGCCACGAAGACGACCCGGACACAATTTTCAAAATCGAGGACTAAAAGATTATGACACAAAAAACTTTCACAAACGCTTTAACGATTGACTTTGAAGACTGGTATCAAGGCTTGGAAATTCCGTATTCCGAATGGGACCAATTTGAAGATAGAATTGATTTTATCGGCGACAAACTTTTGCAGATTTTGGACGAAGCCGATACGAAAGCGACGTTTTTTATGCTTGGTTATATCGCCGAAAAACATCCTGAAATCGTCAAAAAAGTCAAAGCCGAAGGACACGAAATTGCCACGCACGGATTTTCACACACATTGATTTATAATCAAACGCCGGAAGTTTATAGAGAAGAAATGCAGCGTGCCGTCGGTTTTTTAGAAAATCTGACCGGCGAAAAAGTGGTCGGACACCGTGCGCCGTTTTTTTCGATTACAAAAGATTCGCTGTGGGCTTTGGACATTTTGGGCGAACTTGGAATACGATATGATTCGAGTATTTTCCCTGTGTTAAATTATCGTTACGGAATCGCGGGCGCACCGCGTTTTCCGTACGAAATTGAGCGCGGCGGGCATAAATTTATGGAGTTTCCCGTTTCGACGCTAAAATTCGGCAAAGTTACATTGCCGATTGCCGGCGGCGCATATTTTCGTATTTACCCATACACTTTATCAAAACAATTTTTGAAGGCGGTTAATCGCGGCGGTCAGCCGTTCACTTTTTATCTGCATCCGTGGGAACTCGACCCGGAACATCCGCGAATTGATTTGCCGCGCCGTATTTCGGCAACGCATTATTTCAACTTAGGCGCAACCGAAAAAAGATTTCGTAAATTGCTAAAAGATTTTAAGTTTGCACCGATGAAAGAAGTCTTAAACATCAACTAAGCATAATTAGAACTTACGCAAGCATCGCTTTCGGCGACGAAAAATGAACCTTGCGTAAGTCCTAATTGTGCTTTTTACGGCAGCTTTTAAAATATTCAAAATCAATGGACAACAAAGCACCAACGGCGGAAGTATCGGAATTAGAATTTCGTAAAATTGACGGCACTTTTGAAACAGATGAACTATTAGAGCGAATCAGAGAAATTTTAGAAGAAGGAGATTCTCACAACGCTGCGGCTTTTAGTAAAGAAAATTGGGTGTGGCAATATGAAAATTTGCCGTCGCACGACGCGCGGATTTATTTGTGCTGCAGCGAAAATAAAATTGTCGGTTATTATCACGTTCCGATTTATGAAGGTATAATTAACGATAGAAAGAAAAATTTTGCAATGGTTCAGGATGTAGCAGTTAGTGCTTCGATGCGCGGACGCAGCGTTTTTAGAAAACTTGCCGAGTTTGCCACCAATGATTTAAGTAATTCGGATATAAATCTAATCTATACATTTCCAAATCAAAAAAGTATTCGCACATTTCTCAAATACAATAATTATCAGCAGGTTTATACCTTCGATTCATACATTTTGCCTGTTAATTCTTCAGCCGTTATCAAATCTAAAGCTAAATTGTTCGGATTTGAAAACTTAATCGGATGGTTTGCCGACAGATATTTCGATTTTAGAAGTTATAAATTAGTAAAAGATTTTACGGTTGAAACCGAGCAAAATTTTGACAAGGAAACCGTTGAACTGTTTCAAAATTTTAATTCAAAATTTTCCTGTCATCTCAACCGAACGCAGAATTTCCTGCAATGGAGATTTTTTGATAAACCCGTCGGAAAACATTTTTTGGTAACATTAAAAACAAGTTCAACCGTATTTGCGGCAGCGGTTTTTAAGCTTGACGAGATTTTGGAGACAAGAACCGCTGTGCTTTTAGATTTTGCGTTTAAAGATGAATTGCATCTGGTTCAATTGCTTCATTACGTCAGAAAAAATAATGAATCATTATTCGGAGAGCAAATAAATATGCTTTTTACGGCGTGCTGCTGTCATAAATTTTTGCAGGATAAACTTTATGGTTTTATAAAAATTCCGCGAAAGTTCAATCCGCGCCCGTTAAATCTGCTGGTTAAAAACATTACGGAAAATGAAGATGAGGTTTTTGACGCTAAAGAATGGTTAGCTTTATTAAGTGATTGGGATGTCCTGTAAAATAAGTTTTGGAAATTTTGTAGTTTATGTTTTGAACAGATTTGCCTGACAATATCATTTTAATCGAAATAAAGACCGATTCAGAACCGCTGCTATCCACAGGCGGTTCTGAATTGTTCATTCCTTCGATTTTGTATTTTTTTTACGGCTGATTTGTTTCAAAAAGAATTTCCCTATTCGGACATTAAATTTTATTTTAGTCTCTGTTTTTATGAAGATTGTTCATATCATCGCTCGCCTGAATGTCGGCGGTCCTGCCCGGCACGTCGTTTGGCTGACAAAAGAATTACAGAATAATGAATTTCAATCAACTTTACTGACGGGAACTGTTCCGGCAGACGAAGAGGATATGAATTATTTTGCGGTTGAAAACGGAGTCGCACCCGTTTTTATCGAAGAGATGAGCCGCGAACTTTCACCAAAAGACGTTATTTCGCTGTGGAAAGTTTATCGCCTAATTCTGCGCGAAGCTCCCGACATTATTGACACACACACAGCAAAAGCGGGAACTGTCGGAAGAGTTGCGGGTTTTCTTTATCGTTGGCTGACTCCTCGAACATTAATCGGCAAACCGCGCCGCGTAAGAATGATTCACACTTATCACGGTCACTTTTTTCACAGTTATTACGGCAATTTGAAAACGAAAATTTTTCTGTTTATCGAAAAAACACTGGCGCGGATTGCAACCGATAAGATTATTGTCATCAGCAATCAACAGTTTGAAGAAATTCATAACAAATTCGGTGTCGGACGCAGAGAACAGTTTGAAGTTGTTCCGCTCGGCATTGATCTGGCGGCGTATGCGAACCGGCAAGCGAAACAGCATCTGCTGCGCGAAGAAGTCGGCGCGGCGGACGACGAAATTTTGGTCGGCTTGGTCGGCAGATTAACCGAAGTCAAGAATCATTCGCTTTTTCTGCGGGCGGCGAAAATTTATCGGGAAAAACCCGATGCTCCTAAATTAAAATTCCTGATTGTCGGCGACGGGCATTTGAGGAAACAATTGGAAGAAGAAGCCGCGACACTCGAGTTAAAGGATTCGATCATTTTTGTCGGCAACCGCAATGATGCCGATGTTTTTTACGCCGGACTAGATATTGTCGCGCTTACTTCGCTTAACGAAGGCACGCCGCTTTCTTTAATCGAAGCGATGGCGAACGAAAAAGCGGTCATTTCCACGGCAGTCGGCGGTGTCGTAGATTTGCTCGGAAAAGTTGAACGGGAAATGCAGAACTTTCAAATTTGCGAACGCGGGGTGCAAACCGCCTCGAATGACGCGCAAGGTTTTTCCGACGGCTTGCTATATTTGGCGAAAAATGAAATTGTTCGTCAAACAATCGCCGAAAACGGCAAAAAGTTTGTTGAAACGCAATATAACAAAGAGCGATTAATTCCCGAAATGAGAAAACTTTACCTCGATTTAACGCGTTCGCGGTAAGGCATCGCTTGATTTTAAGTAAAAATTATTTTTTAATTAATTCTGTCAAACGGTTTATAGTTGTTGTGCGAAGCTCTCCCAAGCGTTGCCTCTATGCTTCAAGTATTTAGAAATCCATTTTTTGTAACTGTCGTTAGCGGCGTGGCTGCGGTCATATTGACATTCTTCGTGCGCGAGTTTGCCCGACGGCGCGGCATTGTCGCCGCGCCGAAAGCAGATCGCTGGCATAAACGCCCGACAGCGATGCTCGGCGGCACGGCGATTTTCCTGACCACCGCTTTGATGTATGCGCTTTTTGTCCCGATCACTTCCCAATCTCTGGTAATTCTGGGGAGCAGTTCGTTTCTTTTTCTGGTCGGTTTAATTGACGACATTCTGCACATCAAACCGTATCAAAAACTGATCGGACAAATGATCGGTGTTGCCGTCGTTATCGGATTCGGTTTAGTTTTGCCGTGGACGGATTTCGAGATAATCAATATTGCCATTACCGCCTTCTGGCTGATCGGGATTACGAATGCGATTAACCTGCTGGACAATATGGACGGTTTGGCGGCGGGCATTGCGGCGATTGCCGCGTTTTCGCTGGCAATCGGCTTTGCGGCAAGCGGACAATCCGGCGAACTCATCTTAATTTCAGTCTTTATCGGCGCGCTGCTCGGATTTTTGGTTTATAACTTTAATCCGGCTTCAATTTTTATGGGCGATTGCGGCTCGATGTTTGTCGGCTTTTTCCTGTCGAGTTCGGTTTTGATGACGCAGGTCGGCGGACGTTCGAGAAGCGTGATTTCGGTTCTGGCAGTTCCCGCGCTGATTCTTTTCGTGCCGATTTTCGACACGACTTTCGTGACTGTTCTGCGTAAAATCTGGGGACGCAAAGCCTCGGAAGGCGGACGCGACCACACTTCACATCGGTTGGTCGCGCTCGGGCTGACCGAACGGAACGCAGTTTTAATGCTTTACGGTTTGGCACTTCTGGCAGGATTGATTTCAATTTTCATTCGTGATCTTCCAACTACGCAAAGCTTAGCAATTATCGGATTTTTCGTGGTCGCGCTGACGATCATCGGCGTTTATTTAGCCAAAGTAAAAGTTTATGCCGAACAGGAAGAAGAACTGGCACTGCAAAATCGGGCAGCATTCGGATTTTTGCTCAATCTTTCCCACAAACGCCGCATTTTTGAAGTGATTTTGGACGCGGTTTTAATAACGCTGGCTTATTTTACTTCATACATTTTGCTTTTCGGTTCTTTTGAGGGCGGCGAAAACTGGACGCTCTTTCTTAAATCTTTGCCGATTTTAATTGTTCTCAATCTTTTTTCCTTCCTGCTCGTCGGCGTTTACCGCGGCATTTGGCGTTATACGAGCGTTCAGGATTCAGTCACTTTTTTAAAAGGTGTCGTTTTAGGCTCGGTTTCGAGTATTCTCGCGCTTCTGCTGATTTATCGTTTTGAATATTATTCACGCACGGTTTTTGTCGTCAACGCGACGCTTCTTTTTCTGGCGATTGCCGGAAGTCGGATGGCTTTCCGGTTTTTCCGCCAGATTCTGCCGATGCCGACATCTAAAGAAGGACGCAAAGTTTTAATTTACGGCGCGGGCGACGGCGGCGAAATGATTCTGCGCGAAATCCGCAATAATCCCGATTTACATTATAATCCGGTCGGATTTGTGGATGATGATCCGCTTAAAAAAGATAAAGTCATTCACGGTTTAAAGGTTTTTGGCGGAAACGGTTCACTAGAACAGATTTGCCGCAAAAACGACGTGCAGGAAATTTTAATTTCATTCCGTGCGGTTTCGCCTGAAAGACTCGATGAAGTCAGAAATATCTGTCGGGAATCAAACATCAGTCTTAAACAAGCATTGCTGAAAATCGAGCCGCTTGATTTTGATTAACTGTATTTTTGTATTTCTTTGCGGCAAGGAATTTGTTTCGTTAGTTGATCGGGAAATTGCAGCAAAAAGCACAAAATTCCAAAAAAATATTTTTCTTGTATTTCGATTAATGAATTTCGCCGACACAAACAATAATCAGGAAGTATTTACCTTCGTTCCGTCGTATAATCACGCGCCGTTCATCGAAAAATGTCTGAAATCTATTATCAAACAAACTTTATCGCCAAAAAAACTGCTTGTTATTGACGACGGCTCAAAAGATGATTCGCCGAAAATAATTGAAAAGGTTTTAAAAGATTGCCCTTTTGACACAGAATTTATCGTGCGCGAAAATCGCGGGTTATGTGCGACGTTAAATGAAGGTTTTTCAAAAAGTTCCGGCGAATATTTTGCGTATATCGGTTCGGACGACATCTGGTTTCCGAAATTTTTAGAAGAGCGCGTTAAATTGTTAAACAAACATCAGGCGGCGGTTTTGGGATATGGAAATGCGCTTTTTCTTGATGAAGCGGACGAGATTTTTGAAAGTTCGGCTGAATGGTGGAATTTTCCGACTGAAGCGCGTGAAATGCTCCGGTTGGGCATTGCGCCGATTAGTTCGACTGTTTTTTATCGCCGAAAGGCTTTGGAAAAATATCGTTGGAACGAAAATTCACGGCTCGAAGATTACGAGTTTTATGTTAAATTGTCCGACGAAGGCGGATTTGCTTTTGATCCGCAAGTGCTTTCCGTCTGGCGGCATCACAATTACAACGTAAGCGGCGATATAAAGTTGATGTTGGCGGAAGTTTTAGCGGCGCAAAATCGAAATCCCGAAAAATTGGGTTTGAACAAAAAGAATATCGGTGAAATTCAGCAAAAGGTTCAATTTCGATACGCGCAGGATTTTCTGCATAAAGGTTTGAAAAAAGATGCGCTCAAACTCGCGCTGGAAAGTTGGCGCGGTGCCGAGTCAGTTAAGCAAATCGTGAAATTCTCCGCCCGAATGTTTGTGCCGATGAGCGTGGTAGAGATGCGCCGCAAGTTGTGGCGCGAGAAACTGCGGCAAAAATATAAAATCGAAGAAGATCATAAATAATTCGCTTGCTATTGCAGTTTTAAACTTTTCAATTTAGACTTTTGCTGATGTCCGTTAAATCCTTTCAACTAAATTCTTTTGCCCACCGCGCCGGATTGATTGCTTTAGGGTTGTGCTGCCTGATTTTTTTTATATTTGCGCTGAAGTGGTATTTCGGAAATTCGATTGCCGCGCGAGCCGGAGATAAACAGGTCGCCGAATTTGCTCTCAATTTAGCTCCCGACGATCCGCAAACTCATTATGCGATGGCGGTTTTTGATGAAAAAGTATTTTCACCCGAAAATCTGCAAAAATCCCTCGCCGAATATGAAAGTGCGACGGCTCTCGCGCCGAACGATTATCGTTTTTGGCTCGGACTCGGCAAGGCGCGTGAACGCAGCGGCGATGCGGCGGGCGCGGAACTCGCGCTTAGGAAATCGCTTGAACTCGCGCCGAATTATGCGCTGGTTCAATGGACACTCGGAAATATACTTTTGCGGCAGGGGAAAACTCAGGAAGCCTTCGCGGAACTGCAAAAAGCAACGGAAAGCGACGTAAAATACGCCGCGCCGACGGTTGCAACCGCCGGACAGATTTTCGACGGCGACCTCGCGCAAATAAGACAAAACATCGGAACTTCCAGCCAGATAAATTTTGCTTTGGTTACATATTTGGCTAATCAAAAACGCTCTGACGAAGCACTTGAAATTTGGAATTCGCTTCCTTCGGAAGAAAAGAAAACCGTTTTCAAAGAAAGCGGTGAACAATTTTTTGCAATGATGCTGGCTGCCGGAAAATATCGAAATGCTCTGCAAATTCAAAATCAGTTTTCCGATCCGAACGAAGAAATGCCGACGATTGAAAAAATTAACAACGGAGGTTTTGAAACCGACGTAACAGCAACCAAACCCGGCGTTTTTGAATGGCAAATCGCTGACGGAACTATTCCGCAAATAGGTTTTGACGACGCGCAAAAACACGGCGGAAAGCGGAGTTTGGTGATTATTTTTAATTCTTCGGACGGCAAAGAATTTCGTCAAATTCTGCAAATCGTAACAGTCGAACCGAATAAAAAATACGCGCTTGAATTTTTTTACAAATCCGCTTTGAAAACGTCATCCACGCTTAAATGGGAAATTGTCAGTATCCCGGACGGAAAAATTTTGGCAGCGACGGACGCGCTCGCCGCCGAATCGGATTGGAGAGATGTAAAAACGGAGTTCACGACACCGGAAAATACGGAAGCCGTAACGCTGCGTTTGGCGCGGGATACCTGTCAATCGTCAATTTGTCCGATAGCCGGAAAAGTTTGGTTTGATGATTTTAATTTGGTCAGCCGATAGAATTGAAATATCCGATTTTTGGTAAAGAAAATGGACAAAATCGAAAAGATGCCGGAAGGCGACATTTCAAAAAACTTCGAATGGTTCGATACGCCGACAGCCGACGACGAACCTTCGCGTTTGAACAGCTTAATCTTTTTTCTGCTCTGTCTAATACCGATTTTTTCAGCCCTCGCTTTTGGTGCGGTTGACACTTGGGCGTTAGGTTTGTTGTCGCTTTTTTCTTGCCTGATCATAGTTTTTTGGACGGCGGACGCTTTTTTCAAAAAAGAATTACAATTTAGTTCGAACCTTCTTCAACTGCCGGTCTTAGGTTTGATTTTAATCGGTTTAATCCAGCTTCTGCCGCTTCGCCGCGCTGACATTTCGGGAGATTTGCTTTCTATTTCGCCGGTTAATTCTCTGTCGCTGGCTTCGTATCAAACGAGACTTGCCGTTACACAGCTTATTATTTATTTTATATTTTTCGCCGCCGCGCTGGTCTTCATTAACAAACGAAAACGTCTGCGAAAAGTAGTTTTGACCATAATTATTTTCGGTTCGGTAATGGCATTTTTCGGTATTTTGCAGCGGCTTGCCAGTCCCGAATTGATTTACGGTTTTCGTCAGGTCGGTCAGGCTATTTCGTTTGCTTCATTTGTCAACCAACATCATTTTGCCGCATTTATGGAATTAACGAGCGGTTTAACACTTGCGCTTCTATTCGGCAAATCAATCAAGCCGGATAAGAGATTTCTCTTAGTTATCGCCGCCGTTTTGATGGGAATTGGGGTTGTTTTTACGGGATCGCGCGGTGGAATGCTCAGTTTGACGGGCGTTATCGCATTCATAGTTATTTCAACTCTGTTGATTAGACGAAGAGATTTGCTAAATCTACGAAGAGATAGAAATACAATAAAAGCAGATAAAAAAAGTTTCTACCGCAATTTTATTTTGGTTGTCGGCGGTTTAGCTTTGATTCTCGGATTTTTCGGTGCGGTTATATTGCTCGGCGGCGACGAATCATTGATACGCGGTATCGGTTTACATTCGGGTCAGCAGGATATTTCCAACGGCAGAAGTCATTTTTGGCAAATTGCGTTGAAAATTTTTTTCGATTATCCGATTTTTGGAACGGGACTTGATTCCTTCGGTCTGGCTTTCACGCGATACGATACTTGGAACGGAAATTATCGTATCGAGCAGGCGCATAACGATTATCTGCAAATTCTGGCGGATGCCGGAATTTTAGGTTTTATTTGCGTTGCTTCGTTCATATATTTACTTTTTAAGCGAAGTTTAACAATTATCCGAAAGACTGACGATTTTTTTATGCGTGATGCGGCGATGGGCGCACTTGCCGGTTGTTTTGGCATTTTGGTTCATAGTTTTTTCGATTTTCCGCTTCGCACCACATCAAATGCTTTTTTCTTTTTACTTTTGGTAGTTATAGCGACAGTTCCGATAAAATCTTCAAAGGTTCACCGAGGAAGAAAGTGAACTCAAACTCATCGGGAAAATTTGAGGTAGTTAAGCAAAGACCGGAAAATACGTATTTTCCAGTCTTTGCAGATATACGAATTAATGATGGTCGTGATCAACACCTTCAGGCAAATTTCCGTGATAAATTTCCGCGCCCGTTTCGACGAATTCTTTAGATTTTTCCGCCATTCCGACCGCCAACGCTTTTTCAGCTTCGACTCCTTCTTTTGCCGCATATTCACGGACTTCCTGCGTGATCTTCATCGAGCAAAAGTGCGGACCGCACATAGAGCAAAAATGCGCCAATTTCGCGCCTTCCGCCGGAAGCGTTTCGTCGTGAAACTCCTTTGCTTTTTCGGGGTCGAGTCCGAGATTAAACTGATCTTCCCAACGAAATTCAAAACGCGCCTTTGAAAGTGCATTATCTCGATATTGCGCCGCCGGATGACCTTTTGCCAGATCAGCCGCGTGTGCCGCGAGTTTGTATGTGATTACGCCTTCTTTCACGTCCTGTTTGTTCGGCAGTCCGAGATGTTCCTTCGGCGTAACGTAACAGAGCATCGCGCATCCGAACCAGCCGATCATCGCCGCGCCGATTCCCGAAGTTATATGGTCATAACCCGGCGCAATGTCCGTCGTTAAAGGTCCGAGCGTGTAAAAAGGTGCTTCGCCGCAAATCTTTAACTGCTTGTCCATATTCTCTTTTATCAAGTGCATCGGAACGTGACCGGGACCTTCGATCATCGTCTGACAATCCATTTCCCATGCGATCTTCGTCAATTCGCCGAGCGTATCCAATTCGGCAAATTGCGCCTCATCATTCGCATCCGCAATCGAACCCGGACGCAAACCGTCGCCGAGAGAAAACGAAACATCATACGTCTGCATAATCTCGCAAATCTCACGAAAGCGCGTGTATAGAAAACTCTCTTCGTGATGCGCCAGACACCATTTCGCCATAATCGAACCGCCGCGCGAAACAATTCCCGTCGTCCGTTTCGCCGTCATCGGAATATAGGGAAGTCGAACGCCCGCGTGAATCGTAAAATAATCAACGCCCTGCTCGGCTTGTTCAATCAAAGTGTCGCGGTAAATTTCCCACGTCAAATCTTCCGCTTTGCCATTTACTTTTTCGAGTGCCTGATAAATCGGCACAGTCCCAATCGGCACGGGCGAATTCCGCAAAATCCATTCTCTAGTCGCGTGAATATTCTTGCCCGTTGACAAATCCATCACCGTATCCGCGCCCCACAATGTCGCCCAACGCATCTTTTCGACTTCTTCTTCGATAGACGAAGCAATCGCCGAATTTCCGATATTGGCGTTTATCTTGACCAGAAAATTCCGCCCAATCGCCATCGGCTCGGATTCGGGATGATTGATATTGTTCGGAATAATCGCCCGACCACGCGCCACTTCATCGCGCACGAATTCCGGCGTAACAAATTCGGGAACGCTCGCACCGAAAGATTGTCCTTTATGCTGATGATAAAGCGACGAACGATCATCGCTCAATTCCTTCGCCACTTTCTCAAACGCGATCTGCCGCCCGAGATTCTCACGAATCGCCACATATTCCATCTCCGGCGTAATAATTCCTTTTTTCGCATAGTGCATCTGCGAAACATTTTTGCCCGCCTTCGCACGAAGCGGCGGACGCTGTAACGCCGGAAATTCTTCGTTCTGAGTCCCGTCTTTAGACGGCTTCGCTTTAGCGAACTCTTCCGCGCCTTTCGTCAGATAACCGTTATCCTGCGGCAAAACACTGCGCCCGACATATTCCTCGACATCGTCGCGTTTTAAAATCCACTCGCGCCGAAGTGTCGGCAAACCCTCGCGCACATCGCCTTTAAAACCGTCATCCGTCCAAACACCGCTCGTATCATAAACGCGAACCGGCGGATTTTCCTCCAACTCATCGTCCATATTCTTCGACGGACTCAAAGCGATCTCTCGAAACGGAATTTTTAAATTGTGTCCGTTTTCATTAACCGTTGTGCCGTTCGTTTCAACATAAACTTTGCGCGAAGCAGGCAATTTCACTTCGTCGCTCGTTTTTTCAATTAAATTTTCTGTATTTTTACTCATTGTTTTTCTCCCTTCGTCGGTATTATCCGCATCAGGTTTTTAGCGTCTTGTTCGTTTTGAACAACTCTCAGCATTCGCTCCGCTGAAAACTTTTTGCTTGACTCATAATACGATATTTGAAAACTATTACAAAAATGCTTGACAGAAAGTTCCCATATCGGTAACTTTGAAATTGGCAGTTGTGAAGATAATAAAGACTAGCAAACGAATATAAAATGAACACGATTTCATATCGAAAAATTCGAGAGTTTGTTCTTACACATCCAAACGCCGAATCTTCCTTGAAGTCGTGGTTTAAGATTGCGAGAAAAGCCGCGTGGCAAAATATTGTCGAAGTTAGAAACGATTATCCGCACGCCGATTTGGTCGGGCGATTTGTGGTTTTCAATATCGCGGGAAATAATTACAGATTGATTGCCGAAGTTTTATTTAGTTCACAGAGAATTTTAATCAGACATATTTTGACACACAGCGAATATGACAGAGGTAAATGGAAATGATTAGAGTTGCAGAAAGAGTAAATCCACAAAAATACGGCAGGCTTTTGTCGAAAACTCTTCCGACTGTTATCAAAACGGAAGAAGAAAATGACAGAGCGATTTTGCTGGTCGAAAAATTAGTGGAAAAAGGTGATAAAATCTCACCCGAAGAAAATGCCCTGCTCGATCTTCTCTGGAATTTAATTGCCGACTTTGAAGAAAAATTCTACCAACCGCGCGACGCTTCGCCGCAGGAAGTTTTAATCGAAATGATGAACGCCCGCAGTCTGAAACAAAAAGATTTAATCGAAGTCTTCGGCTCAAAAAGCCGCGTTTCCGAAGCCGTCAGCGGCAAAAGAGAAATCACCAAACTACAAGCCAAAGCATTAGCGGATTTCTTTAAAGTGTCGGTGGAATTATTTATTTGATGGTTGCATCAAACAACTCTTAGCTTTTTGCTCCGCTGAAAACTTTTGCTGCGATTTAAAGTTTTGCATTAGACATCTGTACTTCAAATAAATAACTCTATCACGCAAATTTTATGAATTTTATCGAAAAACTCGCCGAAGAATCACAAGGAATAGTAAAAGCTCTGAAAACTGATCGTTTCAAAGGTCTTTTGAATCTTCTAACTGAACTTTATCCCGACAATGCTCACTTTATTTACGAACTTCTGCAAAACGCAGAAGATGCTCAAGCAACAAAAGTCATGTTTGTTTTGACTTCTGAAGATTTAAAATTTTTACATAATGGACAACGACAATTTACTGAGAGAGATATTGAATCAATCACAGGAATTGGAAACACAACCAAAAAAGATGATATTAACCAAATCGGCAAATTTGGAGTTGGATTCAAAGCGGTGTTTAGCTATACAAATACTCCAAAGATTTATTCTGGACAATATTCCTTTGAAATTCACGACTTAGTTTGTCCTAAAGAAATAGATCAAGTTTTGAAGCCTGACAATAATTCCACAGTTTTTTGTTTTCCTTTCAATCATCCAGAAAAATCAAAAGAAAAGGCATTTGAGGAAATAAAACAAACTCTAATAAATTTAACTGACAATACAATTCTTTTTTTGCAAAATATAAAGGAAGTATGTTGGAGGATTGTACAGGGAGATAAAGATGCAGGGCATATTAAACTATTACCTTTAACCCAAGAAAATCATTTTGAAATTGAAAGAAAAAGCATTGAAATAACAAAAACATACTGGCTTCGTTTCACGCAAGAAATTGTTATTGAGCAAGTTGACGGAGTGGTACAAGAATCATCTATTGCGGTAGCGTTCCGACTAGAGAAGGAAAAAGATAAAGACAAATTTGAAATTGATAACAAAATAAGTAAAGGTGACGTTTCAATTTTCTTTCCGGCAGAAAAAGAAGTATCAAATTTAAGATTTTTTCTGCACGCACCTTTTTCTGCAACTGTCGCCCGTGACTCAATTCAAAATCGTCCCGAAAATAATGAACTGCGCGATTTTTTGGTTAATTTACTAATTGAATCGCTTTCCAAAATTAAAGAAATTGGATTAATGAATCGTGACTTCTTGAGTATCTTACCGAATAAAGACGATTCACTCTCTGCATTTTATTCACCGTTTCGAGAAGCGGTTATCAAAACATTTCAAAATGAACCTTTGACGCCTACTTGGAAAGGTAATTTTTTACCTGCGAAAAGTTTGATTCAGGCAAGCGATGAAATAAAAAAAGTTATCAACAATGACAGCATTTTGAGTTACATCGCTGACAATGAAAAGACCAACAATGATTTAGATTGGGCATTAAGTCCTCAAAGAGTTCCACGAGTTTCAGCTTTTTTAGATACATTAAAAGTTCCATTTTGGAATTGGGAAACTCTACTAAAACAGATTGGCAAAAATTTTAATAATCAAGCAAAAGCTAATGAATGCTTGAAAACCGTTTCTGACGAGTGGTTGCAAAGTTTCTATATTTTGCTTGGAAAGGCGAAACGAGAAACAGCAAATAGATATTTCAGTAGTGTAGAAAAAATTGAAGAATCTTTTATCGTGAGATTACAAAATGGAGAACACACCAAAGGAAAAAGCACTTACTTTCAAACAGAATTTGTAAAAAACAGTGAAAATATAAAAATTGTAAAAACGGCTGTCTATAATTTTGGTGATGAAAATCAAAAAAAGGAAGCAAAAGATTTTTTGAAATCAATTGGAGTTAAGGAGTTTGCGGAAAAAGACGAAATTCTAGCAATTTTGAATCAATACTATACTTCACAAAATTTACGATATACCAAAGACTTAAACATAAAACATCTGGAGAAATTTATTGACTTTTGGAAAAGAAACTCTGACGATGCCAATATTTTTTTAGATTATTACTTTTTGCGAGTTGAGAATAGTAATACGGACCAAAATTATCTTTCTCCGCCATCGTCAATATTCATTGACGAGCCATTTCAAAATACCAAACTTTCGCTTGTTGAAGAATTTCTGAACAAGAATAAACTTTGGCGCGGTTACGTTGAGGAAATAAAATCCAAACGCGATTTTATTTCTTTTCTCAAGGCTTTGAGAGTTACTGAAAACCTCAATAACGAGTATCAAAGAATAAGCTGGTTTGAGAACACTCTCAAAAATAAAAACAAAGAAATTAGCCTTTTATTTTGGGAAAGTATGCGCCGTTCTGATAAAGATTTTAATCCTTTCCCCTATAACACGATACGGAACGAACCACATTCGGACATTGCATATAAACTTATTAGAGATTTGTCTTACTACGCTTGGATTCCTGACAAAAACGGTAAGTTTCGCGCACCGCAGGAAATGACACGGGAATTGTTACCTGATGATCTCATTTATGACAATAAAAATGGATGGCTTTCTGCAATAGGTTTTGAAGTTAATGCTAAAAAGGTTTTTGAGAATGAAGAAAAAAAACAAGCAATTCAAGAACAAGAAAAGAAACTTATGGAGAAATTAGCTAAGGATGCTGGCTTTTTATCCGTCGAAGAAATGGAGGAGGCAAAGGAATTTGCGAAAATGTCTCCCGATGAAAAGGAACTTTGGGAGAGATTCAAACAACAAAAAGAAGAAAAAAAAGACCGAGCAAAACGCCGCGAACAAAGAAGAAATCGTTCACGTTATGAAAAGTTGGAAAAGCAAGTTCAGTCAATTCCCGAAGTAAATGAAATAAAAGAAGAAGATGAAGAAGAAAACGAAATAAAACGTCGAAGTATTTCTAAATATGAAGAAACTCAATTGATTAATGCAAGGAATGGACAAGGGATTTTCAGAGCCAATGTCGAAAGAATTGAAGATAAATGCCGATTAACAAATGTAACTCATAAAAAATTCTTAATTGCGAGCCACATTAAGCCTTGGAGAAAATGCACAGATGAAGAAAAGTTAGATGGGAACAATGGACTTTTGTTATCGCCGCACGTTGATAAATTGTTTGATAAAGGATGGATCAGTTTTACAGACAACGGAGAAATTATTTGTGCCAACATTATAGTCGAAGAAATAATGGAAATGTGGAATCTAGATGTTGATGCGTTTGTTGGGGATTTTAACGAACAACAACAAAATTATTTAGCCTATCATCGTGAATATATTCTCAAATTTGGATAGTTTTTTTAATTCCAGCCAAAATCTTCAATCTTTGATACGGCAGAGCATTACAAGCTAAAATAACCTCATTTTTTTCAAGACCTGATTTAAGAAGTTCTTGGACGATTTCCGCATCGGTGTTGTTGCGTTTGATGTGAACAGTGCCGTCTTACAGGCGGAAATGCAGAACGACATCGTAAATTCTTCGTCCTTTTTTGTTCCAGCCGGAATCTATGACCATATATTCGTCTGCTTCGCGGTCAAATACGGCGTGGGTTTGGATGTTGCCGTTGGCGGGCTGAAATTGCGCGTGGCGTTTGACGACTTTTTGTAATATTTGACAATAATTTTTTTCATTTCGTTTTTATTTTTGTCCGGCAACGAAAGCGCGGGTTGACGGAAGCAAAAATGCAAGTTTATTTTTGACACAGTTTATAAAGCCGCAATCAAAAAAAATTGTAAATCAAAAAGGCTTAACCGCGCTCTGCACGGCTTCGGCGAGCGTCGGGTGAATGTGGACGGAATCGCGCAACACTGTAAATTTCGCATCAGCGTTCATCAAATCAACGTATTCGTGAACCATTTCCGCGCCTTCGCTTGCCAGAATCGCCGCGCCGATTATTTTTTCGGTTTTCGCGTCAATGATGACTTTGATAAAACCGACGGGTTCGCCGATTTCTCTGGCTTTGCCGTTTTTCTTCATTTCGTAGCAATTAACCTTAATTTTTTTAACTTTTTCACGCGCTTCCGCTTCGGTCAGTCCGACGCGACCGAGTTCCGGGTCGGTGAACATCGCATACGGGACGATTCTGTCGGTCGTTCTCGATTTATCGCCGATCATTTGTGATTCGATGATGCGGTAATCATCCCAAGCGGTATGCGTGAATTGATAGCCGCCGCGAATGTCGCCCGCCGCCCAAATGCCTTTGACGTTGGTTTCTAAAGTTTCATCAACTTTGACGATGCCGCGTTCGTCCAATTCAACGCCGACGGTTTCGAGTCCCAAATCATCCGTGTTCGGCTTGCGTCCGGTGGCGACGAACAGATGTGAAACTGAAAGAGTTTGCGGTTTATTTGAATCATCAAAATGCAAAACTATTTTGTCATTTTTCTCCTTTTTGATTTGAGAAACTTTCGCGTTCAGGTGAAATTCGATTTTTTCGGCTTCGAGAATTTCCTGCAAAGCAGTTGAAATGTCTTCGTCTTCGCGGCTGGCAATTCGTTTGTTTTCATCAATAACGGTAACGCGGCTTCCCATTCGGCGATAAAATTGCGCCATTTCAAGACCGATATAACTGCCGCCGAGAATCGCAATGTGTTTCGGCAGTTCTTTCATTTTGAGCCAGTTGCCCGCGTCAACGAATTCGACGTTTTCGATGCCTTCGATTTTCGGAATCAAACTTCGTGTGCCGGTGTTCAAGATGATTTCTTTCGTCGTTAAAATTTCCCGATTATCAATCTGAATGCGGAAATGTTCGCCGTCGTCGGTTTTCCCGACGAGCCGCGCCTGTCCCATTATTAAGTTCGGATTATCCGATTTTGCAAAACCTTTTTCGAGTCCGTCGCGCGATTCGGCGGCGATTTCCTTCGCACGTTTGAGAACTGCCGGAAAATCAACTTCGACCTTTGGAATTTCCAAGCCGAATTCACTGCCGCGCCGCGCAAGATGCGCGACTCTTGCCGAAGCTATCGCGGCTTTCGTCGGTATGCAGCCGAAATTGACACAACTTCCGCCCAAGTGACTGCGTTCAATTAAAACGACTTTCATTTTCGCTTCGGCAAATGTGTGGACGAGCGGAATTCTCGCTTGTCCGCCGCCGATGACAACTACGTCATAAACAGTTTTTTTCATAAATTTTGTAAGACTTTTATTTAGAGTTCGTATCTTTAATTTTCCAATAATTAGTCGTCATTATTTGTAATTTATGATGATGAAAAAAACTTTCGCAATAAGTGACGGCTGACAGCTAAAGAACATCAAACCCGCCGGTTCACGCTTTTCATTTCCCGGTTACTCACAAACAAAAACGGCGCAAAAACCGTTCGGCATAAATCCGACAAACCATTCCGTTAATTTTAACACAGAAAAAGTTTTCATTATTTTAAGGACAAAATGACGGTCTAATAATTGCCAATCGGACAATGGATTCGGCTGTAACTAAAAATGGAACACGAACCGTCGCTGAATATCTGCGCTCGTCCATCGAAAAATTGGAAATATATTCTTCATCAAATAAAATAAAGGTCACGGCAAGTTTCGGCATTACCGAACTGCTCGGCACCGATTCCGGCATAAAAATCGCGCTCGAAAAATCAAAGGAAACCGGCGAACCGTTTGCCGTTTTATATTTCGATTTGAATCACTTTAAAACCGTCAACGACACGATGGGACACGAAACAGGCGACGAGCTTTTAAAATATGTGTCGGCGCGTGTCGCTTCGATTTTGCGGAAGCCCGATCTTCTGGCGCGTTTGGGCGGCGACGAATTTGCCGCACTTCTTCACAATTGCGATGCGGCGGGAATGGAAATTGTTCTCGAAAGATTACTTGAAAACGTGCAAAGACCTCTCAAAGTCGGCGAACACACGCTGGTTGCCGATTTGAGCATCGGCACGGCGTTTTATCCTGAAAACGGCGTTAATCTGCCTGAACTTTTACGCTGTGCGGATTCGGCGATGTATTACGCCAAACAACAAAAGCGCGAAACGATCTTGCCTAATAACGAAATTAACATTTCTGAAATTGCAAATAACTATGCTTCATAAATCTACGGCGATTGTTTAATAAATAAAGATTATTGGAAATAAGAGTTTGCCCGCCAATTACGCAAATTTACACGAATATTTTTTATGACAGTTTACAAATTCCGTTAAATTAAAAAGAAATTATTAGCGAAGATTCGCGTAATTAGCGGGCAATAAAATGTTTTCCCGTCTTTCAGCATTATTTCCGATAATGTCTAATGTGCAGGCAAAGGATTTTGCCCGACTTTCGGCTGGATAGAAGATTTTTAATTGTTTATGTATTAAACATTACAGATGTTTCCCCCCGTTGGCATTACTCTTGCATACAAAAGGAGTGAAAGTTTTTGTAGTAATGTTTTGTTACACACGAACTTGCCTTTTGATTTTACAGAAAGCAAATTAATAAGTTGAAACTTTGGATTTAAATTGTAAAGCAGGAGAAATAAAGATGATAAAAAATATTTCAAGAAATGCGATTTTAGTTTTAGCAGGTTTCGGATTAGCCGCTTGCGGCGACACGACGGCTAATACTAACAGATCAATGATGAACACGAATTCGAATACCGCTGTTGTGTTAAACAACAACTCGAATATGATGATGAACGCCAACGCAAATATGATGAATTCAAATATGTCATCAAACTCGAATGTTTCGAGCGCGGACAAGGAATTTATGAATAAAGCGGCGCAGGGCGGAATGGCGGAAGTCAAACTCGGCGAACTCGCCGCGTCGAAGGCACAAAGTCCTGAAGTCAAAGCATTTGGTCAAAGAATGGTCGTTGACCACGGCAAAGCCAACACTGATTTGAAGACTTTGGCGGCGGAAAAAAGCGTAACACTTCCGAACGATGTCAACAGCGAACAAAAGGAAATGTATGATAAATTATCGAAACTTTCCGGTGCTGAATTCGATAAGGAATACGTTAAAGGAATGGTCGAAGATCACGAAAAAGACGTTGCCGAATTTAAGAAACAATCAACCGGCGCGGAAAATTCGGATGTAAAAGCATTCGCCGCGAAAACTTTGCCGACGCTCGAATCTCATCTCGATCAGATTAAAACAATTAACAGTAAGATGAAGTAACAAAATGGTTTAAGCAGACTTTTTGGACAAAACCCAAGTTGTCATACAGCGCAGATTTTGCACGTTCGTCGTTTTAAGAGGTTCGAGCAATTCTGCGCTTAAATTTTTTGTCATATTTATCAAAATCTCTTCGTCAACTAAAAAACGCTCCGAACCGTCGGGCAGCAAGTATCTGCCGTTTTCAGTTGGAATAATCAAATTTTCGATGCCGATTGATGAGGCGAGGCGAACAAAAAGCATTCCGTGCGGCTTTAAAACCCGCCACATTTCGGCGATCATTTTGTTAAACTGCCGTTCGTTTTCGGCAAAGTGCAAAACCGCGCTGCTGATAATGCAATCGAAATTTTCATCGGAAAACGGCATTTTTTCGACGGCTGAAACTTGAAAATTTTCCGGCGGCAAATTCGGCGCGAGAATCTTTGACAGATATTTTATTTGCTCAATGGCTTCCGGATTTTGGTCAACAGCGAAAACATTTAAACCGCTTCGCAAAAAATAAATCAGGTTGCGTCCGCCGCCGCCGCCCGCGTCGAGAATGCTCATTTCGCGGCTGAATCTGCCTTTTTGAATCTGGTCAAACAGATAAATATCTATATTGCCGAATAATTCGCTTACATTTAACATTTGTTTAGAATAGCTTAATTTAAGCAATTTGCGCTATATTAAAGAAATGATAACAGTTGCCAATCGAATTTACGTCGGCGCGGAATTTCACGAAGCATTTGAAAAAGTGTTCCGCGAACGCGCTAAACTTGTTGATGAAATGTCCGGATTCGTTTCGAATCAGGTTCTGCGCCCGGTCAATGAAGGCGATCCTTATGTTGTGTTCACACTTTGGAACAGCCGCGCTGATTTTATGAATTGGGTGCGTTCCGAAGAATTTATCAAAGGACACGCGCAATCCGGGACTTTGCCAAAAGAAGCCTATTTCAAGCCGAATGTACTGGAAATGCACGAAGTCGTGCAGGATTCGGCACGTCCTGATCTGGAAGCCGAACAACCCGGCGGCGAATTTAAAATGCACTAATAACATACTGTTCGGGAATAAATCTCCGGCAAAATTGCATCTAAAAACATAGAGAACACGAATTCTTTTATAGACATTATTTTAGAGGAGATTAAAAATGGACAGACGCGATTTCTTAAAATCAGCAACAATATTTTCAGCATTGGGTTTTTCGCTCGTTTCGGCGTGTGCGACAAAAAATCTTGCTGTCGGCACGGCGATTGATGAAGTTTCCGCTGCGGCAACTGACGATCTTCCATTCAAAAAAGTGGTTAAAACGGATGCCGAATGGAAGAAAATTTTAACGCCCGAACAATACCGAATCACGAGAAAAGCCGGCACGGAAGCACCTTATTCGAGTCCGCTAAACGACATTCACGAAAAAGGAACTTTTGTCTGCGTGAGTTGCGATTTGCCGCTTTTCAGTTCCGAAACCAAATTTGAATCCCACACAGGCTGGCCTAGTTTTTACGCGCCGATCAAGAAGATCAATGTCAAGGAAAATGTTGATAATAGTCTGCTGGGAACGCGCACGGAAATTTTATGCAACCGTTGCGACGGGCATCTCGGTCACGTTTTTGATGATGGTCCGAAACCGACCGGACTGCGTTATTGTATGAACGGCGAAGCGATGAAATTTGTCAAAGCGTAAATAAGTCCAAAGTCTAAAGTCCAAAGTTAATTTATCTTTAACTTTGGACATTGGACTTTAGACTTTGGACTCAAAGATGCTGCGCCAAAAGCCAAGGCATCAAATCCTTTTCGCCGAGCGCGTTCATCCAGACGTGATGACCGACGTTTTCGTATTCGTTATATTTGACGTTGCCATTGTTGGCTTCGAGTGCCGCAGCAATTTGGCGCGATTCCGTAACGGGAACAACCACATCATCCGCGCCGTGAAAAAGCCATGCCGGAGTTGCGCCGACTTTTTTCGCCAGCGCGTCGAATCTGTCGCCTTTCGGATATGAACTTCCGCCGCAGATTGAAATCAGCGCGGCAAACTTTTTCGGAAACTCGGACGCGAAATGCCAAACGCCGTAACCGCCCATCGAAACTCCTGTTAAATAAGTCCTTTTTTCATCCGCCTTAAATTCTTCAACAGTTTGCGCGAGCGATTCGACGACCATTTTTTCCATAACCGGATCAGACCAATAACTTTCCGGACGGCACTGCGGAAGCAGAATAATCGCCGGAATTTGACCGAGATAATGTTTCGCAATCGCGCCGCCCGCGCCGTTTGTCGGCACGAAACCGCCGCTTCCGCGCTGTCCGATGCCGTGCAGAAAAATAATTATCGGCAAATTCGGCGTGTTTTCTACATTCGGCGGAACGTGAATCTGGAACGCATAATCTTTTGAATCAACATTTGTCGTGCGATTTTCAAGTTTTCCCTGTCCGCCTTTTGATACGGCAGACGAAAACATTCCGCCGAGCATAGACATCAAATCGTTTTTCATAATTCTATACGGATTGGAGCGCAAGCGGCTCGCTTGCCTGTCCATTCGGTGCGAAGCACGAATGGACACACGCCTCACTTTCTAAAAATTTTCAGGTAAACAAACGCCATCGCCGTCTTGCTTCGCTCGAACGGCGGCAAGCGGGACGCTTGCGCTCCAGTCTTTGCTTCGGTCTTTAATTGTGAGCTTTATGATGAACAGCTCACTGCGACGCGTAGATTTTCAGGCGGCGGCAATGTGTTAAAGCGTTCCATTCCAGCGTGTTCGTCGAACGGATTTTGCAAAACTTTTAAAAGTGAATCAATTTCTGCGTAATTTCCGTTTTGCGCTTCTTCAATGACATTTTGCGCGATGTGATTGCGAAGAATGAACTTCGGATTTACTTTCAGCATCCGTTCGCGTCTTTCCGCGTCAACGCTTTTCTCCGAAATCAAACGCAAACGATAACTTTTCGCCCAATCGTCAAAGCTCAACGGATCAATAAACATCGCTTGCAGCAAATCGTTTTTCGCGTTTTCGCCCGAATTAAAATCAGCCAATCGGCGAAAAAACAGTGTGTAATCAATGCGATTCGTTTGCAAAATGCCGAACAGTTCGTCAATTAATTCCGCGTCTTGTTCTGTTTCGGTATTTAGTCCGAGTTTTTCGCGCATCAATCTGCCGAATTCTTTAGTGAAAATTTGCGGATATTCGTTTAAAACCGTTTCAGCCTCTTCGGGTTCAATCAGCGAAACTAAAGTCTGCGCCAGTTTGTAAAGATTCCAAAGTCCGACATTCGGCTGTTGGTTGAAAGCGTAACGTCCGGCGTAATCCGAATGATTGCAGATAAATCCGGCATCGAATTCGTCCAAAAAACCGAACGGACCGTAATCAATCGTCAAACCTAAAATTGACATATTATCCGTATTCAACACGCCGTGCGAAAATCCGACGGCTTGCCAGTCAGCGATCATTTTGGCGGTTCGCGCGACGACTTCGCGCAGAAATTGCAGATATTTGTCTTCAGTTTCAGCAAATTGCGGGTAAAATTCACGGATTACATAATCGGCGAGCGTTTTAACTTCGTCATATTGCCCGCGATAATAAAAAAGTTCAAATGAACCGAAACGAACGTGCGACGGCGCGATGCGCGTCAGAACCGCCGAAGTTTCAATTGTTTCACGATAAACCGGCGCGTCGCTGCCCGTAATGCAGAGTGCGCGTGTGGTCGGAATCCCGAGCGCGAACATCGCCGCCGAACACAGATATTCACGAATCGTCGAACGCAAAACCGCGCGTCCGTCGCCCATCCGCGAAAACGGAGTTAAACCCGCTCCTTTTAATTGAATATCAAAGCGTTCGCCGTTTTCGTTGACAACTTCGCCGAGCAAAATCGCACGTCCGTCGCCCAATTGCTGAACAAAAGTTCCGAATTGATGTCCGGCATAAATCGCTGAAATCGGTTCGCTGTTCGGCAAAATTTTATTGCCCGTAAAGTATTCGACAAATTCCGGTTTCGCCGTCTCGCTCGCGTCCAAGCCGAGCAATTCCGCGACTTTTTCGTTAAAACTGATTAAATAAGACGACGGCAGCGCAGTCGGCGACACGCGCCGGTAAAAGACTTCCGGCAAACGCGCATAAGTGTTATCGAAATGAAGATTATTTAGATTAGCCATTATTATCACTTAAACATTTACCGGATTTTCAATCAAGTAAAAATGATTTGTAAAGATAAAAAGTTATCGCAAAATGTATCTTTTGCGACTTTGATATATGATTGAAAGTTCGCAAAAAATGAATATAACCGCAATTTTATGATAGTTAGGGATTTTAAAAGTTAATTAATAGATATGAGTATTGAAGAAACAGAGATTGAAATAGAAAATTTAGATACATTTGCAGATTTTGAATTAAAAGCCGAATTGTTAAAAGCCGTCAATGAATTGGGTTACGAAACGCCGTCGCCGATTCAGCTTAAAACTATTCCGCTGTTGCTCGAAGGCAGTGATATTGTCGGGCAGGCGCAGACCGGAACGGGAAAAACGGCGGCGTTCGCGCTGCCGGCTTTGCAGAAGATAGACACGCAGACGAGCAAAATTCAGGTTTTGGTTTTAACGCCGACGCGCGAATTGGCGATTCAGGTTGCCGAAGCGTTTCACAGTTACGCCAAACATCTTGGGCGAATTCGCGTTTTGCCGGTCTACGGCGGGCAGTCAATTTCGCAGCAAATGAAACATTTGCGAAGCGGCGTGCAAGTGATTGTCGGAACGCCGGGGCGCGTGATGGATCATATGCGGCGCGAAACGATTGATTTGACGACGCTGAAAATGGTCGTTCTCGACGAAGCCGACGAAATGTTGCGGATGGGTTTTCAGGAAGATGTCGAATGGATTTTGTCGCACACGCCGGAATCCAGACAAACCGCGCTTTTTTCGGCGACGATGCCGAAACAAGTGCGCCGCATCGCCGAAAAATATCTGACGAATGCCGTCAACATCGAAACCGAACGTAAAACGATGACCGTTCCGACCGTCAAACAGTTTTATGTGAATGTTTCCGAAGGTCAGAAAACCGACGCGCTGACGCGGATTTTGGAAGCCGATGCGACTTCGGGCGAAGCGGTTTTGATTTTTCACCGCACGAAAATCGGCGCGGACAAATTGACCGAAAAATTGCAGGCGCGTGGTTACGCCGCCGAAGCGATGCACGGCGATATGAATCAAAATCAGCGTGAATCCGTCATTAAAAGATTAAAAACCGGATTAGTCGAAATCGTCGTGGCGACGGACGTTGCCGCGCGAGGTTTGGATGTCGAGCAAATCACGACGGTTATCAATTACGATATTCCGGGCGATACGGAATCTTATGTTCACCGCGTCGGGCGCACCGGACGCGCCGGACGCGAAGGCAAGGCGATTTTGTTTGTTACGCCGCGCCAGCAGCGAATGATGCGCGAGATCGAAAAATATACGAAACAAAAAATCGAACCGTTGAAAATGCCAACCAAAGCCGATGTCGCGGCGCGGCGCGTGGCGATGTTAAAAGAACGCATCGTTGATACGCTGACCAATCAAAATCTGGAGCTTTATTTGTCATTAGTCGAAGACTTAGCCGAAGAAAGCGGTTCGGACATCGCGGAAATTGCGGCGGCGGCGGCGTTTTTAACCGTCGGCGACAAACCTTTGCAGGTTAAAGTCGAAGCGAAAGCCGAGCAGCCAACAAACTGGGGCGACGGAATGACGCGCCTGTTTATAGATGTCGGACGCGGCGGCGGAATCGGTCCGTCGGATGTCGTCGGCGCGATTGCCAATGAAGGAAATGTTCCCGGAAAAGCCATCGGCGCGATAGATATTTACGACGAATACACGCTCGTTGACGTGCCTTCGGAATTTGTCGCCGGACTTTTGCAGCAAATGCGGAACACGCGCATTCGCGGTCAAAAAGCCAACGTCCGCGCCGCTGATTCGGATGAAAAAACAGAAACAAAACCAATTCGCGCAAAATCTTTCGACCGTCCAAGAGATTTTGATCGTCCGAAATCTTTCGACCGTCCGAAATCTTTTGAAAGAAGCCGACCGGAAAAACGCGGGAATTTTGAAAAGTGCGATAGATTTGAAAAACGCGACAGAACGGAAAGAACGAATAAAAAAGAAGAGTATTTCAAGACGGAAAAAACCGTAAACTTTGATGAAAGCGACCGACCGAAACGGGTTAAACGTGATGAAAACTCATTGCCCGAAGATCGTCCGAAACACAAAAAAAAGGAAATCCCTGAATTCTTCGAAAATATAACCAAACGTCCTAAATCCGGCGGCAAAGCCAAAATCAACGCTAAAGCAAAAGGCAAAAAGAAACCGAAATGGACGAAAGAACAGCGTGAACGCCGCGATAGAAATAAAAAATAAATTATTAAAAAAGTTCAGAACGAAAAGCAAAAACTCTGTGAAATCTCCGTGATCTCCGTGTTTATAATTTTCCTTAAACACAGAGATCACGGAGATTTCACAGAGAAATACTGGAGAAAAACCGTTAAATTTTCGAACTGATATTTTTTAAAATTCGAGTTTGTGAATTTGGTGTTTGACGACTTCTTGAATAGTCGGACTTTTGCCATTTAGTGATAACTTTTTTGCGAAAGTTTGCGTAAAATCACTTTATCCGTTTCGCGCACGAAAGTTTTTCCGCCGCTTTTACTTGATACTTGCGGCAAATTTCGTCAAAATAGATTTATCGCATTCAAGTAATTGTTTTCTACAGTGTCCAAAACAGCAAAATATTCTACCGATGAAAAAAAACATATTTCTGCATCTGACGGTTTTATTGATGACCGCCGCTACCGTTTTCGCCCAGCAATCTAATGAATCGCCGCGCGTTTTAACCGCCGCCGATTACGCCCGTGCTGAAAAAATGCTGAGTTTCAGCACTAATCAACTCGTTGACCGCGCCGGAGTTCGCCCGACATTTTTGCCCGACGGCAGATTGTATTACCGCGTTTTAACGCCGACCGGCAGCGAATATGTTTTGTTTGATCCCGTCAGCGGCAAGCGAATTACCGAAAATGATGAAAAACGACTGCTTGCGGGCGTTCCGGTTGCTAAAACTACAACTCCGGTTAATCAAGACCGCAACGCAATTGTTTCGCCCGATGGCACGAAAGTCGCTTTTATCCGCGATTGGAATTTGTGGATGCGCGATTTAACGACGAAGAAGGAAACGCAATTAACGGTTGACGGCATAAAGGATTTCGGCTACGCGACCGACAATGCCGGCTGGACGCACAGCGACCGCGCGATTCTTTTATGGTCGCCCGATTCCAAAAAAATTGCCACGTTTCAGCAGGATCAGCGCGGCGCGAGCGATATGTATTTGGTAACGACAAACGTCGGTGCGCCGAAGCTCGAACAGTGGAAATATCCGCTGCCGGGTGAACCGATAGCGACGATTCAGCGCGTTATTATTGATACGGAAGTTCCGAAAGTCATTCGTTTGCAGATGCCGCCCGACGCGCATCGTTCGACGCTCTGCGACGACATTTCGTGCGGCGGCGATTTCACCGATAACGAGTGGAGCGCGGACAGTTCCAAACTCGCTTTTGTTTCGAGTTCGCGCGATCATAAACAGGCGAATCTCCGCGTTGCCGATGCCGTAAGCGGCGAAGTTACGGACATTTACGAAGAAAAAGTTCCGACGCAGTATGAATCCGGTCAGGGCGCGGCGAACTGGCGTTATTTGCCCGCTTCCAACGAATTTATTTGGTATTCGGAAAAAGACAATTGGGGACATCTTTATTTATATGATCTGAGAAGCGGAAAACTGAAAACTCAGATTACAAAAGGCGATTTCGTCGTTACACAGCTCGTCAAAGTTGATGAAAAAAATCGCGTTCTGTATTTCAACGCCAACGGGCGCGAAGCCGGACAAGACCCGTATTTCAGCCATTTTTATCGCGTTGATTTCGACGGCAAAAACTTAAAACTTTTAACGCCTGAAGACGGCAATCATCAAATTTTAATATCGGATGACGGCAAAAACTTTGTTGATACGTATTCAAAACCCGACGTTCCGCCGACTTCAGTTCTGCGCGATATGACGGGCAAATCAATCGCCGTGCTGGAGAAAACCGATATTTCGCGCCTGACGGCTTCGGGTTGGAAACCGCCGACACCGATTACGGTCAAATCGCGCGACGGCAAATGGGATTTATACGGCTTGATGTTCACGCCGACGAATCTTGATCCGAAAAAGAAATATCCGGTCGTCAATTACGTCTATCCCGGACCGCAGGGCGGCGGAGTCGGCAGCCGTTCTTTTGTGGCTTCGCGCAGCGATCATCAGGCGGTTGCCGAACTCGGTTTTGTCGTCGTCGTCATTGACGGAACGTGCAATCCTGACCGCTCAAAAGCATTTCACGATGCTTGTTACGGCGATATGGCGGACAATACTTTGCCCGACCAAATTGCCGGAATAAAGCAGTTAGCCGAAAAATACCCGTATATTGATATAAACCGTGTCGGCATTTGGGGACATTCCGGCGGCGGTTTCGCAACGGCGGCGGCGATGTTTCGTTATCCCGATTTTTACAAAGTCGGCATTTCCGAATCAGGCAACCACGACAACCGCAATTACGAAGACGATTGGGGCGAACGCTACATCGGTTTGCTGAACGGCGACAATTACGAAAAACAGGCGAATCAAATCTACGCGAAAAACTTAAAAGGCAAATTGCTGCTCGCGCACGGCGGAATGGACGACAATGTGCCGCCGTATAACACTTATTTAGTTGTTGACGCTCTGATTAAAGCCAATAAGGATTTCGATTTGGTGATTTTCCCGAATGCCCGCCACGGTTACGGCGCGGACAGTTTGTATATGATGCGCCGCCGTTGGGATTATTTCGTCAAAAACCTTTTAGGTGCGGAGCCGCCGAAGGATTATCAAATAAAAATTACGCGCGATCCGCGTATGTAGTTTGATGAGCAGAAATGAATTTAAAACCGAAAAGGGCGAATGATTTAAATCATTCGCCCTTTTCGATTGAGGTTGATGAGATTTCTAACGTAGTTTCGACATAAAAAAGTTGAATTATTTGAAACACCGCACTCAAATTATTTATCGAAAAGCAGCCGGTATCGGTTTGTCAGTCGAAAAGCCGAAAAGTTCGGCGTAAAATCCGGTGTTGGAACTTTTCAGCATATACCAATTGCCCGCACGATAAACGGCAATGTCGGTTTTGCCGTCGCCGTCATAATCCGCCGGAACGGGCAAATCCGTCGGGTTGCCGAATTGCAGTCCGCGAAAACCTCCGTTTGATTCCAGCATATACCAGAATCCGCTTCGGAAAACGGCGATGTCGGTTTTGCCGTCGCCGTCATAATCGGCGGCAACCGGAATGTCTGTTCCGAAGCCGAATTGTACCGAGGAAAAACCGGCGGCGGAATTTTGAATGTACCAATTTCCGTTTCGGAACACTGCAAAATCCGCCTTGCCGTCGCCGTCATAATCCGCCGCCACCGGCTTATCGCCGCTTGCGCCGAATTGACCGGCATAAAAACCGTTTCGACTTCCCAAAACATACCAAACTCCGTTTGACGGACGAAATACCGCAATATCGGCGCGTCCGTCGCCATCGAAATCCGCCGGCGACGGAATGTCTGTGCTTTCACCGAACTGCACCGCCGAAAAACCGCTTGCGGAATTCAAAATATACCAATTGCCTGAACGATAAACGGCAATATCGGTTTTGCCGTCGCCGTCAAAATCCGCCGGAACGATCCGATCCGTCTGCGTTCCAAACGTCGAAGCCGCAAACCCCTGCGAACTTCGGTTGATAAACCAATTTCCCTCGCCTGCGCGGAAGACTGCGATGTCGGCACGTCCGTCGCCGTCAAAATCGAACTGAGTTTTTCGTTGTGATAATTGTTCCGCATCTATCAAGCGGGCAATATATGTGTGGGTTGCGCTTGTGCCGCCGCCGACGCTGATGACTGTAAAATCACCACCGACTAATAATCGCCCTTCGCCGTCCATTGCCAAACTCAAAACTTCGGCGTTCACAGAATAATCGGTTGAAACCAAACTGCCGTCCGGCTTTAACTGCGCTAGATTTTGCCGCTTTTGTCCGTTAAATTCGGTGAATTTGCCGCCGATAAATATTTTTCCGGCGGATGAAACCAAAATTGAATTGATTCTGTCACTCGCACCTGTTCCGGCGTTAAGCGTATTGTCCAAACTTCCGTCGGAATTTAAGCGTAAAACTTCGTAACGATTGATTTGCGAAGAAGAAGAGGTTAATTTTGCAAGTAAGATTTTGCCGTTCGGAAACAATGCGAGTGCTGAAACTATTCCACCGATTTGTTCGACAGCATTAAATGTTTGATCCGAACTTCCGTCCGAATTCAGGCGGATAAGAAACGCATTGAGCAGAGTTGAACCATATCTGCCGCCGATAATAATTTTGCCGTCCGGCTGAACGGCTAGATCATAAATGTGTAAAGTATTTTGTGCGGCATAAATCGTCGGATTAAATGAAATGTCGCGTGTGCCGTCGGTGTTTAGTTTTAGCGGAAAAGGAAGCTGTGAAATTAAATTGCGCGAGTTTCCGACAACTATCTTACCGTTATCCAAAACAGCAGTCTTATTTTTTCCGGCTAAACAACAGCCATAGAGATCGTCAATAATTAGGTCAAGGCTGAAAGTCGGATCAATAATCCCATCCGCATTCAGACGAACCAAATTTGATTTGCTCAAGCCGTTAAGCGAATAATTAAACAAGCCGGAAACCAAAATTTTTCCGTTTGGCTGGATGTTCACATCATAAATGTCCTGAACTTGCGTGAAGTAATTCGTTCCGCTCGTACTAATTTGAAAGGTCGTGTCAAGAGATGAATCGGCATTCAAACGGGCAATCTTATATCGAGCGGAATCACCGACTAAATCGAATTTCCCGCCAATCATTATCTTTCCATCTGTTTGAACCGCAATCGTTCTGATGCTGCCCGGATTTATATTTTGAAAACCGATGCCGCCGGCATTAAAGGCTGTGTCGAGAGTTCCGTTCGGATGAAGCCGGGAAAAATGATTCGGGATGTTGGTGGAAACTCCATAATTATTAATGTCGCCGATAATAATGCCGCCATCGGATTGAACTCCGTGACAACTGTAAACGCCGGGTTCAATAGTGTAAGGAGTAAATGAATTATCAATATTCCCGTTTGCGAGATAACGCTTAATTTCAGATGTCGAAAAACTTGTTGAAACGATAATTTTGCCGTCATTTGATAAAGCCATTTGTCTGGCGGGAAAAAAAGGTGAAAAAGCTATCGCGGCGAAATTGCCGTCATCGCCGCCATTTTCATTCAGGCGATATAAATTAGTTGTGCTGAGAACAAGAATTTTGTCGTCCGGTTGAACGGTTATTGACCTAATTTGAGTATTGGTAAGAGTTTTTGAGGTAAAGGCTGAATCAGTAGAACCATCTTCATTTAATCTTATAATGGATTGCAATCCGTTTTCCGTGGCGGCAATTACTTTATTACCTTGAGTTGCGATTTTCACCACGGATGTCGGAACAACTGTGTCGAATTGAAAAGCAGTGTTTCGAGAACCGTCCGAATTTAATCTAATAACATTGCGCGTAATTAAATCATTATCGGTGATAAAACCCGACAATATTATTCTTCCGTCCGCATCTATCGCAGCGTCATAAACCAAGCCGCTCAATGTATAATCAAACGTCGTGTCGAGCGTTCCGTTGCTGTTCAATCGAATAACATTTTTGCTCGGTCCCGTCTGACCGGTCAGACGCATATTAACTCCGTGCAAAATCAGTCTACCGTCCGGCTGAATGATTATTTTATTCACGAAAGTTCCCGATGCAAACGGTATCGAATTGAAAGTCGTATCAATCGTCGCATCTGAATTTAGTCGGACAACCGCACCAACCGATTGACGATTGTAAGAATTAAAACTGCCCGCAACCAAAATTTTACCGTCCGGCATTGGCATTACGATTGAAACAGTTTTTGTTCTAAACGAATTTGTTTGAATTTGCGGATCAAACGACGGATCAACTGAATCCAGTATGCTGTGTCCGCCGTAAATCGCGCCGCTCAAAGTTGTGATGATTGACAGTAATAAAATTATTCTAAAATTGCTTTTTATCACGTCAAGCGTCGAAACACCTTTCGATAGGGCAGTTTTGTTATTGATAAATTTCTTCATAAATCTTATTCTTCCTCTATTGAGCCGACTTCGACGCGCAAATTAGAGAATAAATGAGGGTGAGGACTATTTCACGTATAATTAAATTTACATCGAAGTTTCGGCAAAAACTATCATAAAATTGCGAATGCTGACATATTATTGCGGCGACTTTTTAAATTTATAAATTGAAAATAAAACCGCTCTACTTTTACGACATCAACAAGTAATAAAAATATAGACCTTTTTTGTGTCCAATGTAAATATTTTTGAAAAAAGTCAAATAGATTATGAGTTCCGAAAAGGTGAAAAAAAGTTTAAAAATTGACGAAGGCAGAACCAAAACGCGCTACAACTGGCGCGGCGACTGGATTGTCAACAGCCGTAACCGCTGGAAAAATCTGAAAGTCATCCGCAATCGTCATCACATCCGCGAATCATATATCAAACCCGACAAACTGACTTATCATTTAATCACGGTTTATATGGGCGCACCTTCGCGCCAGCAGTCGCTTTTGTCGGGTAGAAATTACAACATTCTGCAAACTGCCGGAAATGTTACTGTTTTTCCCGAAGCGACCGCTTTGCAGTCGTGGTATGATGACGTTGAGCAGGACGATATTTATCTGCATCTCGAACCGGAATTCGTCAAATCCGTGGCGGAAGGCGCGGAGATGAATCCTGACAAAGTAGAAATCACATCCGCGCTCGAATCACGCAGTTTGGTCATCGAATCAATGGCGCGAATGGCGTTCGACGAACTCCAGCGCGGCGCGGAAGCGACTGCCAGCAATCTCTTTGCCGATTCAATTGCCAATCTGCTCGCCGTCCAGCTTTTGCGCGAATATTCAACCGACAAAATGCCGTCCGAAAAGCGTTACGTCAACGGTTTGACCAACAAAAAGCTGGCGCACGTTTTGGATTTGATAGAAAGCGATCTGGCGGAAGATTTATCGTTAAAAGTTTTGGCAAACGCCGCCGGTTTGAGCGAATATCATTTTTTGCGGATGTTCAAACAATCAACCGGCTACACGCCGCATCAATACGTTATCAACCAGCGCATCGAACGCGCCCGCGAACTTTTGCGAAAAACTGATATGACCGTGACGGAAATCGCTTATCTGCTCGGATTTTCCAATCCGGCACATTTCACACACCGCTTTCGCCGCAAAACCGGATTTACGCCCAGCCAATTACGATAGGTTTTAACCGATTACACATTAAAACAAAGAATTAAAAAGCAATGTAATATCACTTCGGCTTGCTATTATCGCGCTATTAGTGCATCCTTATAAAGACATTCCTTTTCTCTTTCATTAACGGTGAGTTCGTCGGCATTGAATAAAATCTGCGGCGTTTTTGGATAGGATGAGATTTGGTTAGTTATTTTGTCAGAAGCGGTTCATTGTTCTGAACCATCAAACGCAAGCCTTCTACTGCATACCGTTACACTGAAGCATACTTTCGTAGGAAACTTCTTTGACTCCTAAATTTAGGAGCGAAGCATTATTTTGTTTGTTGATAACGGCAATTTCGGGCTTCACAATTTCAGTGTGAATTTGAGCAAAATTTCTTCATAAACCGACGCGATTAAATCAATTGCAATCGCTGCAATCGAACATTTTCTTGTCTTTTTACAAATCACGCTATCACTTTTTTTACAAAAATGCTCCCGATTATTTCGGTTGAGCTAAAAGATTATTTACAATATATGAGTTTTAAAGATTTAGGCTTGCATCCGGCTTTGTTAAGCAGATGCGAGTCGCTCGGTTATACAGAACCGACACCGATACAAGAAAAAGCTATTCCGGTTGTTCTGGAAGGCACAGATGTTATGGCTTGCGCCGAAACCGGCACGGGCAAAACGGCGGCATTCCTTCTGCCGATCATTCAAAATTTGGCAGATGTTAAAGGAAAAGGAACGAAAGTTTTAATCCTTGCGCCGACGCGCGAACTCGCCAATCAAACCGAAGCATTTTGCCGCCAATTTGCGCCGAAAAAAATCCGCTGTGTTTCGATCATCGGCGGCGCGGGTTACAAAAAACAAGCCGACGCTTTGCGAAGCGGCGCACACATCATCGTTGCCACGCCCGGACGCTTGATGGATTTTATGCAGCAGGGCGCGATTGATTTTTCGCAGCTTACAACGCTCGTTTTGGACGAAGCCGACAGAATGCTCGATATGGGTTTTTTGCCTTCAATTAAAAAAATCGTCAACGTCATTCCGAGCAAAAGACAGACGCTGTTTTTCTCGGCAACAATGTCGCCGGAAATCGAAAAAATCGCGCGTTCGATTATGAAAGAACCGCAAGTCATCGGCATTAAATATCAGGGAAAACCCGCCGAAACGATCAAGCAAACGGCATATCCGGTTGCTCTCGCTTCAAAAACGGGACTTTTATTAGATTTGCTTGAACGCGAAAATTTTGAGCGCGTTTTGGTATTTACAAGAACTAAACGCGGCGCGGATCGTCTTTCGCATATTTTGGAAAAGCGTTCACACAAAGCGACGCGCATTCACGGTGATCGTTCGCAATCACAGCGTGAAACGGCTCTGCGAAGTTTCAAAACCGGCAAAACGCGAGTTTTGGTAGCAACCGACGTGGCGGCACGAGGCATAGATGTAGATTTGGTGTCGCATGTGATAAACTATGACGTGCCGGAAGTGCCGGAAGATTATGTTCATCGTATCGGACGCACCGGACGTGCGGGAAATGAAGGTCGCGCGATTACTCTTTTGACTGCCGCCGATGAACACACGATGCGGGCGATTGAAAAATTGACCGGACAAACGGTTGAGCGTGTTTTACTACCGGATTTCGGCGGAAGTTTGTCAGTAGCAAAAAATCCTGCGAAAAAACCAGCGTCTAATAAAAAGAAAGTATTTCGTTCTTTCGGGCGGCGACGCTTCCGATAGTTCCAAAAATTGAAGGAGAATTTATGAAAGATACAAAATTTGAACTGGGTCAAACAATAGAAATGCCTTGTTCGGTTTGTGATGATGCCGAACAAAATCACACAGCGCAATCAGTAACCAAACTCGGTAAACTGACCAAAGCGGTTTGTGATGTTTGCGGCACGATCAGCGCATTTCGGCGCGGTAAAAAAGTTTCAATTGACTCCGGCAAATCGAAAGCCGGAACGCCTTATAGCCAATCGCAAAAATACAAAAAAGGTCAGGCAATGATGCACTCGACTTTTGGACAAGGCGAAGTTACGGCGGTCATTGACGCGCAGAAAATTGATGTGCTGTTTGGCGACCAAACGCGCCGCTTAGTTCACGCACGCGATTAATTATCTATAAATTTTAGGAAAAAAGGCGATTCAAATATTTGAATCGCCTTTTAATTTTGCGGAAACGCTCACGGGATTTTCAGAATCGTCTGTTCGGTTCTGATTTTTCTCCACGTTTTTTTTGTTTTCATCCGAAACTTTTTTCGCTTTCATCAATGACAGCGAAAGTTCGCGCAGTTGATCAACCTGCTTCAAACGTCTCGTAATGGCTTCGCCGGACATATCAACTTTCTTCATTTTTTATCCTGTCAATATCAATTAAATCTTTCGCTCGTCCGGCAAGTTCCTTCATTCTGATTAAACCGTTTTGCGACACAATCCACAAAGTTTTATCCTGCCAAACCAAAGTTTCCCGCGTTTCCCAAACGTCTTCGACTTTCGGAGTAACAAGCAGCAAATCCAGCGACAAAACTTCGCCGTCATCATCAATTTTGGAAACACGCCGAATTTCAACGGCTCTTTCTTTAAACGACATATCGAGTCCGCGAATATCATAACCTTTTTCCGCCGCGACTTTGTAGGCTTTTTCCAGAGATTCAGCTTGAATCAAAATATCAATATCAAACGTCGCCCGCGGAAAACCGTGAATCGTCAACGCCAAACCGCCGCACACCGCATATTCGATTTCATTTTCTTCCAAAGCGGAAATCAGTTGTGATAATTCATCTAAAAGCGTTGCCATATTATCATCAATTCAAGAAAACCAAGACTGGAAAAATAGTTGCCGTGAACTTCAAATTATTCATCCGAGTGTTCTTTCACCATTTTTAAAATTTTTCGCAGTTATTTTAACTCTGCTATTGTAGCACCGTTTCCGCCTTCATTTTGCGGGGCGAAACCGAATTTTTCGATGTGCGGATGACCTTTCAAAAGATGGTGAACAAAGTTTTTCAACGCGCCCGTGCCGAAGCCGTGAATGATTCGCACACGCGGAAGCGAAGCGAGATAGGCTTCGTCTAAAAATCGGTCAACTTCATATTCGGCATCAGCGGTTGTTTTGCCGATGAGATTCAGTTCGGCGTTTGCGTCTTCGGTGTCGAGCCGCAGATTAGAACTTTTCGCCTGATCTTGAAGTTTTGCTCCGAGCGATTGTTTCGATTGCGTTTCCTGATTGACGACCGCTTTCAAATTTTCCAATTTTTCGCGCAGACGCATCGAACCGACCAGAACTTCCACCATATCTTTATCAATTTTCTCGACAGTTCCGACATTTCCGAAACTCGTCAAAACCTTCGTACCGACTTCAATCGGTTTGTCCGTCGTTTGCTGTTCGCTTTCAACTTCAAATTGCTGACTTTGGACTTTGGATTTTGGAATTTGAATTCTTGAAGGATTTTGGACTTTGGCGACGACGGCGCGATTAAGTTCGGCTTTTCGCGCGATACGTTCTTTGTCGAGTTTTGCTTTTAACGCTTTGTCTTCGATGGTTTTGACGAACGCTTTTGATTGACGTTCAAAACCTTCGATGGTTTCCGACAATTCGCGCTCAAATTGTCTTTGACGTTCCTTTTCCTTTTTGCCGGCTTCGATGTCCAAAAGCGCGTATTTATTGGCGACGGCTTCGCGTTCTTCTTCCAGAGCGATACGTAAATCTTCGGCTTGGCGCGTTTCAAACTGTAATTTGTGCAGATAATTTTCGGCTTCCTGCGCTGAAATATCCAAATTCTGCCGCGCGATTTCGATGACTTCATCCCGAATGCCGAACCGCCGCGCGATTTCGATGCCCGAAGACGCACCCGCCAAACCGACCAATAAACGATACGTCGGCTGCAAGGTTTTTTCGTTAAATTCGACCGAAGCGTTAATCACATTTTCATCATTCGCCGCGTAAATTTTCAGTCCGCGATAGTGAGTTGACGCAATGACCTGCGCTCTGCATTTTCGTCGAAAATAATCAACAATCGCCACGCCCAACGCCGAACCTTCGTCCGGGTCTGTTCCCGTGCCGACTTCATCCAATAAAACGAGCGACGGCGCGGTGCAGTCGCGCATCATTCCGGCGATGTTCGAGATGTGCGACGAAAACGTCGAAAGATTTGCTGCTAAACTTTGATGATCTCCGATGTCCGCCAAAACCGATTTATAAAAGGGAATCCGCGCCGCTTTCGCCGGAATAGGCAAACCGGAAATCGCCATCAAACTCAATAGTCCAGCCGTTTTCATCACGACGGTTTTCCCGCCCGCATTCGCGCCGGAAATTATCATTACGCCTTTTTCTTTCGTTAATTTGAATGAAACGGGAACGATTTCGTTTGATTGTCCGTTGTTCGCTGTCCGCTGTCCGCTGTTTTCTGCGGCTGACGGCTGACGGCTGACGGCTGACGAATTGCGAAGATTTTCTTCCAGAATCGGATGACGCGCTTCGACCAAATCAAGCGTTTCGTCGTCGGAAATTTGCGGCACAATCGCGTTGAATTTTCCGGCAAATCCGACCTTGGCTTTGATAAAATCGAGTTCGGCGACGGCTTCGACCGCCGCTTCGATAGCCGGAAGCTGTTCGCGCAAATCTTCGGTTAGCGAAAGTAAAATCCGCGCGACTTCGCGTTCTTCTTTGCCTTTGAGGTTTTGCAGTTCGTTGTTGGCTTCGATTGCTTCAAGCGGTTCGATAAAAACCGTCGCCCCGCTCGACGAAAAACCGTGCGCCACGCCTTGAATTTTGCCGCGAAAATCGGCTTTGACCGGAATCACAAACCGCTCGTTGCGCTGTGTTACGATTTCATCCTGAATCGCCGCGCCCGCGCTTCGCATCGCCGTTTCCAATGATTTTTGAAGCCGTCCGCGTTGCGCGTTGATTTCGCGTCTTAACTTCGCCAATTCAGGCGAAGCTGAATCATCAATTTCGCCCGACGGAAGAAGTTTTTTATTAATTTTGCCGATAACTTCAAACAAAGTCGGCGGCAGATTTTCGATTATCTGCCACAAAGTCGGCGCAAATTCCTTTTCGGGCTGAATCGCCGAACGCGCAAAAAGTGCCTGATTGCACAGCCGCGTAATTTCAAGCATCGAAACCGGCTCAAGCGTCGCATTCCTGATTCGCAAAACGGCGACGACATCCGACGGGTTTTCCAAACCGCTAAACGACCAAGTAACTTGTTTTTCCGCGTTCAGCAAAACTGTTTCGGCAACCGCCTTCAAAGCATTTTCGAGTTCCAATCTGCCCGTCATCGGCGCAAGATTTTCAAAACGCGCTTCGCCCATCGGCGTATTGGCATAGCGGCTGACGAGTCCGAGCATTTTTTTATATTCGAGAGATTGTAAAGTTTGCCGATTCATACTTCTTTATCGTAAATATTTTTTTGCATTTTGTCAGTATCGAATGCGAAAACACAAACAAAATAATTGATTTTGATGAAGTCAAAAATTTTAATTTAAATCATTTTTATATTGATCCAATTTTCGATAAAGCGTTTTTCTACCGATATTTAAAAGGCGTGAAGCGCGTGATTTGTCGCCGCTTGTGTAATCTAAAGCTAATTCAATCGCGTTTTTTTCGATTTCTTCCATTGTTGCGGGGAATGCGACTTCGAGGTTGATCGAGCGTCCTTCGCTGGCGGCTTTGGCGCGTTCTTGGCGGGCTTGGGCGAACGATTCAAAGGCACGTCGGCTGATTGCTTCGGGCAGATCGTCGAGTTCGATTTGTCGTCCCGATGCGATAATGACGGCGCGTTCGATGGCGTTTTCGAGTTCGCGGACGTTGCCCGTCCATTCGTGATTGACCAGTGCGCGAAGTGCTTCTTTGGAAATTCCCGACACGAAGCGTCCGGTTTTTTCTTTGTAAAGTTCGAGAAAATGAAAAACGAGCAAATGAATATCTTCGGGACGCGAACGAAGCGGCGGCACGACAATCGGGAAAACCGACAGACGATAAAACAAATCTTTGCGAAATGTGCCTTCGTCAACCGCTTTTTCAAGGTCAATATTTGACGCGGCAATCACACGCGCATCGGTTTTTATCACTTCGCGCCCGCCGACTCTTGTAAATTCGCCGTCCTGCAAAACTCTTAATAATTTAACCTGCGCGGCGAGCGACATTTCGCCGATTTCGTCCAAAAAAAGCGTGCCGCCGTCGGCTTCTTCAAAACGTCCTTGTCTTTGATTTCGCGCGTCGGTGAACGCGCCTTTTTCGTGTCCGAAAAGCTCTGATTCTAAGAGAGTTTCAGGAATTGCGCCGCAGTTTAATTTGATATACGGCTTGTTTTCGCGTCCCGAATTGTAGTGAATCAAATTTGCCAATAACTCTTTTCCCGTGCCGGATTCGCCTTGAATTAAAACGGTTGTGTTGGTGTCAGCGACGTTGAGAGCGAGTTCGATGGAACGGCGAATTGTTGCGGCTTGTCCGATAATTTCGCTGTGTTTTTGATGAAGTTCGCTTTTAAGTCGCATAATCTCGGCTGAAAGTTGGTCGCGTTCCAACGCCGTGCCGATTTGGTCGGAAATTCCTTCGACGAGCGCGATGTCGTGTTCTTCAAACGGTTTGGCGCGTTCTTCGCTCCAGACAAAACCAAGCAATCCGAACGCTTGTCCGCCAACGCGTACGGGCGTTACGAGCGCGGATTTTCCGCCGAGCTGCGAATTAAAAATCAGCCGAATCGCAAACGGCAATTGCGTGTCAACAATCTGCATCGTTTTCCCCTCGCGCAAAATATCACCAAGCGCGGGAAACGGTTCGATGTCGAGCGATTGATTATGCTGTCCGATCATCTGCAAAACCGCATTCGGTTCGACATCGGGCGCAGATTTGAACGCGACGAGCGAAATCTTTTTGCCCGTCTGGTCAAGCACGCCGAGTGC
>JBBPXX010000104.1:0-9042 GCA_038200505.1 Pyrinomonadales bacterium | reverse complement strand
TACATTCGCCCGCTGTTCTGCGAAGGCAAAGGACCTTTTCGTTGGGTTGCATTAAGCGGCGACAAAGAAGACATCTACAAAACCGACGAAGCGATGATGAATCTTTTCCCCGAAAACGATCATTTGATTAAATGGCTGACGATGGCGCAAAAGGAAGTCGAATTTCAAGGTTTGCCCGCGAGAATCTGCTGGCTCGGCTACGGCGAACGCGCCAAAGCCGGACTCAAATTAAACGAAATGGTCGCCAGCGGCGAATTAAAAGCACCAATCGTCATCGGCAGAGATCACCTCGATTGCGGCAGCGTCGCCAGCCCGAACCGCGAAACCGAAGCGATGAAAGACGGCTCGGACGCAATCGCCGATTGGGTTTATTTAAACGCAATGATAAACGCCGTCGGCGGCGCGACGTGGGTTTCGCTCCACCAAGGCGGCGGAGTCGGCATCGGCTATTCGCTCCACGCCGGACAAGTAATCGTCGCCGACGGCACACCCGAAGCCGCCAACCGCATCGAAAGAGTTCTCACCACCGACCCCGGAATGGGCGTTGTCCGCCACGTTGACGCGGGTTATGATGAAGCGGTTGAATTTGCTGAGAAAAACGATATTAAGATTCCATTGGAACGCAGGCTGCCAGCCTGCGAGTAAAAATATAATTGATGCTAAAATAATACACACGCAGACTGGCAGCCTGCGCTTCTTAAAAAGAAAATGTCCGAAGGTTCTCCAAGAGGCTGGTATTCGAGAGGTTATCTTCCGCATTTTGACGGCGGGCAGATCATCCAATTTTTGACATACAGATTGGCAGATTCATTGCCGCAAAAAGTCCTGCAAAATTTGCTGTTCCAAGTCGAGCGAGAACAAATCACCGAGCGCGAGAAGCTCATCAGCATCGAAAAGTATTTGGATCAAGGCATCGGCGAATGCTATCTGCGCGAAACCGAAATTGCTGAAATGGTCGAAGAAAACCTGCTCCGATTTGTCGGTATAAAATATAAACTCCACGCCTGGGTGATTATGCCGAACCACGTTCATCTGTTGGTTACGCCATTAGAAGGATATTCGTTAAGCGAGATCGTCCATTCCTGTAAATCTTATACTTCTCTGCAAGCCAATAAACTTTTGAATCGAAGCGGAAGATTTTGGTTTCCCGAAGCGTTTGACCGCTACATCCGCGATTACGAACATTTTGAAAAAGCGTTCAATTACATAGAACGAAACCCCGTCAAAGCTAAACTCTGCGAAAACCAAAGCGATTGGCGTTTCTCAAGCGCGTGGCATCGAAAGCAAACGGAGCAAACGGAGCGCAGGCTGCCAGCCTGCGAGTAAAAAATTTATCTTGATATAATACACACGCAGGCTGGCAGTCTGCGCTCCATCAAGAAATTATGAACAGACCAAAAATTAATCTTGACGTAATTGATGAGAATTCAGCATCGCAAGCCATTGAAATTGTCGGCAAACTCGCCGAAGAAAACGGCATTGATTGGGCGTTGGTCGGCGGTTTGGCGATGAATTTGTATGGAAGCGACAGGTTGACCAAAGATATTGATATTATTGCCGACAAACTCTTGCCGATGTCGGAAAAACAGATCGTCGGACGGCTCAAACAAGGCGGCGAGCGTTATAACACCGAAACCGATGAAAAAGTCGTTACGGTTGATTGGATAATTCGCAACGATGAATTCAAACCTTTATTCAAAGAAGCATTAAAAGCGGCGGTCAAAATAAACGATGTTCCCGTTCTCACGCCGGAATGGTTGGTGATTCTAAAGTTCATCGCCGGACGCTTCAAAGATCAGGAAGATGCCGTCTTTCTGCTGAGTCGAAACGGTTTGGTCAATCGAAATCTCATCAAAGAACATATCATCAAAAACGCCGGAGCAATCGCGTGGGGATTGGCAAAACTTGGGCTTCAAAGATGGTTCGATTTCGCCGACGGCAGAACGCGCGAAGAACAGCGCAATGAAAAAGAAGGTTATATTGATTCTTAAAATTGTCCGCCAAGTTGACGCGGGTTATGAAGAAGCGTCTGAATTTGCTGAAAAGAATGATGTTAAAATTCCAATGAAGAGTTAAAAAATGAAATTGCTGATTTGTCTCAATTTTGTTACTTTAAACACTAAAACAAAAATAATCTTATGCCACTTGAAAACGAAGTTAATTTAATAAATTCAGAAATGAAATTGGTTAAAACAATTTTTTTAGCCTCTGTGAATTTTGTTCCATCTTTTAATATTACAGATGAAAAAATTCTTCCTTACGGATTGAAAGCTCACACTCGTTCAATAAGTTGGATTGCCGAACAAGTAATAACTCAGCAAGCTAAGTTTCACGCTAAGGAAATCAATATCTCCGATGTTGATATAAATTTGCCTGACACCTGTTTGCACGATTGCATCATTGAGATTGGTGAAAATCGTTATTATGTAAATGTGAAAATGCACAACATAGATGGCAAGAAAAATAAAAATGATATTTCAGCAGTCGAGAAACTTTATATGCAATACATTGCTAATGTAAATTACAGGCTCATTTATGTAAGTTTCGGAATCAAATTTGACAATCTGACAATAAGTTTCGATAAGAATGCCATTCACACATTTTCGCCGCAATTCTTGCCAATTTATGTAAATCCTAGAAATGATAAGATACAGGCGTTTTATCATCACGAGCCTATTCAGAGAACGAGACAAGAGTTCATAACCCTGCTTAAAGAAAAATCAAAAAGTATTGTATTGGGATAACAAATGAATTTAACCAGCCAAATTTACAATGAAGACGCGCTTGAAGGAATGTGTTTATTACCTGATGAATCAATTGATTTAATCGTCGCTGACCCGCCTTATAACTTAGGAAAAGATTACGGTAACGATTCGGATAAACAAGAGTATGAAGACTTTATGCGTTGGAATGAAAAATGGCTAAGTTTAGCTATTTCCAAGTTAAAACCAAATGGAAGCCTCTACATTTTTTGTACTTGGCGTTATAGTCCTGAAATTTTTGTCTTGCTCAAATCCAAAATGATAATGCTCAACGAAATTATTTGGGATAGAAGAGTTCCAAGTATGGGCGGAAGCACTAGACGTTACAGTTCAGTTCACGACACAATCGGATTTTTTGCAAAATCGAAAGAACATTACTTTGACTTAGACTCAATTCGTATTCCTTATGATGAAGAAACGAAAAAAGCGAGAAGCCGTTCGATTTTTGTCGGCAAAAAATGGCTTGAAATGGGTTACAATCCGAAAGATTTATGGTCAGTTTCGCGGTTGCATCGTATTCATGCGGAACGTGAAGATCACCCAACTCAAAAACCGTTGGAGATAATTGAAAGAATGATTAGAGCTAGTTGCCCTGAGAATGGTTTTGTCTTAGACCCTTTCGCTGGGACTGGAACAACAGCAGTTGCTTGTCTAAGAAACAATCGTAAATATATCACCTACGAAATAAATCCTGATTATTATGAACTGATTTTAAATAGAATTGATAAAAATCAAGATTTTTTCCTTGAACCTCCAGTAACTAAATTAAGTACAGAAAACGAAAATAATGAAATCAAACAAATTTCATTATTTTGACGAACTATAATTTAAACCCTTTATCAACCAAGAAATTTTTTCGGGATTTTACGCAGAAGCCTGACTTTATTATTCAAGGGCTTTATCGAATCACGAATGTTTCCGGCAAAAGTTGGAGTTGGGCGGCTTTTGTTTTGCTGTTTTTGATATTGATTGTTTTTCCGTTCATTTATACGAACACGAATTTTTACGTTTGCCCGGTTGAAAAAACGAATTCAAACAACGCTTCCGTTTGCGATACGCGGACTTTGGCTTTCGGCGAAGGTGTTCGGCAGAGTTTGGCGACAGCGACTTTGCAGAATGTTGAAATGCGGAAACCGAATAGTCCGGCAAGCGAAACTTTTACGATTCTCGAAAAGATTTTCGCGCCTCTGCAAGCCGCGCTTTTGGCGTTGGCGATTCGGCGGAAATTTATGCGGTGATTTATGTTAAAATCGCAAATGAGGTGAAAAATATGTCGAACACAATCGAGGCGGTTTTTGACGGGAAGGTTTTTCGTCCTGAAAGCGATGTTGAATTAAAACCGAATACCCGTGTCGAAATAACGGTGAATGTCAAAAGCGTTCGGGAAAATCCGAAAGAATTTCGCGTCAGAAGCAAACATTTGGGTTTCAGAGAAGATTTGAATTACGACAAAACGAGCGAGTTGATTGAAGAAATTGAGGACGCTCGGAAATGATTACGCCCGATGCGAACATCGTTTTATATGCTTACAACGAAGACGCGCCACAACACGCGCAGGCGAAAAAATGGCTTGAAGAACAATTTTCTTCGCCCGTTCCATTTGGTTTGAGTTGGCAGGTGATAACGGCTTTTTTGCGGATTTCGACCAATCCGCGAGCGTTTCCGCAACCGTTTGATTTGGCGGAAGCAATCGAAATTGTTGAGGAATAGATTGCGCTTCCGAATATCGAAATTTTAACTCCGACGGCAAATCATTGGACAATTTTTCAAAGTATGATTATCGAAGGTCAAACAAAAGCGGCTTTGATGATGGACGCGCATCTCGCGGCATTGGCAATCGAACACGGCGCGACACTCGCCACGACTGACCGCGATTTTTTAAAGTTCTCAAATCTAAAAATGATTAATCCTTTGTAAATCAACTTTGTCAGCGTTCGGCGATTCGGCGGAAGTTTATGCGGTAGAAAATTGTGATAAAATCACAAACGAGGTGAAGTTATGACGGTTGAAGAAACGGTTCTCGAAAAAGTTAAAGTTTTGCCGCCGAATCAAAAGCAAGAGGTTTTGGATTTTGTCGAGTTTTTGGAAGAAAAAGAGGCAACCTCGCAACCCCGCCGCAGTTTGTATGGCGCATTGGCGGATTTGAATATAAATCTAAACGAAGAAGATATTCGGGAAGCCCGCAAGGAAATGTGGGGAAATTTTCCGCGTGAACATTTTTTCGAGACCGACGAAGCAAAATAGATGGATTTAGTAACCGATACTCATGCCCTGATTTGATATTTGTTTGCAATGTCCGAATTGTCAGCGAACGCTAAAAACCAAATGGACAACGCGGCAGTTTCGGGCGGTTATATTTTCGTGCCGACGATTTCGTTTGTCGAGATAACTTATCTGGCGGAAAAAGGTCGGCTCGGCGCAAATGTTTTACCAAGAATCACCGCCGCGATTCAAACGCCGAACAGCGTTCTTAAACCAATCGAACTTACTCATCAAATTACAATTTCATTATCGCAAATCTCACGCCAAACCGTTCCCGGTATGCCCGACCGAATAATTGCGGCGACGGCTTTGCATTTGAATCTGCCGCTTGTTACGAAAGATCATAAAATTCAAGCATTAACTTCTATCCAAACAATTTGGTAAAAGATGTTCGCGGGCGTTGGCGATTCGGCGGAAGTTTATGCGGTGTAAATTTATAATAAAACCGCAAACTTGTTGAAATTACGGAGGTTGAAGCGGTTATAGAAAAAGTCAAAGTTCTATTGCCAAACAGAAAATCGTCAAAAAAGTCTATTTTGTCCTGTTTTTATTTCCAACAAAACTTTCTCGATTTCAGACGGTTTTTTCGTTTCCAAACGGCGAATGACTTCTTCTTTTTCTTCGCGCGAAAAATGTATCCAGATTTCGGAAAACCGGCGGTTTTGTTTGATGTGATAGATTGATTCGCTCGGTGTCATTAAAAGATTCCAATTATAAATACGGGCGTTTTTTGCATAAGCATTGTAAAATTTTCGGCTTTCGTTGGCAACTGTTGATTGTTTTGAGCAGACGGGATTTTGTTCTGCTCAAAAGGTAAATTGATTCTTTCAGTTTTGTTATCCGAGCGTGTCGGAAACCAATTTATAGTGCGGGTCTTCGTAATGATTAACGTCAATTATCGCCGATGCGTTGTCGAGCAAAGCGCGGCAGTCTTTGCTCAAGTAACGAAGATGGACGATCTTTCCGATTTTGGCGTAGCGTTCGGTGATTTTGTGCAGAGCTTCGATTGCCGAATGGTCGGCGACGCGCGATTCCCGGAAATCTATAACTACTTCGTTCGGATCGTTCGCAATATCGAATTTTTCTTCAAATCCCGTTACCGAACCGAAAAACAAAGGACCGTAGATTTCGTAATGCTTTATGCCGTTTTCGTCAATGCGTTTGCGGGCGCGGATTCGTTTGGCGTTTTCCCACGCATAAGCGAGCGCGGAAATTATCACGCCGGAGATGACGGCAATGGCGAGATTGTGAAATACGACCGTGATTCCGGCGACGATTATCATTACTAAAACGTCGGTTGACGGAACTTTGCGGAAGATTTTCAAACTCGCCCATTCAAACGTGCCGATGGCGACCATAAACATCAAACCGACGAGTGCCTCCATCGGAACTTGTTCGATTAACGATGAACCGAAAAGCACGAAAGTCAGAAGTCCGACTGCCGCGACAATGCCTGAAATTCGGTTTCTGCCGCCCGAACTGACGTTGATGACGCTCTGCCCGATCATCGCGCAGCCGCCCATTCCGCTGAACAAACCGCAGACAGTATTCGCCGCGCCCTGTGCGAAACTTTCCTGATTTCCCTTCCCGCGAGTTTCGGTCATTTCGTCAATTACTGACAAGGTGAGAAGACTTTCAATCAAACCGACGAGAGCCATAATCAATGAATATGGAAAGATTATTGAAAGCGTTTCAAAGTTGATCGGAACTTGCGGGATGTGAAATTCGGGCAGACCGCCGCCGATTGATGCGATGTCGCCGACTGTTCTGGTGTTTATTCCGAAGCCGATGATAATTAAAGAAACGACGAGAATTGCGACGAGCGACGACGGAACGGCTTTGGTGAGTTTCGGCAAAAGATAAATTATCGCCATCGTCAGCACGACGAAACCGAGCATTATAAATAAAGATTTTCCGCTCATCCAACTTGCTACGCCGCTTGCGTCCGTCATCTTAAATTGCGCGAACTGCGACATAAAAATCACGATTGCCAAACCGTTGACAAATCCGAACATCACGACGTACGGCACGAGGCGAATGAATTTTCCGAGTTTCAAAAAACCGACGAGCATTTGAATTACGCCCATCAAAACGACTGCCGCGAACAAGTATTCAACGCCGTGTCTGGCGACAAGCGCGACGACGACGACGGCAATCGCGCCCGTTGCGCCGGAGATCATTCCCGGTCTGCCGCCGAATGCCGCCGCGATCAAACCGATAATAAATGCCGAATAAAGACCGATCAAAGGGCTGACTCCGGCGATGATTGAAAAAGCGACGGCTTCCGGCACGAGCGCGAGCGCGACGGTCAAACCCGACAAAATTTCGTTTTTGAGGTTGTATTGTTTGTATCTTAAATTACGGAGAAAAATCATTATACTAGTGTTTCGCGGCGCACTTCGCCGACTCATTTGTTATGAGTTTGTATTGCCGTCGGCTGATAAATTTTGAAAAATTAACTTAGGGAAAAGAAAGTTTCAAAGTCAGGTTTCAAGTGGTGTCCATTGTTACTCGATAAAAAATAAATTGTCCGAAATGACAACTAATTTCTGATCGAAAGCAAACAGGTATTTTATGTTAAAGTAAAATCATTTGTAAAATGGCGTTTTTCTTTAGAAGAAGAAATTGTGCGTTGAAATAACTGTCGGGAAACATCTTAGCGAGATTAAACTTCTGAAAATATTCAAAAACGATTATCTCCCGGCAGTATGTTCGCGCAAAAAATCAAGCATTACCGATTTTGTAATTTGCGATCCCCAACCGTGAATATTGTAGTCGAAACCGTGTTGCGCGTAAGGTATAAAAATCGTTTTGTGCGGAACGCCGTTTTCTTTTAATTTCGCATTGAGAATCTGCATATTTTCGAGGCGGACGAGCTGGTCTTCTCCGCCGTGGACGAGCAGAGTCGGCGGCGTGTTTCGGGAAACGTGCGAGGTCGGTGAAGCGAGAAGTAAACGTGCGCGGATTTCGGCTGATTCGTCGGGGTTTCCGCCAACAAAATCGGCAATTGCTTTTGGTCCGTCCATAACAAGTTGGTTCGCCGTATTTTCGTAGTCGAAGATCAAATCCGTCGGCGCGTAGAACGAAACGACGGCGCGAACTTTTTCGTTTTGATCTTTTGCCTGACAACTCGGCGGCAAACGCGGATCGTCGGCGGAATAAGCGGCAAGCAGTGCCAGATGTGCGCCGGCGGAACGTCCGAGAATGGCGATGCGCTCCGGCGAAATATTAAATTCTTTCGCGTGTTCTTTTGTCCAAAGCACGGCGCACTTTACATCAGCGGTCGCGGTCAAATAATTCGGCTGCGGCATAAGTCGGTAGTCAATATCGAAAACCGTGTAACCGTTGGCGGCGAGCCATTCGTTCCACTGCGGAAAATCATTTCTTTCGCCCGCGTTCCACGAACCGCCGTGAACGACAATAACGGACGCGCCGTTATTGTCGTTTTTCACTTGCGGCAGATAAACATCCAACTGCAATTTTTTTCCGTCAACATCGGCAAAGTTGTGCGTCGAGAAATTTTCTGCCGAAGATTTTTCGTTTTTCAATCCGCTGAAATATTCGGTGAACGACAGCGAAACATTTTCTTCTTTTGCTAATTTTAGAACACTGAAAAAAGGATAAAATGCAATGAGAAAAGCCGATGACGAAATTATCAACGAGATAATCCAAAATTTTCCTCCGTCGCCGAAAATTGAAGTGTAAATGCTGATGATAATTGCGATTAAAGCTATCGTGCCGATCCACAAACTCCATTCGCTCGCCGCCACAGAAAAAAGCCAGATATTGTAGGAAAGCGCGGGAACTACAATCCAAATTGCCGCAAAAAACGCGATTAAACTCAAAATTAATGAAACGGTTTTCAGCATCTGCTTTAGGTTAGGGCAAACGCATTAAAAGTTGAGAACTTTAAGTAGGTAGCTTTCATTCCAGCCTGCTTTCTTGCGTTTGCCTTCAATTCCCCTTTTGCAACTCTTTTCTTGCTTGAGTAGATTCAAGCCGAGATGTCGAATAGTCG
>JBBPXX010000103.1:0-2810 GCA_038200505.1 Pyrinomonadales bacterium | reverse complement strand
CGTTCTGCACGATCAAAATTCCTTGTTCAATCGGCTGTCCGGCAATTGGAATTATTTTCGCGTTAATAAACGCCGTCGGTTTCTCTTGCCCGTAAAGCGAACAAACAAAGAGAAATAGCGCAAGAAAACTAAAAAGATTTTTTTTCATTTGATTTCCTCTAAAAGAAGTGTATTTATAAAGTGCAATGAAACGGCGAATCTGTCAACAGCCGGAGCGCGGGCATCCTGTACCCGCAGGCGAGAGCAAAGCGAATCGTTGCTCGCCTCATTTTACTAAAACGATACTTCAATGCGAAGAATTTCCTCGCGCTTCTGCGCTCGACGCGGGCAGGCTGCCCGCGCTCCGGCTGATAGGTAAATGAATTGTAAAAAGCGCACCTTTTCCGTTGTTCGGCGAAACTTCGATTTCCCCGTTGTGCGCCGTGATTATTCCGTAACAAACCGCCAAACCTAAACCTGTGCCTTTGCCGGTTTGTTTGGTCGTAAAAAACGGATCGAAAATCTTTTTCAGGTTATTTTCGCTGATGCCGAAACCGTTGTCGGCAATGTTTATTTGTATTTCGTTAGAATTTTGCGAAGTTTCGATGAAAAGTTCGCCGCCTTCCGGCATTGCATCGCGGGCGTTTAGGAAAAGATTGAAAAAAACTTGCTGTAATTGGTCTGTATCGGCGAAAATCTGCGGCAAATCTTCCGCCAATTCCTTTTTTAAATTTAGCTTTTGAAACGATTTATCGAAACTTGCCAGACGCAGACTCGAATTTATTATTTCATTGACATCAACCAAACTTTTCGCTGCCGGGCGAACACGCGCAAAATCCATCATATCTTTTGTAACTTGTGTAATGCGCGTGATTTGCGCGGAAATCAGCTTTAACTTTTCCCGCGTGTCGTCGTCAACATTTTGTTTCGCTTTCATCATTTGAATCAAAGATGAAATCGAAGCCAGCGGATTATTGACTTCGTGCGCGACACCGGCGGAAAGCGTTCCCATCGCGGCGAGTTTTTCTGTACGCATTAATTGTTCATTTAATTGTCGCAACTGCTCAATATCCGAAGCCATTTTGCGGCTCATTTCGTTAAAAGATTCCGCCAGCAGTCCGATTTCGTCGTTGCTTTTCCGTAAATCAACTTCAGTTCCATATTCGCCTTCCGTAACCTGAACCGCCGCCAAAGTTATTCTTTGCAGCGGACGCGAAAAGATTCGGACGACGATTAAAACAAGCAAAAGATTCGGCACGAGCGCGGAAATTATGCTGAAAACAAGATATTTGCGCCACGCTTCAAAATTATTGCCATCGGCAAAAGCCCACCAAACAATCGGAATTTGAAAAATAATAAAGCTGACAATCGCAACAGACGCAATACTTAACGCGATTTTATAAGCAATCGGGAAAAGCCGAAATTGGTCGAGCGCGGTTTGCAGCGAGAAAAGTTTAAAATTTGAAATCGCATACGCATAAATCAAAACGCCGGGCAAAACAAAGATCGAACTGTAAGGAAGCAGTTCATAATTCCCGAAAAACGGCAGAACGATATTCGCCAGCGTTTTCAAAATTCCTGTAATAATTACCGCCCAAAGAATCGCGCCGACTTGCTGACCTTTCTGTGTGCCGCGATATTTTTGATATTTACGAAACAGAACAAACGCGCCGAAACCGAACACAAAATAAACATAAACGACAAAAGCGTAAGCCAGCGGCGCAAGATCAATAATAAAACTGCCGTTTTGAAAACCGACTTTGCGCCACAAAAGCCCGAACAGCGCGGCGGGAATCAAAACTAAACCCGGCGCAAACAAAACAGCCGCTTTTTTTCGCGGTGTGCGCGAATTTTCTGGAAAAACCCACGCAAAAACCGCTAAAGCACACTGCATCAAAAGCGCAATTAAAAACTCGCCGAAGCCCACCAACCCGAACTGGCGTTTGCATCGTGAAAATTCCAGAAAATCAAATCCTTCACCGTCCAAAGCGCGAGAAACGCAATAAACGCGGCAAAAGTCTGATGTGCGCGATTACGCGGATTTGCCACGAATACATAAAAGCCGAGCAAAACCAGCAAAAACAGCGCGAATAAATGTAGCAAAACAAGCATCGTCTATTGTTTTATCTTGATTTTGCGGCAAAGGCAATGAAGTGAAGTCATCATTCGAGAATTATTTGATGTCAAGCGATCTTCATCTGTCGTGTTTTGCTAAATATGCGAAAGAGAATTGAGATTTGCCAAAGAAAAATCGTATTGATAATTAAAAGTGTGAGAACATCATAAATACTTCCGCCGATCAAAATAAAGTCAAAAGTTTTAAATTCAAAGTCAGGATTAACTTCTGAGGCATAAGCAATAAGCTGTTGTGTATCAACGAACCACCAGTCAAAAAACAAAGTCAGAAAAAATGTCAAAGTTAATGAAAATGCAATAGTCGGGAAAGTGATTTTCCAAACTAAAAAAATACAAATGAGAAAAACGACAAATGAATAAATCGGACTCATTATTTCCGTCATTTGAAAGATGTCATACAAACCGAAACTTTGGCTGGCTTCCGGTTTTGCGTTAGTAAATGCGCCGACAAAACTAATGATACGCAACAGGAAACCAAAGAAAACCGTAAACAATAAAACTTGATGTCCGTTTATTGAGATATAATTGTTTGCTTTCATACTTTTTTAGACATATAGGACTTTCGCTTTTTGAAAAAATATGATTTAACAGATATTTGATGATAACAAAAAAACAATACATTGAATATCTGTTAAGTACGCCAATCAATTATACTTGTTCAAATTTATCAGATCATTTGGAGAATGTCAGCCACG
>JBBPXX010000102.1:0-6779 GCA_038200505.1 Pyrinomonadales bacterium | reverse complement strand
TAATGTCTATTGAAATAACCGCGAATAGTTTCCGCTCCGACTCTGATTTTCAAGTCGGCTGAAACCTGCTCAATCGTTTCTTTGCCGACCGGAACCGCCACCAAAACATCCAATAATTGCCCCGTTGTGCAGGCATATCCGGCGGCTTGAAGCGGTAAAAATTGACCAGCCCGGCTTCCCGCTAATTGCAAAACTGCCGTTTGCGATAATCTTGTGCTATTTTCTAAGCAGGACTTGACTGCTTTTTTTGGTTCTTTTTCAAACATCTAAACTGACAAAAGTTTTCAAGTCCGATAAGTCAGTTTTCAAAATTTGGATCTACTGATATTAACTTTTTATTGCAAAAAAAAGCCAAAAGACATATTTTGTAACGATCAATCGAAACTATTTTGTTTCTTAAGGCAGTACAAAAGCGAATTTCACCTGTTGTCAATCGGATTTTTTGTAATAACCGTTGAAATAGTTGAACACGCGGTACAGGACTTACAATGGATTCATTTCAATTCGGCGCAAATGGTGATATTCCGCAGCCTGCCGATTACGACGGCGACAAAAAAACGGACTTTGCCATTTTCCGTTCAGGTGCTTGGTATATTCGCAACAGTCAAACCGGTAATGTAACAGGTGTGGCGTGGGGAACGGCAACCGAATCAACCGGCGACTTCGCCTTATCGAATTCAGTAAAAATGCAAATGTTTCAAAAATGAAAGAGGCTGAAAAAAATATTCAGTTTCTTTCATTTAAAATTAAATCGCCCGCCATTTTGCCGGACAATAAAACTAGCGGGATGCCGCCGCCCGGATGTGTTGCGCCGCCGACAAAATAAAGGTTTTCGATGTCTTTTGCTTTGTTCGGCGGACGCAGAAAAGCCGAGAAAATTCCGTTTGACGAAACGCCGTAAATCGAACCTTTGTTGGCGTGATATTTTTTCTCGAAGTCTTCGGGCGTGATTATTTGCTCAAAATCAATCGAACTTTCCAAATCCTTCAAACCGAAATCTTTCAATTTTCCAATAATCAAATCGCGGTAAGATTGTTTTTCTTTTGCCCAATCCGTCGCCGCGCTCGTGTAAGGCGCGTTTATCAGAACAAACAAATTTTCGTGTCCATTCGGCGATTGTGTTTCGTCGGTTTTCGACGACACGCAAACGTAAATCGTCGGGTTTTTCGCCGGTCGTTTTTCATTAAAAATTGCATCGAATTCGGCTTTATAATCGTCCGAAAAAAAAATATTGTGATGCGCCAATTGCGGAAACTGCTTTTTTGTTCCCAAAAGCAAAACAAAACCGCTGCACGAAGGTTCGATTTGTTCAATTTTGCGGTTGGAAAAACTTTTCCGCGCTTTTTTATCAATCAGATTTCGATAAGTTTCCACCGCGTCGGAATTTGCAATGACAAAATCACACGCGAAAACTTCGCCGCCGACACGAACACCGACGGCTTTTCCGTTTTCAATCTCGATTTTTTCGACTAACGATTCCGTGTAGATCGTAACGCCGAATTCCTTCGCCAATTTCTCCAAAGCCTTCGGAATTTCATACATTCCGCCTTCGACATACCACGCGCCCAGACCAAATTCGACATACGGAACAAGCGCGAAAGTCGCGGGCGTTTGATACGGCGACGAACCGTTGTAAGTGGCGAAACGATTAAAAAGCTGTTGTAATTTCGGCGATTGAAAATAGCTTTTGTTGTGTTTGTCCAGAGTTTTCAAACTGGAAATGGCGAATAAATCCTTGAGATATTTTGGACGAAGGAGTTTCGGCAAATCGTTCAAACTGTGCGCGAGAAAGGTTTTTTCGGCAATTTCATATTTCTTTTTGGCATCGGCTAAATATTTGCGGAAATTTTCAACGTCTGATTGTTCTAATTTTTCAATTTCGTTTTCGGTTTTCAGTAAATCAGTCGAAGCATCAAATCGTGTGCCGTCCGACCAGAAATAGCGGCAAATCGGTTCGAGCGGAACGATTGTCAAATAATCTTCGATTTTGCGACTCGCAAAATCAAAAAGGTCTTCCAAAACGTGCCGCATCGTCAATAAACTCGCGCCCGTGTCGAATTTATATCCGTTTCCCTCGGCAAGATTAACCTTTCCACCGACGTTTTCGTTTTTCTCTAGAATTGTTACGGAAAAACCCGATTTGGCAAGTCTAATCGCGGCAGAAAGTCCGCCAAGCCCTGCGCCGATAATTATTACTTCTTTCTTCACAGAAACAATTTATACCGCTTGTTTTATTTCGGTTGAAGGTTTTACTTTATCAAAAATGCGAATCTGTTTTGCCCAACCTAATTTCTCGAAAATGCGAATCGTCATCCAGTTCATATCTAACTGATACCATTTCAAACCGTGCCGCGCCGAAGTCGGGTAAGCGTGATGATTGTTGTGCCAGCCTTCGCCGAAAGTCAGAATGGCGACAAACCAATTATTCGTCGAATCGTCGTTCGTGTCGAAACGCCGCTTGCCGAAGATATGTGAAAGCGAATTGACAAACCACGTCGTATGCCAGCCGACGACGACGCGGACGAAAACGCCCCACAAAACCATTGACCAACCGCCGATGGCATAAAGCAAAAAGCCGGAAAGAATAATCGGAACGAGATAATATTTCGCCAAAAGAACGTGAAATTTATCTTTCAGAAGATCAGGAATATATTTTTTAAAAGTCGCCTCGTCGTGGTCTTGCGCCGTTCCAAGCACAACCCAGCCGATATGCGCCCACCAAAATCCCGGACGAGTCGAATGCGGGTCTTTTTCGGTTTCGGTAAAAGCGTGATGAATGCGGTGCGTCGCCACCCATTTGTCCGGCGCGTCCTGCATTGACATCGTGCCGAACGCCGTTAATGTGTATTCAAGCCATTTCGGAGCTTTAAAACTGCGGTGCGTCAACATCCGGTGATAACCGAGTCCAACGCCCAAACTGCCGACAATCCAGTTTCCGATCATCATTGCGGCAAAGTTTCTCCAGCTAAACATAAATAAAGCCGGAATCGTTAAAAGATGAAATGTCGTAACGATAAAAAGATTTTTCCAGTTGATTTTTTCGCGTGTCTGCTCTAATTCGATAATATTTTGCATTTAATAAAATTTCAGATGATTATGATCAATTACCAAGAATAGCAGATTGAGCGGGATGCAATCGTAATAGTTGTGTAAGAATGTCGGAAATCCGAGCAGCGTAGTTAAAACTTCTTGAATGTATAGCCGACGTAAATGAGGTTGTTGTCAATTCCCGGATTTTGCACGCCGCGATTTCCGTTGGAAAGATGAAAATATTTATAGCCGACTGTTACGGCGCGGTCTTTTTTTAAACGAAATTCCGCACCTGCGCCGACATCAGCCGTGAAGGTAAAATGTGTTCCCAAATCGTTCGGAATTTGCTTATTAAAATAAACAAATCCGCCCGAACCTTCGATAAACGGCTGAACCTTTTTGCGCGGGCGAAAATTTATCTGCAAACCGACCGGAATAATGCCGAAAGCATAAGAAGTACGGCGGGTTTCGTCGATCCGAAAAGTGTTGGGACTGGTTTGAACAAAGCGAAAATCGGGATTCGACAAAATCGCCGCCGGAACTAAATCGAGCGTATATTTCAGATTAACTTTATTATTATTGTTAAAACGCCGCGCATAACGCACCGCGACAAGCCCGAAACGCGCATCTTTAGTGCGTCCCGTGCCTGTGATAACGGTTGATGAATCAGGCGAAAATCCGCCCCAAACGCTCAATTCGTTTTTACCTGCTTCATCGGTTTGTGCTGCAACTGAAAATGCCAAAAACAAAGCTATTAGAACCGACAGTATAATTTTCATAAAAAAAGTCAGAACCGTCTGCGGTAGCGGGCGGTTGAAGATTTAGTTTTGCAATGATGGAAAATACTCTGACTCGTTGAATTTAACCGCCCGCTACCGCAGACGATTCTGACTTGTATATCCGGCTTAAAGAAACATAATTTTGCCAAAATCTTTCCAAATCTTTAATTTCATCTTCGTCGAGTTCGCGTCTGACTTTTGCCGGACTGCCCATAACTAAAGAACGCGGCGGAATTTGTGTGTTCGGCGTGAGCAGACTTCCTGCCGCGACGAGCGAATTTCTGCCGACGCGAACTCCGTCTAATATAATCGCACCGATGCCGATTAAGCAACCCGTTTCGATATAACATCCGTGCAGCGTAACGCGATGTCCGAGCGTAATTTCGTCTTCCAAAACCGTCGGATGCGTTTTTGAGGAAACGTGAATAACGCTCGCATCCTGAATATTTGTCCGCTTGCCGATGCGAATGTAATTGACATCGCCGCGCAAAATCGAACCGTACCAAACGCTCGATTCCGCACCGATTTCGACATCACCGATGATGACGGCATTTTCGGCAATAAAAGCCGTTTCGTGAATCTTCGGAGTTTGATTTTGAAAAGATTTAATCATTTTCGATTTGTCATTCTACCGCAAAATCGTCTGAACACTAAGACGCAAAGTTTTTCTTGAATTAAATGAAGCCTGTACATAATTCATTAAATCGCTACGCGATGAATTATGCACAGGCTTCAATTAAATAAAAACAAAGTTTGTAAAGTTCGTAACAATAAAAGGCGAAAGGATGAAGGATAAGGGCGAAAGTTTAATTCAAGAGATAAAATTACTTTTGTTATTTGCCGGAACTGAAAACATTGGTTGTTCCGTTTGATTTTCAAATTATCGCCAAATTTTTAAGTATCTTCCGAACCATTTTTGCACGAACGGCGATTTCAGTGTTTCGAGCGTTTTTTCCGTTGCCACGGCTTGCGTGATTTTCGATAATGTCGGATAAACGTGAATCGCTTTGTTCAGATCATCGAGTGATAAACCTAATTTCATCGCCAGCACAAATTCGTGAATCAATTCACCTGCTCTTAAACCGACAATATGTGCGCCGACGATTTTTTTGCCGTCCAAAATTATTTTGGCAAAACCTTCGATTTCGCCTTCGGCGTGTGCGCGGTCATTTTCTTCAAACGGAACTTTGATAATTTTCACTTCGCCGAATTTCTTTCGCGCTTCGGCTTCGGTCATTCCGACACGCGCAACTTCCGGTTCGGTAAAAGTCGCCCACGGCACGACTCGAAAATCGGTTTTTTTGGTGAATGGATAAAATAAAAAAGCATTTTGCAAAACGATTTGCGCTTCATAATCCGCCATGTGCGTAAATTGAAAATGTCCGGTTACGTCGCCTGCCGCGTAGATGTTTTTTTGCGAAGTGCGAAGATATTCGTCTGTTTCAATCTTTTTTTTATCGTATTTCACACCCGCTTTTTCAAGTTCTAAATTTTCGATATTCGGCTTTCTCCCAACCGCTGCGAGAATTTCATCTCCCGCGATTTCCTCTTTTTTCCCGTTTTTCTCGATTGTTACAATCTTTTCGCCTTTGTCGTTTTTGTGAACTTTGACGGCTTTCGATTCGGTGAGAATTTCAACGCTTCCTTTTTGCAAAAGGTTTTCCATAAACACCGAAACTTCCGCGTCTTCCTTCGACAAAATATAATCCGCCATTTCGATGATCGAAACCTTCGCGCCTAATCGTTGAAAAGCCTGCGCCATTTCGACACCGATTGCGCCGCCGCCAAACACAATCAATCTTTCGGGCAAATCTTGCAAGTGAAAAATTTCTTCGTTGGTGATAAATCCTGTTTCCTTCAAACCTTCAATCGGCGGAACAAAAGGCGATGAACCCGTTGAAATACAAAAACGCTTTGCTTTTAATTTTTTTGTTTCGCCGGAATCTTTCAGACTTACTTCGATTTCATTTTTATTGAGAAACTTTGCTCCGCCAAATATGACTTCAACGCCCATTTTCTCGAAAACTTCAGGCGCGTCGTGAGGTTCGATTTCTTTGATGACATTTTGCACACGATTTGTAATCGAAGCAAAATCTTCATTCTTAAATTTGAAATTTGGAATCTGGAATCCGAAATCTTCGGCGCGTTTCATATCATTCGCCAATTTTGCCGAGCGAATCAAGGATTTTGACGGAACGCAGCCCGTGTAAAGACAATCACCGCCGAGTTTATTTTTTTCGATCAAAGCGACTTTCGCGCCCAAAATTCCTGCGCCGCCCGCCGCAACTAATCCAGCCGAACCGCCGCCGATAACAATCAAATCGTAATTTTCGCTCATAACCTTTATTCGTCTGTCCGAATTTTTTTACGCACTTTTTTTATCGTTGAATACGCACCGAAAATAATCAGCAGAACAATTGCGGCGTAAACCCAGAGCGGAACATTTCTACCTGCAAAAATAAGATAAATATACGCCGAAATAAAGAAAAACAACGCTGAAATCGCCGGCAGAACAATTGATTTTCCGCGACGGTAATTTCTAATCAGCCAAGCGACGGAAGCGGAAAAAAACGGAATCGCACCGATGTAAATCGCACCGAAAATTAGCGGATTCACGCCGTATTTTGCACCTAAATCCAAAAACCATTGTTGAATCATTTCCCACATTTTTATAGATGAGTCTTTTGAGCGTCGGTTTTATTCCTGAAAATCTGTGGCTGCTATTAAATTCGATTATTTCGCTACCCATCGAAACATTGTATTCGCAAAGATAATTCATCGCATCACGAAAACGCGCTATCGCGTCCGTCGTATTGCGACAGCCGTCGGTTTCGATTCTTTTATCTTTGATTAAATTATCCTTTTCCAACTTCTTGAAATAGCTCGCATTATCAATAAATACCCGGATTTTCTTGGCTGCCGGGTTTCTTCCGCCTAACTCTTCGAGAAAATCCCGGGCGGCTTCCGAAT
>JBBPXX010000101.1:0-21618 GCA_038200505.1 Pyrinomonadales bacterium | reverse complement strand
TGACGAAAGAGAATATCTCGGACGTAATAATGGAGATTGCCTGTGGATTGCACAATCTGCGAGTTACATTTCGCCAGCCAATGCAAACGATTGATCTTACAAATGTTGAGGAATTATCTTATTTCAAATAATGTCTATTTAACCAAACGATAATCACTCCAATTAAAACAAATGAAATAAAACTGTAAATAAATGTAACCGAACGATGAGAAAAGCCACTTATAACAAGTTGTTGATAAATATGACTGCGATGCGCCTGCCAGATTTTTTCCTTTTTCAAAATCCGTCGAAAAAATGTCAAAACAGTATCCAATACAAAAAGAAAAACCAAACCGACGGCGATGATCGGCAAATATGAAAAATTATCAACGGCTTTATTTTTTGCCAAAAGCGGCAAAACCGCAAAAGTATAACCCAAAAACGCGCTGCCGACATCGCCCATAAAGATTTTCGCCGGCTGCCAGTTATGAATTAAAAATCCGAAACTCGAAAAAGCCAGCACACCGCCGTAAAATCCGACCGTTTCAAAACCTAAAATGTTCCCGATAATCAGCCAGCCGATACCGGCTGTAACCGCCTGCATTCCGGCGATGCCGTCAATGCCGTCCATAAAGTTATACGCATTGGTCAGCCAGACAATCCATAAAAAAGTCAGTATCGCTCCAAAATTTCCGAGTTCGATTTGATGAAAAAAAGGCAGGTAAATTTCTTTAAAAAATCCCGATGAAGTGATGACAAAAATCGCCGCCGCCGAATGAACTAAAAAACGCCAGATAAAAGAAATATCAAAAACATCATCCAGCCAGCTGACAACTGCTATCAAAACCGCGCCCGTTAAATAACTCCACGAAAAATTGTCCGAAAAAAAATTCGTGTAAATCGTATAAAAAATCAAACTGACTACAACAATAATCAGTCCGCCGCCGCGCGGAGTCGGCGCGGTGTGCGAACTTCTTTCATTCGGAATATCAAAAAATTCGCGCCGCAGACTCCAACGGCGAAATATCTCCACACCGATGTAAGAAATAAGAAAAACTATTATAAAAACCAGAATCTTAAACACTCATTAACCTTTGTTTTTACCGTCAAGATAACATTTTACCTGTTTTTCGATTGCTTCAGACATCGAAGTCGGCGGCTCAAAGTCATATTTTTCCTTTATTTTTTGAGCTGAATAAATATCATCGGATAACCATTTTTCGACTGTTTCAGATAATTTGTTTATTTTTGCGATTCCGATTATTTTTTTATTGATTGAAAACATCTTTTGCAGAATGCCCGACGGTATGTAAAATTTCGGCACATTTTTGTCTAAATTCTTTTCAATTTCACCGACAAATTCCTTCATCCTAATTGGTTTAGCCGCCAAATTGAATATTTCGAGTTTGTTTTTTTTATTTTGCAGAATCCTGAGGACAGCCCGCGCAACATCAATTTTGTAAATTAAAGTTTTGAGATTTCCGCCGTTTCCAATCCAAAGAAACCGCCGTTTATCAATTGCGCTGACCAACCGTGCGGCATTACCGACATTATTTTCACCGATCACCGGCGCAAGCCGCAAAATCGTCAAAGGCAGATTATTTTTTCTGCAAATCTCGATACAAACCTTTTCAGCCTCCAATTTACTTTCTGCATACAGAGTTTCCGGCTGACAAAGAGTGTCTTCGTCAATAGTATTTTGTTTTATCCCGTAAATCGCCGTCGAACTGATCAAAATAAATTGCCCCGCTTTTATTTTGACCGCTAATTCCGTAATGTTTTTCGTGCCTAAGACATTTATCTTATAAAATTTTTCTTTTCCAATATCTCCGAATTGATGTGCAAGTCCGGCGGAATGAACGACTGCATCAATATTTTCCAACTTTTCCAATTCCGTAAAATTTTTATAATCGGTTATGTCCGAAGCAAAGTATTTACTTGAGTCTTTGTTGATATATTCAACTAAATCCGACTTTTTTGTTCTCCCAACCTCGAAGACAATTTCTCTATTTTTTAATAGTTCCGCGACAATTTCCCTACCGACAAATCCATTCGATCCTGTAACTATGACATTCATACAACCATTCCATTGACGTTATCAGACGCATTTTTATATGGCTTTTCTATATTTTGCCACGGCGACAGCCAAAGAATGTTTTTGTAATGCCGCTTCTCTGGCGCGAATTGTTATTTCGGGAATTTTGTCGCGTTCATCATAAATTTTATAAATCATTTGAAGAAGTTTTTCAGGCTCGTTCGGCGGCACAAACCAGCCGACGCGATCTTCTTCGATAACTTTGGCAACTTCCGAATTCTCTTCCGTCAAAGCCAAAATCGGCTTTCCGGCAGCCAGAATATTATATGTCCGGCTCGGCATCGCCGTACCGCGCATTCCTTTGACGAGCGGAACCAAACCGACATCACAGGCATTTAAAAATAACTTTTGTTCGCTTCGCGGTTTCGGCTCCAATATCGTCGCATTTTTCAAATTATTATCATTGACTTCTCTTTCCAACCATTTTCTTTTGACTCCCGAACCGATAAATAAAAAATGAAACCGTTCATCGTCTTTTAATTTTTTTACACATTCGATAATGCTTTCAATATCCTGCGGATGTCCCATATTTCCCGCGTATAAAAATACGAATTTATCCAAAATATCGAGTTCCCGTAAAATTATATTTTCGCTTCTGGATTCCGGTTCGACCTCTTCGAGCGATGCCCAGTTTTGAATGACTTCTACCGGCACTTGACGTTTCCCGTCCTTTTTTAATTGCAAACTGACGAGTTCGCCCATATCGCGCCCGACGACGACGATTTTTTTTGCTCCGTTGTAAAGCCATTCGTTCAAACGACTTAGAGTTTTATAAAATAACGAATCCGCTTTTAATTTACCGACAGCCGCCAAAGTTTCCGGGTATTTGTCCTGAATAATCAAAATATATTCGGCACGGCGGAATTTTGCCGCCAGAGCCGTTACAAACGGCAGCGTCGGCGGCGCGGAAACGACTAAAACATCTTCATTTTTATTGAATTTTAATAGTGATTTGACAAACATTGACGCGCCCTGCGTCAGCATATTTACCAGGCGCAAAGGCAGAACATCCTTATTTAACGTCGTACTCCAAACCCTGAAGATTTCCACGCCTCTGTAAAAATCCTTTTTCGGTGCGCGTGTGCCGCGTGCCGCGTAGTTCGGCTGACCGCAAATTACTTTGACATCGTATTTTTCAGTCAGACCTTCGGCAATTCCCGTCATATAATAGCCGGTTTGATTGTTTTCGGGATAATACAATTCAGTTACAACCCAAAGCGTTTTTTTTTCTTTTCTCCCGAGTCTTTTTTGATTGCCGCCTATGTTCATTTCCCGTTGTTCACTAATCTAAACCGATAAGTATCGTTTTTTGAATTTTGAATTTAACTGCCGTGTTTTCTCAAACTCGTATAACCCAAAATGATCTTACTGACCGTTTGGGCGACGTTTTCAACCAGATATTCTTTCGGTGGAATCCAATCGGCAGGTTGTGAAACAGCCAATTCGACTGCCCGCAAAATAGAATCCGCGTTTGCGCCGCTCAGGATATTGCTGCCGGCTTCAATCGTTTCCGGGCGTTCTGTTACGTCGCGTATTGTAATATTCGGAATGCCGAAAATGGTGCATTCTTCCTGCACCGTGCCGCTGTCGGTTAAAACCGCCAGCGCATTTTTTTCCAATTTGACAAAATCGAAAAACCCCAACGGATTGAGTAATTTGATTTTTTCCGTCGCCGGCTTTAATCCGAATTTTTCCATTTTTTCCGCCGTGCGCGGATGTATGCTGATCAGCATTTTTTTGTCAAACTTTTCCACTACTTTGGATAATCCATCAAAAATTTGCTTCAATCTTACAGGTAAATCTACGTTTTCAGAACGATGCAGCGTAACCAAAAAATATTCAAACGGCGTAACGTGAAATAAATTTAAAGCGTTGCTTTCTTCTATTTTTTCGTCGTGGACATCCAAAACTTCTTTAATCGGATTTCCCGTAACATATATTCTATCGCGTTCGATGCCTTCACTAACCAAATTTTCCCTGCTTCTTTCCGTATACGGCATCAAAATCGTGCTTGAATGATCAATTATTCGCCGGTTGACCTCTTCCGGCACACGATTATCAAAACAGCGGTTGCCCGCTTCCATATGGAAAACCGGAATTCCGCGCCGCGCCGCGACAATTGCCGACAACGCGCTGTTTGTATCGCCCAGAATCAAAATCTTTTCGGGTTTGTATTTCTCTAAAACCTCGTCTGTTTTTGATAAAATTTGCCCGATTTGTTCGCCGAAACTTTTGGATTTTATGCCGAAATGTACGTCCGGCGGTCTGACTTCCAATTCCTTCAAAAAAATATCGCTCAAACTTTCATCGTAGTTTTGCCCCGTATGAACGGTAATTTGTTCACTGTATTGGTCGAGAATTTTCATCAGATGACTTAATCTGATGATTTCGGGTCGCGTCCCGAAAATCGTCATTATTTTCATAGTTATTTTTAATAATTTAATTTAATTCCAATCGTCGTAAGGTGTCGGATCATTTACCATCAACTCGATCATTTTGTTCCAGTCGGGCGGCTCGAACCCCGTCGCTTGTTGGAATTTCACCGAACTCAAACTTCTGTCAATGTAAAAATCTTCAAACCGCTCTATTTCAATATCAATATTATATGACTCTTTTAATAATTTTAAAAGATCAAATTTATTGATCGGATGACTGGAAATATGATACAAGCCGGACAATGTTTTGAAATTTATAACTATATTTTCAAGAATTTCAGCCAAATGAATAGTCGGAAATCCCGAATAAATAGCGTTGACAAAACCATTTATTTTTTTTCCTTTATTGCTCAAAAACCATTCGACCAGACTGTGTTCGGTTTGAAGTTCTCTTCCGATAATTGAAGTTCTTATAGTCAAACAATTTTTCCCGACGACTTCGCCCAAATTCTTGCTTTTTCCATATAGATCGAACGCGTCGGGAATGTCTTCTTCGGTGTAATTTCCTTTTTTTCCGTTGAAAACACAATCCGTGCTGATACATATCAAACGGGCATCATTTTTTTTAGCGATTTCTTCAAGCTGATGCGGAAAAATCGAGTTGATGCTTAAAGTTTTGATGGTATTTTTTGAGTCGGAAATCTGTTTGATTATACCGACCGCATTGATAATTACATCCGGTTGTATTTTTTCGACAAGTGTTTCTACTGCTTTAATGTTCCCGACATCAATATTTTCCAGCGTTTTTTGTGTGTCAAAAATTTTATATTTCCTGTAATTTTCAAAATTGCCTCTCACAGTTGTCCAAACATCGAATTTATCCTTCCAAATTTGAACTAATTTATGTCCGAGCATCCCGCCGCCGCCAATAATTAAAATTTTCATAGTTAAAGTTGATTATCAAACGTCGGCAACACGACTGTTAAAGTTATACCTAAGCATCTCGAGTTCTTTATTCATTAGGTTTTACATATCTTGGAGTAATGTGTTTTATAAGCTAAATTCCAACACCCTTAAAGTATCTTCTTCAATTTTCGGATCTGCCAACCACTCGGCAGCATAAGTTCTCGCATTACTTGAGAAATTACTATAAGCATTGCTATCTAAGTCTATGCAATTATTGATTATTTTCACCCATTTCTGCGGTTCTTCCAATGGTATGTCCCAGCCGATTTCTTTTATCTCCAATTGCTGCCAGGGAGTTCTGTCGCTTGTTACCAAAGGACAGCCTGCCGCCAACGCCTCGATAAAAACATGACCGAAATTTTCTCCGAGTGTCGGGAGAACAAAGAAATGATATTTGAAAATTGTTTCAACAACCTCATCGTGCGGAATCGAACCTTTATAATTTACAGAAACATTTTCAGGCAGCTTTTCTATTAGTTGAAGGGCTTCCTGCCAATAGGTTTTATCTTCCAAATTACCGTAAATATCAATTTCCAAACTTCCCTTCACGCCGTCCAACAATGCTAAAAGCCAATTAAAGTTCTTTTTTCGCATATATCTCGAAAGAAAAATCATTTTTGCTTCGCCGACTTTTTTTTCGGGTTTTAGTTCCTGGCGGTAGTTTTCCAAAAATGTTCTCGACGGCAAATTCGGCGCAATAAAAACTTTTCCGCCGTTTCCTTTTATTCTTTCCGCTTCGTATTTTTCAAACTCGGAAGTCGTTTTCCAGATCAGATTTCGATGCAGTCCCAATGTTTTTGCCAATTTCAAAAACGCCCTCTTTTTCCCTGTTTTTATTTCGAGTGCGCCGTCGGAAATTTCTCCTTCAGGCGCAAGTATCACTTTAAGTTTCGGAATAAGTCCTAATTTTCTCAAAAGCAATATGTATATGGAGAATGTGGCAAAAACACTGTTTATATAAATAGTGTCGGGAGCAGCTTGAAAAATAAGTTCACGCAGTTTCGAGATGGTTATGTTATCTCTTGACAAATAAAAGACTTTAGCATTATTGACATCGTTCCAATCATTGATTTTCACGTTGTTGTATTGAACACCATCGCCGTCATTATCGAGTGTGATTATCCAAAAATCGAATTTATCTTCCAGACGGTCAACCATATTTACGATTGTCCGCAAACTTCCGCCGCGTTTGTAACCGGGCAAATAATAATTACAGAGAACTAAAATCTTAGGTTTTTTTTCTACTTTGTCGTTTGAAAGCATAATATCTTAAAAAGACCCCGATTTGTTTGTGTTTTTTAATACTTCACTATATAAATCTTCATATAATTCCGCGATATGTGAAGGTTCGAATCTTTTAATATTTTTTATTCCTTTTTTCACCAAATCAATTCTCAAAACTTCATCATTGATAATTTTCACGATTCCTTTTCGGATGCTCGAAACATCGTCGGGATCAACCAATACCGCCGCGCCGCCGGAAATTTCCTTCATCGGATTGCGGTTGCTGGTAATTACCGGAGTTTTCATCGCCTGTGCTTCGATAATCGGCAAGCCGAATCCTTCATAAGTCGAGCAAAATGCCACGATGTCGGCTTTTTCATATTCGCTCCTGATTTCAGCATCACTCAGTCCGACATCATTGGAATAGTCAATACTGTTTAAGTTTAATTCGTTTAGTAATTCCCGGTCAATTTCTCCGATAATTCTGAGTCGGCATTTTATATCCTTTAAAGCCTTGACCAAGTAAAATATATTTTTGTGCGGGGCAGTTCCGATCTGCAAAATTAAAGGACATTCGGCATTAAAAATCTTTTTATCACTCAAATATAAATTATCTTGCAGCGGAATATCTATGACGCGAATTTTTTCCCCGTCACATTTTACATATTTTATAATATCGTTTTTTGTTTCTTCCGAAATTGCCGTTACATATTTCATTTTTTTTATCGGTAAGTCAAAAAACAGCTTTTTTATCAAAAAACATCTTAAACCCTTACGATTCCTCAAGATTGTTAAATCCGGGATGGTCAAAATTGTTTTTTCAATCGGGAGAATAAGGGCGATAAAATGAATATGTCCGGTGATGTGATAAATGTCGGCTTCCGGTTTTCTAAAAAAAATAAAGTTTTTGAAAATACCCGATAAAGTGCTGAGATACGGCAATTGGACAAAAGAGGTGTCGAATTTTTCCTTCGAGATATTTTTTTCAATTTGCCCGAAAACTCTCTCCAGACTGACGGATTGCCAAAATTTTCGTTCGACAAAGACTAATTTGGTTTTCATAAAAAAATAATTTGATTTCAAACCGCTAAACCTGTATGAATACCAAAATAAATGAAATTTTACGTTTGAATACTTAAATTAATTGATCTTTACTTTTTAATTTGGGTCTTAACTCAAATTCTCCATTGCCGCCAGTGTTTTCGGACGATAAGACGTTAATCTCAAATCATTTTCGACCATTTCCTTAATCAGTTCCTTGAAAGAATATTTCGGCTCCCAATTCAGAATTTGCCGGGCTTTGGAAGCATCGCCGACCAATAAATCAACTTCGGCGGGACGATAATGTATTTCATCAACTACGACATAATCCTTATAATCAAGATCAACTTCCGCAAAAGCAAGTTCGCAAAATTCTCTGACCGAGTGTGTTTCACCCGTCGCCACCACGAAATCATCAGGTTCGGACAGTTGCAGCATCGAATACATTGCGCGTATATAATCGGCGGCGTGTCCCCAATCGCGTTTGGCTTCGAGGTTGCCCAAACGGAGTTCGGTATCGAATCCCATTTTTATGCGGGCAACCGTGCTTGTGATTTTTCGCGTAACAAATTCAAAACCGCGCCTCGGTCCTTCGTGATTAAAGAGAAGTCCGCTGCAGCAGAACATATCGTAGGCTTCGCGGTAATTTCTGGTCAGTTCAAATCCGGCAACTTTACTGATGCCGTAAGGACTTCGCGGATGAAACGGCGTGTTTTCCTTCTGCGGTATTTCCTGAACTTTGCCGAACATTTCGCTCGTTCCGGCAAAATAAAAACGGCATTCGGGATTTAGTTCACGAATTGCCGCCAAAATATAATGTGTGCCGTTGATGTTGGCGTTCATCGTCGAAAAACCGTCGGCAAAACTTTCAGCGACGAAACTCTGCGCCGCCAAATGATAGCATTCGTCAAATTTGTGTTGACTGAAAACGTGAAAAATACTCGGATAACTCTCCAGACTCGCCGAATGCAAAACTAATTTTTCAAGCAGATGGTTGATGCGTGTGAATCTGCGCTGCGGGTCTTCCAGCGCGACGCGGCGCACCAAGCCGTGAACTTCGTAACCCGATTCGAGAAGATATTCCGCCAGATAACTGCCGTCCTGACCTGTAATACCCGTAATCAATGCTTTCTTTTTCATTATAATTTCCAGTTTCGTTTTACCGGCAACTTCCGACCTTCAAGTTCCTTTTCCAGCAAATCCAAGGAAATTGCCGTCGTGCCGATTTGCTCGACAACCAAACCCGCCGAAGTATTCGCAATCATCGCCGCCGTGTAAAAATCCGCGCCGGCGGCAAGAGCAACAGCTAAAGCTGCAACGACGGTGTCGCCTGCGCCCGTTACATCATAAACTTTACGGGCGAATGACTTCAAGTGGGAGATTTTCCCGTTTTTTTGAAAAAGCATCATTCCGTTTTCTCCCTGCGTAATTAAAACGGCGTTGACTGCCAAATTTTCCAAAAGCATTTTCCCCGACTTTTTTACATAATCTTTCCCGGTTTCTTCAAAATTGCACGCTTCGGCAGCTTCTTTTTGATTTGGAGTTAAAAGTGTCGCGTTTTTATATTTCGAGTAGTTTTTACCCTTCGGATCAACCAACACAAATTTGTTTATCTCTCTCGCTTTCGTTATCAGACGCTCGACCAACTTTTTTGTTAAAACTCCTTTTGCGTAATCCGAAATGATTATGATATCCGCTTTGTTTAATAGTTTCTTTATTATTTCCCAAACCTTTTTTTCTTCGTTGGCGGTTAAATTTTGATCTGTTTCCCGATCAATGCGGACGACTTGCTGGCTGTGGGCAATGATACGGGTTTTAATTGTCGTTTGCCGTCCTGTAATTTTTACCAAATAATCCGGACTGACATTTGTTTTGACTAACGCGGCGGGAAAAAGATTGGCTTCTTCATCGTCGCCGATCACGCCGACAAGTAAAGGCTCCGCGCCGAGTCCGGCGATATTGGCGGCGACATTTGCCGCACCGCCCGCGACAAGACTCGTGTTTTGCAGATTTACTACCGGAACGGGAGCTTCGGGCGAAATACGGCTGACATTTCCCCACCAAAACCGGTCAAGCATCACATCGCCGACGACCAAAACTTTTACTTTAGAGAAATTTTCTAAAATTTCCATTTCAAATTTATTCAGCTTGACGGTTTTTCAACATATTTGCCGTCAATAATTTCACACCAGATGTGCGCGACCGTAATGTGCGCTTCCTGAATTCTCGCCGTTCTCGAAGCGGGAATTTTCAAACAAAGATCGCTTAAAGAAGCCAGTTTTTTTCCACCTGCTCCGGTCATTCCGAGTATTTTGCAGCCGATTTCACGCGCTTTCATCACCGCTGAAATTACATTCGGAGAATTCCCGCTCGTGCTGACGGCGATTAAAAGATCGTCTTTGCGGGCGAGTGCTTCGACTTGTCTGGAAAAAATTCGTTCGGCATTATAATCATTTGCCAGTGCGGTTAAAGCCGATGTGTCGGTCGTCAACGCAATTGCCGGAAGAGCCTGACGTTCGGTTTCAAAGCGTCCGACAAATTCCGCTGCGATATGCTGCGCGTCCGCCGCGCTGCCGCCGTTTCCGCAGATCAAGACTTTATTTCCTTGTTTGAAAGTTTCAAAAATCAATTCGGCACACAAATTTATGTTCGATATTTCCTGCTTCAAAATATCGTTGAATAAATTGATATGCTCTTTTATGGAATTTTTAATCAAGTCGGTTTGATCGGTTTTGACGAAACTTTCGACAACTTCTTTGTTATCGCCGCCGATAATTTTTTCGACAATCGCGCTTGAAGAATAACCGTTTTTTAAAGAAATCGAAAAAACCTCGCCGCCGTTTCCGATGACAAAATCCGCACCGATGATTTCTTTAATATTCCAATCGCCGCCTTTGACCAAAACATCCGGTTTTATTTCCCGAATCAATTTTTCGGGCGTTAAATCATCAAAAACTCTCACTTCGTCAACGTAACGAAGTCCGTTTAAAATTTCTGCGCGATCTTTTTGATTTTGAAAAGGTTTCTGATTTCCTTTGATTTTTCGGACGGATGAATCGCTGTTAATCCCGACGATTAGTTTTGAACCCAAAGCCCGCGCTTGTCTGAGCAAATCAATGTGTCCGGGATGAATCAAATCAAAACATCCGTTGGTAAAAACTACCTTTTCCATTTGAATTTTTCCCTCTAATTTATTTTAATTTCGACCAATCCGCGCGGCGTTTGACTGAATCTAATCTGGAAAAGCCTAATGAACAAAATTCCGATTACTGAAATAAGTCCGTATTTTATCAGATACGGAATAATAATCCCGTAAAAACCTTCGTAAGATACGCCGACCAGAAGCATATAATAAATTGTTGTCCGCCAAATTGTATAATCACCGTTTTCGACCAGAGCGGCGTAAATAATTCGCAAAATGAAACCCAGCAGAATCATACCGAGCGGCACGCCGATCGGACCGAAGTTTCTCAAAAGATCGCCCATCGGCGTGATGGCAAATGAGTTTTCGCCGTAATTAAAATATAAATCGGAATATTTTCGCGGCTCCGAGCCGACCGGCTTGTCTTTCCAAAGCGGTCTGGGAATGAAAAAGTAAAGACTGTCGTTGATGATGTTGTCTTTTAAGCCGTAGCTTTCTTCATAAGGCTCGAGTTTTTCGTAATTTGAAACAACCACCGCCAGCGAACTGACTCCTTCAATTCGTTCAGTCAAAGCCGAAATACCTTCTTCCAAATTATCAAACAAATCCTGTTCGAGTATTTTGTCAAAGGTGTTGCCGATGGATTCGCTGTATTCATCAAAACTTACGAGGTCTTGACTTTGTTTTATTCTGCGGAAAGTCGTTCCGTAAACCATTCCGATGACGATTGCCAAAACCAACAGAACAGCCCCGTAAATGCGGTGTTTGGATTCGATTTTTCGACCTGAAAACATAAAGGCGCAGGCGACTATTATAAAAACTTGCAGCAAACTCCCCCGATTGCCCTGAAAAACGGATTTCGTGATGGATGTCCCGAGCAGTAAAACGATAATCAAAAGATGATTGATATTTAATTTTTTTACTTTAAAGATACTCATCCACAACAAAAAGCTGGCTTCCATCCAAAAAAGCGTCAGCAAAAAAATCAATCCGTCGTATGCGCCGACTTCCGCCACTTGTTGATACCCTAAAATTCCCAAACCGAACGCGGCAACGCTGTTACCGACACCGACGCACAGCAGCAATACGCCGGGTAAAAAGATGTTTTCAGGTTTCCAATTCCACTTCGGTAATCTGACATCTATTTTATCGCCGATTTTCTTCCCGTAAGGTAAAAGAAATCCGAGAGCCAGACTGCCGTAACCGAGTGCCGCATAGACCAGCGTTAACGGCAGATTGTATCTTTCGTCTTCGACAAAAGTCAAAAAATACGGCTGTGAAAGTCCGCTTGCCAAAATCAGCCCGCCGAGAAAAAATGCCGGAACAAAATATGACCAGGCGGCAAAAACTATCGGGTTAAAGAGATTAAACCGACCTTTGTAAATCAAATAAAAATTCGGGGCGGCGATGACTGCGCCGAGCAAAATCACCCACGGCATCAGATACATTTCCGTGAACGGATTCGTCGTGTCGTCGGTCATCACAAGCAGCGACAGCCCGCCGATTACGACTATTAAACCGATAATTAATAACGGAATTAGAAAAGCCGTATCTCTTTTTTGAATTGTAAAAGGCTGCGAATTAAATTTGTTCATCACTAAAAACCATTAACCACTTCAATGCGGCGGTTCGTTTGTCTAAAAAATTCAGTTTATCATTTTGAAGACGAATCGTTCATCTGACAAACCGCGATTACGCCGTCGCTTAATTGCGGGGAAAATTTTACACAAATATCGTTAAATAAATTGTAATACCAGCGTAGAAACTGCCGATGTTCGGGTCCGACATCGTAAAAGACGAATTTATTTAATTTTAATTTCTCTCTTTCCAAGACCAAATTCAAAGTTTTATACGAATAATATGCGACGTGATCGGGATGAACCGGCTCATTTTCTCCTTTTTTGCCGCGCAAACCGTAAATCGCAAATCTCATTGCCGAATAAGCGTTGATGGTCGTAATCAGCAGATTTGTTTTTTCATTCATAAATCTTTGAATTCCGCGCAAAAACAGTCCCGGATTTGAAAGATGTTCGATCATTTCGCCGGCAATAATGACATCGAATGTTTCGTCTAACGGCACATCTTCGAGTTTTTCCAAATCGGCGCGGTAAAGGTTTTTGACACCCGCTTTTTCCAGAACATCAATGCCTTTTTGATCAAAATCAAAGCCGAAAAGTTCGCCGGTGATTTTTTCGAGTTCAAAATGAAGAAGCATATTATTTTCTATTGACTGCTCGGTGAACGGATAATCGGTGCAGCCGAGATGAAGCACTTTTTTACCGACACAGACTTTTTTGATAAATTCAACTCTTTGAACCAGTTCAAAATTTTTACTCATTTATAAATTTAACGCCCGAGAATATTTTTTATAAGCAATTTTTCTTCGGCGGTTACGAATCCTAAAATCAACAAACTAGAACAATAAACCACTCCGCCCAAAACGACCGCCGAAACAAATGTCAGCCAAGAAATCGGAAAATAGAAGTTTATAATTTTTTGGACAATCGCCGAAATCAACGCCGACACGCCCAAAATGCCGATGATTTTCGCCCAGAACATCGTTTGCACCCGTTGAAAAAACCATTTTTCAACATAAAATACCGAGAGAAACATCGTCCCGAACCCGGCAAATCTACCAAATGCCACACCTGTATTTCCATAGTTTTGAGTCAAACTTAATATGACAAAAACATTTATTATCAAACATATCACAAAAATTTTCAGGTTATAACCGGGATGCCCCAAACCTTCTGTCAATTGCCACGAAACCGCCTGTATCGCCACCAAACTAAATGTAACGGTATGAATGATTAAAAGAAAATATGTCTGTTCGGCAAACTCCGCTCCGAGCCATAATGTCAAAAAAGCTTTGCTGTGGACAATTAAAGCCGTCGCCATAAAAATCACGAAAAAACAGACGATTTTCGACGCTTTGGTATAAAGCCGCAAAAGTTTTTCGGGATTATTTTTCAATTCGCTGGCGAGCGGAAAAACGACCATAATAATGCTGCTGATAAATGCGTGGATGTAAAACGAAAGCTGCATCGGCACGAAATAATATGTCAAATTTTTCGCGCCTAACTGCTGCATAATCCAACCTCTCTCAAAAAGCATCAGCAAATTTGCCAGTATTTGATAGCCGATAATTCCCGTGCTGTAAGCCAAAACCAATTTGATGACTTCCGGTTTGACCTTGAAATTTATCCCGAACTCCGGCAAAAGACGTTTTGAATACACAGCCACGACGGCGCAGGTCAAAGCCGTAATAATCAGATTCCAGACGAGCAAACCGATTATTCTGTATCCGTTCAAAGCCAGATAAATATTGCCCGTCAAGATTATAATCGTATTGACATTAAATATGTTGGAATAAACATCAAAACGGTGAATTCCCTGCAAAACGGCGTTATAAATCTGGCTCAACATCAGAAAAAAAACAATTCCGGCAACGACATACAAAGCCAGAATGGTTTTCTCCTGATTTGCTTCTCTGATTTCATAAATATCAACCACAAGCCATTTTGCAATAAGAAAAATAATCGAAACGCCGATCATACCGACTACCAAATTTATAAAGAACGTCGCGGAAATAACATCTTTTATTCTATCGTTTTTACCGCTGACCCGATATTCGGCGATATATTTTGTAATTGCCCGTCCGAAACTGAAATTAAATGAATATCCGATAAAGCCTAAAACCAAAGCATAAATTCCATAATCTTCTTCACCTAATGATTCAAGAATAATGCGCGTTGCATAAAAACTTAAAACGACCGGAATCAGCCACGTCGAAAACCCGTAGAGAACATTTCGGAATATACTTTTACTTGTTTCCGCCGGTCTGACGTTTTCCATTATTTTGATTGAAAAGCGTCAAGATAGCTTTCGACGGCAATTTTTGCAACGACATTTTCATTAAAATTTTCCAAAGCGAACTTTTGACCGTTTTTTGAAAGTTTGTTTCTCAAATCTGCGTCGTCTTTTAGCGTTTGGATGGCGTTCACCAGCAAACCACTGCTTCCGGGTTCAATCAGCCAGCCGGTTTCGAGATGTTTAACGGCTTCGGGAATCGCATTAATGTTTGTAGAAATCGTCGGAATGCCGAGTGCCATCGCTTCTATAATTGAAATCGGCAAACCTTCCAAATAACTCGGCAAAGCGAATAAATCAGCCAAACGCAGTAACTTAAATAAATCAATATGTTCCGTTCCGATTCGGTCGGAAGTAATCAACTTGAAATTTTCTCCTAAATTGTATTTTTCCGCACGTTCTATTTCGTCAACATCCGGTTTTGAATTGGAAATCCAGACAAACGCTATATCTTTATTGACTTCGAGCAATTCTTTCGCTGCTTCTAAAAATATCCAGCGACCTTTGCGGTCAATAAATTGCCCGACGCAAAATATCAAAAACTTATTTTTCGGTATTTCGTATTTTTCCGAAAGCCGTTCGCGGTCAATCTCCGAATCTAAAGCCTCATTTATTTCCTGCGGATTTACGTTGGCGTAAATAATTTTAATTTTATCAAAAGCCTTCTGCGGCACAAGCGTTTTCAAACTTTCTTTGGTGTCTTTATTAGCCGTAAAAATGTGGAAGTTTTTTAATCGTGTCAACAATCGGAATTTTAACTTCCAATGAAAATACCGCCATTTCGGAACGGGCGGCAGAGAATTGTGCATCGTGATGAAAACGGGATTTTTTTTCGCCAGAAAATATAAAATGAGAAACGACTGCCATGGTGCAAATTCAGTATGAATAACACTATTTTCCAAATCGAGTTTATTCAAATATCTCCAATAGACAAATTCACACCTGAGTTTATTCCAATGTCTTTCTAACTTTCGTTTAATTTTTACGGCGGGCTTTTCGTCCGCGTGAGATTCGACGAATTTACATTTGACGTTCAAATTTTTCAAAAATCTCAGCAATTGTTCGTTTGAACCTTCGGGAATTACTGCCAAAACTTCTCCGATTTTGTTTGCCTCTTTCATTAAACCGAAAAAAAGCACTTGTGCGCCGCCCCATTCCAAGTGATTCCAAACGTAAAAAAAACTGTCCGGCTTATCTATAAATTGTTTTTTATTACCATTAAAGTTCGGTTTTTTTTGCGTATTTTTTTTGTTATTTGCAAATATTTGACGAAATGTTTTAACAGTTTGTCGCATTCGTAAAGTATAACTATATTTCTCTATTCTGTCATAATGTTGAGAATTCCGATTTGGTCGGAAAAATCAATTCCGAAGTAAGATGAATTTCAGCAAAGTTTTGACATCATTAAAATTCACGACGCAGTTGATTTTAATGATAAAATTCGCGCTTCGATCTGCGAAACCGAAGTAAAATTATCAGGGAATTCTTTTAGTTTAATTATGCGAATCATGAGCAGGATTAAATACTTGAAAACACCTGTTTTACATTCCGGGTATATTTTCGCCCACCTCTAAACCTCAACCAATGTCGGCACAATCACGGGTTTTGTGCCGGTTTCTTTTTGGATAAATCTTTTCAGATGAATCCGCAAATTCTCTTTTGCCCAATTTTTATCGTTAAAATCTTCGCGTTTCATTGCCGCAACTGCATCGCTAACCGATTCACGCGCATCTTTTAACATTCCGTTGAGCGGATCAATTCCGGCGACTCCTTGAACAGTGATTTGCGGTTCTTGTTTTAACTTTTTAGTGTCTTTGTCAATCGTTACGACTAAAGAAATCATTCCGCCGAAGCCGAGTTTTTTGCGTTCGCGCACGGTTTCGTAATCTATTTCGTCGGTTGCGGTTTGGTCAATAAACGTCTTGCCGAAATCTTCGTGCGACGTAATTCGCGCACCGAATTTGTCAATTTCGAGCGTGTCGCCGTTTTCGATTAAAATGACGTTTTCGTCCGAATAACCTTCGACGTGATGTTTGATAAATTCCTTGTGCCGGAAAAGCATTCGGTATTCGCCGTGAATCGGGATGACATATTTCGGACGCGCCGTTTCAGTCAGGATTTTTATATCTTCCTGCGAAGCGTGTCCTGAAACGTGAATCAGACGGCGTTTTTCTTCGATAATATTTGCGCCCCGTTTATACAACTGACCGATCAGCCGCGAAATAGATTTTTCATTTCCCGGAATAATGCGAGCCGAAAGCACAACCGTATCGCCTTTCTCGATTTCCATTCCTTTATAGGTTCCGTGCGCCAAATTTGCCAACGCCGCACGTGATTCGCCCTGCGAACCCGTTACTAAATAAACGATTTCGTCATCGTCCAAACTGCGCGATTCGCCCAGCGCAACCATCGTATTGTGCGGAATGTCCAAAAGACCTTGTTCGGTGGCGATCTCGACATTTTTTTGCATCGAACGTCCGAGAACACAGACTTTTTTATCAAAAGCCTTGGCAACATTGAAAACAACCTGCAAACGATGCAGCGAGGACGAAAAAGAAGCGACGAAAATTCTGCCTTCCGCCTGCGCGAAAATTTCTTCAAACGCCGGAATAACGGCTTGTTCGGAAGGCGTTCGACCGGGGATAGTCGAGTTTGTCGAATCCGAAAGCAAAGCTAAAACGCCTTCGTCGCCGTATTTTGCGAGTGTTTTCAAATCGTACGGCTTGCCGATGACGGGCGTGTCGTCCAATTTATAATCGCCCGTTTGAATAATCGTTCCGGCGGGCGTGGTAATTGCCAGCGAAAAGCATTCAACCAGCGAATGCGAAGCGTGAATAAATTCGATTGTAAAACTCCCGATTTTGACAACATCGTTAGCTTCGACGCGGTGCATCAAAACCGAATCGAGCAAATCGTGTTCTTCCAGACGCTTTTCCGCCAACGCCAGCGTAAAGCGCGAACTGTAAACCGGCAAATTAAATCTTTTCAAAAAATACGGCAGTGCGCCGATGTGGTCTTCGTGTCCGTGCGTCAAAATAAGCGCGGTCAAATCGTCTTTGTGTTTTTCCAAAAAATCAAAATTCGGAATCGAAATATCAACACCGAACGGCGTTTCTTCGGGAAAACCCATTCCCGCGTCAACCACGATCATTTCATCACCATAGCGAATTCCCATACAATTCATCCCGAATTCGCCGATTCCGCCAAGAGGTATAATTTCTATTTTTTCCACAAACATTTCCTTCGATATATTCAATTTATTTCCAATTTTCTAAACTTTTTAGTATATCACAACATTTTGCTTATTTCTTTTCGAGAAGTTGCGTTTAGAAAATGCTTGTGGTAATTTTATTTTAACAATTTGAAGGGGAGTAGATAACCCGAAACGGTCTGTTGAAATCGTCAACACGATTTTCCCGTCGGAAAATCCGGTTCATCAGCGCAAGTATCAAGACCTTCTGTAAAGCAAAATTTTTATTGCTTGCGGAAGGTTTTTGCTTTTTGCGGCACAATCGAAAAAAGGAGATGCGGCGTGGAAGGTTTATTTGAAGCATTTGTGCAGTTCCTATTGGAATTTTTCATCGAAATGATATTTGAAATCGTCGGCGAAATTCTCAACGAGGTTTTTCTTCGATTCGTTGGTTTACGCCAAAAATAAATGTTTCGACCGAATTTTCGGTTTCCACTAAATTACAAAACAGATTTTTAATCTGATTTTGGAGGATAAATTTCAATGACACTATTTCCCTTCGCCGATTACTGGTGGTTTTACGGCTTATTTTTATTATTCGTTTTATTTATGCTCGCTTTGGATTTAGGCGTTTTTAATCGCAAAGCGCACATCGTTTCATTCAAAGAAGCGACTGTTTGGAGCATTGTTTGGGTTGTTCTCGCACTGACTTTCAACTTTCTTTTCTATCAATATTCGCTCGACAAATTCGGCGCGGAAACGGCGCGGCAACTTGCTCTGGAATTTCTCTCCGGCTACGTCGTCGAATATTCGCTTTCGATTGACAACATTTTTGTATTCGTCCTTGTTTTCAGCTATTTTGCTATTCCCGCACAATACAAACATCGTGTTTTATTTTACGGAATATTAGGGGCACTCATCTTCCGTGCAATTTTCATCGCGCTCGGCTCTGCTTTGATGCAGTTTCATTGGATTATTTACATTTTCGGCGGCTTTTTAATCATCACGGGAATCAAGATGATGTTTTCAAAAGAAACCGAAATCGAACCGGAAAAGAATTTGCTCGTGCGAATTTTCACGCGATTTATGCCGGTTACAAACACGATTTCCGGCAAAGAATTTTTCATCAAAAAAAGCGGCGTAACTTATGCCACACCTTTGTTTATCGCGCTTTTATTTCTGGAAGCGACGGATATTATTTTCGCCGTTGATTCCGTTCCGGCAATTTTCGCGCTGACCAAAGAACCGTTGATTGTTTTTACATCCAACATCTTCGCCATTCTCGGCTTGCGCTCGATGTATTTTATGTTGGCGGGCGCGATTGATAAATTTTACCTGCTCAAATACGGTTTGTCGGTCGTATTGATTTTCGTCGGTTTAAAAATGGTCTGGCTCAATGATTTTTATGGTGGAAAATTCCCTATTTCTTACAGTTTAGGTTTTATTCTCGGCGTGATCGGTCTTTCAGTAATTGCATCTCTAATTTTTGCCAAACCGGACGCAAACTCTGATTTGTCTGTTGATTAAAAACCAAATAGAACTAAGTTAAAAACTCGATCATCGCAGAATAATCTCGTCCGAAATAATTTGATTTCTTCGGACGGGATTATTTTTTCTCAATTACTTGGTAACAAACTCTTTGCAAATCGTCTTTGTCTTCAAAAGTTTTATGATCCATTTTGCGTTCGGCTTCTTTGCCTTCGCCCGTGTAAACGTCAATGTGTTTGCCGTGGACGGTAACGCCGACATCGTTGGCGATAAAAGTTTCTTTTCCGTATTCGCCCGGCAGATTGGGAATTTTGACGATGCTGCCGTTCGGAATCAGCAAATTATCAACCGCCACCGAATTGGCTTTGAGCGAAGAATCGCTAGCGTCGCGTTTCATTTGAACCATAATCGGCTTCAATCAGTGTAAAATATCCGGTTACGCGCCAGCCGTCGGAGCATTTACCGCATTTATCGCTCATTATTTTCATCCGTGAACATTTCGAGGTTAAAAGCCAACATAACATAATATTCAAACCGATTGGCAAAACTCAAAGCAATGTGCAGACAACGGGCGAATTCCGCAACCTTCGGCGATATACGCGGGAATTTCGACACAGGTTTTGCGAAGCTGAGTTCGCAAGCCGAAAAGTTCTTCTCTTGGAAAATTCATCGTCAACTGATAAACGAGCAGCGTCAGATTATGCGCCTTTTCCCAAACCTTTACATTTCTAAAATCCTGCATTTCTACATTCAAAAGCCAATAGCTATTAGCTTTTAGCTGACAGCTGTTTATTGTCATCAAACATTGATAAAAAACAATTTATGCTAAAACGGCTTCCATTCGATTTTCTGCACAAGTTTTTGAAACTAGCCGTAAATCTTCCAAAATCCCTTCGATTTCATCGCGTGTTGCGCCGAATTTATTTTCAATTTCCCGTTCGGACATTTGCGACAAAACTAAATCTAAAGCGGTTTGATAAACGCCTATTTCATCAGCGGAAACCAAAACTTCCGCGAGTTCGACCGATGCGATTTTTTTTGTGTTTATAATTTCCATAATTTTATTTCAAATCGTCAGGTAAATCCGAACGATAAATTGTTTCCCATTTGCCCGTTTCCAGACGTTCCGAGCGATTACGTTTCGTCGTGTGGAAACTCGTATGATGCAAACCTTCCGCCGTAAAAATATGTGTCCGCCCTTTTTCGCCGACAAAAACATAATACTCCGATTCGATGTCAAAATATATTTCCGAACTCACCGCTTTGTCCTGTTCGGCTTCGCTCGTCGGACGTTCAATATCTTCGTGCCGCTCTTCGCCGTGTTCTGTTCTATCAACCATTTTGTAAATTAAAAAGCCGGTTCTTCATAAATGCCGTAAACATCGCGCAAAGCCGTGCAGATTTCTTCAACCGTCGCGTATTCTTTGACCGCTTCAATCGTCAAAGGCATCAGATTTACATTTTCTTTCGCGCCTTTTTTTAGTTTTTCCAAGACATTTGCCACCGCGCCGTTGTCGCGCATCTGTTTTACTTTTTCCAATCTTTCCAACTGGTGATCGCGGACGTTTTCGTCAATTTTCAGGATGTCGGTTTTGTGGATTTCATTTTCCATCACATATTTGTTCACGCCGACGATTGTTTGTTCGTCGCGTTCGACGGCTTTTTGATATTGATACGCCGATTCTTGGATTTCTCTCTGCGGAAAACCGGCTTCGACGGCTTCGACCATTCCGCCGAAACCGTCTATTTTGTCGAAATAATCGAAACAGCCTTCTTCCATTTTTTTCGTCAGAGATTCGAGATACCAACTTCCGCCCAAAGGGTCAACCGTGTTCGCCGCGCCCGTTTCTTCGGCGATGATTTGCTGTGTTCGCAAAGCAATTAACGCCGCTTCGTCCGTCGGAAGCGCGAGTGCTTCGTCGTAAGCGTCGGTGTGCAGAGATTGTGTGCCGCCCAAAACTCCGGCGAGTGCCTGAATCGCAACTCGTGCGATGTTGATGAGCGGTTGCTGCGAAGTCAGCGAAACTCCGGCGGTTTGCGTGTGAAAACGCATCTGCATCGTCTTCGGATTTTTTGCGCCGAAACGGTCGCGCATCGTTTTTGCCCAGACGATTCTTGCCGCGCGATACTTGGCGATCTCTTCAAAAAAATCGTTGTGCGCGTTAAAGAAAAACGAGATTCGCGGCACGAATTCGTCAACATCCATTCCGCGTTCAACGCCGTATTGCACATATTCCACGCCGTCGCG
>JBBPXX010000100.1:0-10204 GCA_038200505.1 Pyrinomonadales bacterium | reverse complement strand
GCGGGTCTTTTATTTTCCCGACACTTTCAAATAACGTCTTTGTTTTTAATTGTTTCAACTCTCTCCTCATCCCAAAATAGAATAAGTTCAAGTTTTACACACTTTTCTCGCTTCTTACATTTTTAATGCGTTTGCCCTATCACGGGAACGACCACCGGAAATATCATCGGAGTTGATCCGCAGATTGATCCGATTCTCCGCGATAACAATAACACCGCCAACCGCACGAAAACTCACGCTCTGCGTTTGACGAGTCCGGCGATCAACACAGGCGATCCGGCGAATCCTCAGGCGAACGACCAGCGCGGCAAACCGCGTGTCGGCACATCCGACATCGGCGCGTTTGAACGGCAGGCGAATGACCATATTCCGCTTTCGCTGTTTGAATTCGACGGCGACGGCAGAAGTGATATTTCCGTCTTTCGTCCGTCAAACGGAACATGGTTTATCAATCGTTCAACCGGCGGACTTTTCGGTGTCCAATTTGGTGCAAGCACGGATTTAATCACACCTTCAGATTTTGACGGCGACGGCAAAACCGATATTGCAGTTTTCCGCCCGTCAAACGGCACTTGGTATTACATACAGTCTTCAAACAATACTTTCTTCGGTGTCCAATTCGGTCAAAACGGCGATCTGCCGCGTCCAGCCGATTTCGACGGCGATGACAAAGCAGACATCGCCGTTTTCCGTCCGTCAAACGGTTTCTGGTATCGTCTGAATTCGTCAAACGGCGCATTTGTTTTTAATCAATTCGGACAAAACGGCGATGTTCCCGTTGCCGGTGATTACGACGGCGACGGCAGAGCCAATCTCGCCGTCTTCCGTCCGTCAAATGGTTTCTGGTATATTGCCAAACCGACGGGAACACCGGCGCAAAACTTCACGGCAATCCAATTCGGTTTAGGCACGGATATTCCGACTCCGTTCGATTTCGACGGCGACGACAAACCGGACATTGCGGTGTTCCGCCCGTCAAATGGTTTCTGGTATCGGTTTAATTCATCGGATAACAAGTTTGTCGCCACGCAGTTCGGACAAAACGGCGATATTCCGGTAACGGCGGATTACGACCGCGACGGCAAAGCCGATGTCGCAGTTTTCAGAAACGGCGTGTGGTTTTACCAAAAATCGTCAGACGGCAAATTCGTCGGTTTGCAGTTCGGAGTAGGAACAGACAAACCCGTTCCGGCAGCATTTTAACTGGCGAAGAAGTTTCTCATACCTCACTTGATTTGATAGGGATGGTGGTTTGTCGCCGTCCCTTTTTTTACAAAAATAAAATTTTTTATTTATTTTGGCTGACTTTTTTAAGTTTCTACGCATATATCATTGAAAGCGTAATTCGCAATTAAGTTATTAAGGACGATAAAATTCGGGAGAAACATTATGGCAAAAAACAATGAAGTTTATAACAAATTATCCAATTGGACATTAGAAACATCCGGAGGCATAAGCGGAAGCAAAGGATTCTGGATTTTTTCGGCTGGAACGCAGAGAGTCGGTTTTGAAGCCCAATCAATAAAGCGGCACGAACACTTAAAAGTTCAATTGACGGCAACACTTTCAGGATTTGAGATAGGATTAGGAGTCGGTAAAGATTTACTGGAGGAATTGGCAGGAATTTCTTTGGAATTTCTACAACCGCAATTCGACGAACAACCGATTTATATCAATTACAAAAATCCCGCAGAATTGAAAATCGCAGATATGCTGGGACCTTGCATACTCGTCTCGATTGACGTGGGAAAAGTTTCGGCTGTCAAAGAATTAGCCAAGTATGCCGGAAATACATATCTCTTTTTAGGGCAAGGAAAAGTAGTCTTTGACCAAGCACCTGATTGGCTCGAAAGGATGTTAAAAAAATTGGAAAACGGAGATACATGGGGCAGTTATAACAAAAAGTTTGTCGAAGGACACGGAATATTTTCAAACGCTCGCGCTATCTGTAAAGTTGAAATAAACGGAATGAGTCCGTCAGCTAAAGCGGAAAATAAAATTGGCTTTTTTTCCGGTCAAATAACAGGATCATTTCCTAGAAGACAAACCTTATAACGGAAATTCGTTCGTCAACTTTCTGCCGCACGCAAACAAGTTCTTAGTTCGGCATCCCGATTGCTTTGCCGACACCCGCCGATTACGACGGCGACGGCAAAGCTGACATTGCCGTATTCAGAAGCGGGATTTGGTATTTACAGAGAAGCACAGCCGGATTTACGGGCGTTGGCTTCGGTGAATCAACCGATAAACCCGTTCCGAATGCTTTCGTGCCGTAACACATTTGTTGGAAATAACTGTGAAGGTTGATGGCTAAAATTGTTTTTTATTTGATTGTCGTCCGGTTGATTTGGTAGGGTCAATCGTCTGCTGACGCAGAAGTTTCCGACAAAGAAAAAGCCGCAAATTTACAACGGTTTGCGGCTTTTTTCGTTAAAATCTAGGGATGTCTTATTTATAAATTTCGACCACGGGTTTTCCTTCACTGTTGATGTATGCGCGATACATTCCTTCGGAATTGAACGAAATGCCGATATTGCCGAATTGGTCAATGGCGATTACACCGCCGTCGCCGCCAAGGTTTTTAACTTTGTCCATTTCCGCGTCAACTGCCTGCTGAACCGGCAATGCGCGATATTCCATCAGAGCGGAAATATCCCGCGCCACGCCTAAACGGATAAAATATTCGCCCCAACCCGTCGCGCTGATCGCACAGGTTTTGTTATTGGCGTAAGTTCCCGCACCGATGATCGGAGCATCGCCGATGCGCCCGAATTTTTTGTTTGTCATTCCGCCCGTTGAAGTTCCGGCGGCAAGATTTCCGTCTTTATCCAAAGCAACTGCGCCGACCGTGCCGAATTTATTTTCGGGAAGTCTTTGCGTTTCGGTCATCATTTGGAGCAAAGGATTTTCGTAATTAAAACTCTGAACTTTTGACTTTTGACTTTCGATTTTTGACTTTTCTTTCTCTTCTTTGAGAATTTTTTGCAGCGAATCCCAACGGCTTTGGACGAAAAAGTATTTTTCGGGAACGAGTTCGATATTTTGTTCTTTGGCAAACTTTTCCGCGCCGTCGCCCGCCATCATTACGTGCGGCGATTTTTCCATTACGGCACGCGCCAGATTTATCGGGTTTTTAACGTGATGAAGTCCGGCAACTGCGCCCGCAGCCAAAGTCTTGCCGTCCATAATCGAAGCATCGAGTTCATTTTTACCTTTGGCAGTAAAAACTGCGCCTTTTCCGGCATTAAACAGCGGCGAATCTTCCAAAATATTGATTGCCGTCTGCACCGCATCCATCGAAGATTTGCCGTCCTGCAACGCTTTATAACCGGCTAAAACGGCTTCTTCGAGTTTGGCGCGATACTCTTTCTCCCTTTCAGGCGACAAATCTCCGCGCCGAATCACACCCGCGCCGCCGTGGATGACAAAACCGAGTCGCGGATTTTGCGGCGACTGCAACTGTTTCATTTCGGGAAATGTGCCTTTTTGCGCGGAAATAGCCAAAGGTAGAACCAACAAAAGAAAAGCTAAGTAAAACGCTGTTATTTTTTTCATTTTTTTGCTCCAAGAAGTTTTTGAAAAGTAGAGAACAGATTATCACAAATCAAAAAAGCGATAAATCCCAAAAGTCCGACTCAGGCTTCCCGCTCATATTTAGTAATTTACAGAAGACTATCGTCATAAGACATTCTAAAATTTCTTAGCTTCCCGCCAGATTGCCGGAAGTGACAAAAGTTTATTCAACTTCGTCGTATGAGCGCGATTGAGAAAAACATTATAATCGAGTTTTTCGATCTCGTCCAAAATTCGCCCGTAAATCCGCGAAGCCAGCAAAACCGTAAAGCGCGAATCTTTTTCTAAAAACGCAATTCCTTTTTCGCCTTCGCGGTAATATTCCCGCGCCCGTTTGATTTGAAATTTCATCATTTCGCGGAAGTTGTCGTCAAATTCACCTGCTAAAATCTGTTGTTCCGGCACATCAAATTTTCGCAAATCTTCCAACGGCAAATAAATTCTGCCGCGCTCCGCATCTTCTTTGACATCGCGCAAAATATTCGTCAACTGCATTCCAATTCCCAATTTTTCGGCATATTCGAGTGCAATTTTTTCCGAATAACCCAAAATTTCCGACGACATCAAACCGACGGTTGAAGCGACGCGATAACAATAAATATAAAGTTCGTCGAAGGTTTCGTAGCGTTTAATGTGCGTGTCCATCAAAACGCCTTCGATGAGTTCAAGCGGTAAGTTTTGCGGGATTTTGTAAGTTTTCAGCAAATCGTTCCAAGCAAAAAAAACGGTTTTTTGGTCTTTGTTTTTTGGTATTTGGTCTTTATTTTCGTAAAGATTTCGCAGATTCGATTGCCAGATTTTGACGGTTTCAATGGCTTTTGTTTTATCGTCTTCGCTAATCTCGTCAATTTCATCATCAACGTGCCGACAGAAAGCATAAATCGGATAGACGGCTTTTCGTTTGTGTTTCGGAAGAAACTTTGCGGCGAAATAAAAACTCTTGGCGTGAAGTTTCGTTACGCTTTCGCAGTATTCGTAAGCATTTTTAACTTCAGATATGTCGGGCGCGTTGTCTTTCGTCATTATTGTAACGATTGTTTCATTTTCACCCGTCAAAAATCAATAAAAGCGAATTTATTTAACTTTGAGTTCGCGTTCCTTTTTGAAATCCGCTGCGGCTAAATCTTTTTTGCCCTGTTTTGTATAAGCTGCGCCGCGATTTTGATACGCGCCGAAACTTTTCGGGTCGAGGTTTATAACTTCCGTAAAATCGCCGACGGCTTTTTCGAGTTCGTCTTTTTTTAAGTAAGCGACGCCGCGTTCAAAATAGAAATCAGCCGCGCTGCCGCTGTTGTTAAATTTTACGGCGTTTGTATAATCGGCAATCGCTTCATCATACTTTTTCTGATTCAAAAAAGATTTGCCGCGACTGGCATAAAGCAGTGAAAATTCAGGATTTATACGAATCGCTTCGTTAAAATCAGCAATCGCTTTGTCGTCGCGGTTTGTTTTTTGATATATCAGACCGCGCAAACCGTAAGCTGCCGGATTTTGCGAATCGAGCCGAATCGTTTCGGTAAAATCATCAAGAGCTTTGCCGTAATTTTCCTTGTTGTAAAAAGCGTTGCCGCGACCTAAATATGCCGCCGCGTTTTCTTTTTGCAGACTCAAAGATTTATTAAAATCGGCGATGGCGAGATCGTTTTCATTTTTTGAAAGATAAATATTTCCGCGACTGACAAAAGCGTTCGCATCTTCAGAATTCAATTCGACGGCTTTGTTGCAGTCGGTCAAAGCCAAATCAAACTGCCGGTTATCGAGATAAGTTTGGCAGCGTCCGGCGTAAGATTCTCCGTCGTTCATGTCCAATTTTATCGCTTCGCCGTAATCGGCAATCGCTTTGTCGAAATTCAGCACGGATTTTTGGTCGAAACCGCGACGACGATAAATTTCCGCGCTGTTTAATCCTAAACTGATCGCTTCGGTATAATCGGCGATGGCTTTTTCATTTTTGCCCGTAAAATGATAAGCGTCAGCGCGTCCTTTATATGCTTCCGCAGAATTAGAATCTGCATTTACGGCGCGGTCAAATTCACTCAAAGCGTCGTCATATTTTTTTTGTTCGAGATAATCCGAGCCTTGCCGCAAATGTTCCGCCAATTTGCCGCTTTGGTAATTTGTATAAGAAGAAACGGCAAACCAGCCGGCTAAAATCAATAGAACGAACAAAACACCGAATATCGGAGTTTTGTATTTATTTATCGAATTCCAAATTGTATCCGGCTGTGAATCAAACTGCGCGGAGTTTGCAATTTCTACGTTATGAACTGCACTTTCACGCGGTAAATCATTGGATTTGTTATTCGCTTCCGCAATTTTGATATTGGCGGTCGCATTGGTAAAACGTGGTTTAAAATCCGGTTCCGGTTTATCGGATAATTCCGCTTTCCGGTTGAGTTCTTCAACAATTTCAACTGTTTCTTGTTGCTGAGGATTTTCGTTTTCAACTTCCGGCAAAACAATTTCTTCCGATGCCGAAACTTCTTCAGACAAATCATCCGCCGGATTTTCGCTTTCAACAGCTTCGACAAAAGTTTCGCAGAGTTCGATGACGGATTGCTGTCTTTCATCGGGATTTTTCGCCAGTGCGCGTTCGATAACGTCCGCTATTTCCGAACTTATTTGAGGATTAAATTCCGTCAGGCGCGGCGGTTTTGCCGTTAATTGCTGTCTGATTAAATAATCTTCCGACTTTTTTTCAAACGGAAGTTTCCCGCTGAGCATTTGAAAAAGCAAAATGCCGAGCGCGTAAATGTCGGTTCGCGCGTCAATAATTTTGCCCTCGATCTGTTCGGGCGGCATATAAGCGAAAGTTCCGGCGATACGGCTGGCGACGGCATTTGCCGCCGAAGTCGTTACTTTGGCGATGCCGAAATCCAAAACTTTGACAAAAATTTCGTCCGCTTTGCCGAGATGAATATTTGAAGGTTTGATGTCGCGGTGAACAATGTTTTGTTCGTGAGCGAGAGTTAAAGCACCCGTAATTTGTTCGAGAATGGTTTTTGTGTCGGAAGGTAAAATTTGCCGGTATTGCCGCAATTCCTGTTCGAGCGTACGACCTTCGAGCCATTCCATCACCAGATATGCGATGCCGAAATCTTCGCCGACATCCGTTACGGCGACAATGTGCGGATGATTCAACGCGCCCGCCGCCTGCGCTTCGCGCTGAAAAAGTTCACGCGCTTGTTCGGCAACGTCTTCTTTCAAATCGGGTTTGAGTATTTTTACGGCGACGGTTCTGCCGAGTTTCTGATCGGTGGCGCGATAAACCGCGCCGAAACTTCCCAGAACAATAAATTCATCAATCTTGTAACGCTCGTTAAAAATCTCACCAATCAAACGGTAAGGATCGCGTCTTGGTGTTTTGTCATCCATAAAAACTCTTGCTCAAACCGAAAGTAATTCTAAACTAAAGTTATTGCTTCTGAAAAATTAAAAATAAACAATTTTCAATCAAAATTTACTTTCCGTATAGATTTTAGAACAAATTCGGCTTGAGCGGAGCTTTTTTATCGAACAATTTCACTGACAAGTTTGCCGTTGATAATCGTGCCGACGCAGTGCGTCGTATATTCAAACGGATCGCCGTCATACATCGCAATATCAGCATCTTTATTTTTTTCGAGCGAACCGATTCGTTTGTCTACACCGAGAATTTTTGCCGCGTCAATCGTAATCGTTGCCAGAGCGTCGCGTCTGGAAAGTCCGTTTGCCGCCGCCAAACCTGCTTCGTATAAAACGATGCGGGTTTTCGGCACGTAATTTTCCAAACCGCTTTGCAGTGCGAAGGGAATTCCGGCAGCTTTTAGTTTTGAAGCCGTTTCCATACTCAAATTTTCGGTTTCGCCGCCGGCGCGAAACATTGTCGGATGAAGGATTACCGGAAAACCCGAAGCCTTAATTTTGTCAAGCACCATAAAAGATTCTGCCGCGCCGTCTAAAACGATTTTAATGTTGAATTCTTTGGCAAGCCGAAGCGCGGTCATAATGTCCTGCGACCTCTGCGCCGTAATTAAAAGCGGGATTTCGCGGCGAATAACTTTTTGCATCATATCGGAACGCAAATCGCTTGAAGGATTCGGTTCGTTTTGCATTTGCACGCCCGGACGCGGCTGATATGCCGGTGTCGGCGGGTTTTTCAGCATCGAATTCGGATTTTCGGAACTCGGATTGTTGTCGCTCAGATTTGCCGGATTGTTTGCATTGCCGCCGGTACTTTTTTTATTTTGATTTTTTTGCTTATCGTCGGCACTGCGAATGCTTTCCTGCGCTTTTATCAGCGCGGCGCGAAGCATCGAAACTTGTTTGGCGCGTGTGCCGGGCGATTTTCCGCCGCTTTCGAGTGCGCTTTCGCCCAAAGTTGCGGCAACCATCGCCGTCGGAATAATCGTTACGTCTTCGACTTCATCGCCGAAGGTTTTGGCAATCATCGTTTGCCCGGAAATCAACGCTCCGGGCGCGTGTCCGGTGTGAATCGTCGTAACTCCAAATGAGCGCACCCATTCGATAAGTTTTTCTTCGGCGTTATAAGCGTCAATTGCGCGTAATTCCGGCTGCATCGCCGACGAATTATCAATCTGCATCTGATCGTGCGGCTGATTCAAATAACCCGCCAAACCGATCACGCTGTGCGCGTCAATCAAGCCGGGCGTTACGACTTTAGCGGAAATGATTTTATAATTTGAAGGAATTGTGATGCCTGAAGTCGCGCCGACGGCTTCGATTTTTCCGTCTTTTATCAAAACAACGCCGTTCGTAATCGGTTCGCCCGCCATCGTCCATACCGTTCCGCCTTTGACGGCAATTTGCGCTTGAACGGTTGCGAAGGCGAAAAGAGAAATAAACGCAAAGACGCAAAGGTGCAAAGGCGCAAAGATTTTAGATAATTCTGCATAACGCTTTTCTAATTTTAAATGCGAATCAGTGGTTGAAATGAATGTCAAAATGTCTTGATTTTTTGCGAACTTTGCGCCTTTGCGGGAGAAAATGATTTCCCGCAAAGGCGCAAAGTTCGCCAAGTAAGAAAATATAAAATATAAAATATTTCCAACTACTGATTCGCATTTTAATAATTCTTCCCTCGTAGCTTCGCGTCTTCGCGTCTTTGCGTTAAAAATCTTATTCATTATTCTCTTCCTCCGAAATCGTCGTCGAAACAACTGATATGAATTAATTTATCGTTAGTCGCGCCCGCGCCGCCGACGGCGATTAAATAATCTTTCGGGTCTGTTCGGTCAAACACCTTTTTGCCTTCGACGTAGGTTTGCAAAACGTGCGTGTAAACGCTCAACGGATCGCCGCTTAGAACAATAAAATCAGCATCTTTGCCGACTTCGAGCGAACCGACTCTCTTATCCAAATCGAGTATTTTCGCATTTGCCATCGTCAAAGCATAAAGAGCCTTATCGCGCGGCATTCCGGCACGAACGGCAAGTGCGGCTGAACGCATAAAAAGACGTGAATCGGTAATATAATCGTCAGTGTGAAAGCCGACTAAAACGCCCGCTTTGTCCAAAATCGCGGCGGTTTCGTATCGCACGTCAACGGCTTCGAGCTTTCCGCCCGGCGAATCAATCATAATTACCGAAGCAGGAACATTGGCTTTGGCAATCTCGTCGGCGACTTTCCAGCCTTCGGAAACGTGATGCAAAACAAGGCGAAAACCGAATTCCTTTTGCAGACGAAGCGCGGTCATAATATCGTCGTGGCGATGCGTGTGAAAATGCACAACTCTTTTTCCGTCAAGCACTTCGCCGAGCGTTTCCATCGCTAAATCACGCGGCGGCAGTTTCGATTGGTCTTTTCCGGCTTTCTGAACTTTTTCCCGATATTCACGCGCTTTGATAAATTGTTCGCGGACGAGTGCGGCTGATTTCGCCCGCGTTCCCGGAAAACCGCCGCTTCCGCGCATCGGATTCGTGCCGTTGGCAAACTTGATTCCGCCCATATATTTGCCGTCTTTATCGTAAATCAACAAATCGTCAATCGTGTTTGCATCGTCGCGCAGCTTTAAATACAAAGTTTGTCCGCTGTCGAGATGTCCCGAACCGGGCATTACATTTACAGTCGTAATTCCGCCAGACTGCGCTCGCTGAATGCTCGAAGCGCGTGGATTTACAGAATCCAAAATGCGAACATCCGGCTGAATCGGCGCAGAACCGTCCGCGCCCGCCGGTTCGCCGATATGACTGTGCGAATCAACCAAACCCGGCATAATTATTTTGCCGCCGACATCAATCTGCACGACATCGGAAGATAAACGAACGGTTCGCGCATCGCCGACTGCCGTGATTTTGCCGTTTTGAACAAGCAAAATTCCTTGTTCAATCGGCTGTCCGACAATCGGAATAATTTTGGCGTTGATAAACGCCGTCGGTTTCTCTTGTCCGTAAATCGAACAGACAAAAAGAAACAAAATTAGAAAACTAAACGGGAATTTTTTCATTTGATTTCCTCTAAAAGATGTGTATTTATAAAGTGCAATGAAACGGCGAATCTGTAAAGAGGATAAGTCGGAGCGCGGGGGGCCGGGCCCCCCGAGCGCGCCCCCCGGAAACCGCGCCACACAACCGAACTACACAACAAAAAAGATGAAACTAAATACTACGCGCGAGAGAGGGCGGACGCGCGG
>JBBPXX010000099.1:0-20951 GCA_038200505.1 Pyrinomonadales bacterium | reverse complement strand
ATTCCCGCTAATCTAGGTTTTGAAAAGGCTTTGTCTCTTTACAAATCAAGCGCGGAAGTCGAATTCGTCCAGCCGAATTTTTATTATCATCTTTTAAACACACCAAACGACACTTCGTTTGGCACGCTCTACGGAATGCAGAAAATTTCCGCGCCTCTCGCGTGGGATTTGACGACGGGAAGTTCTGCCGTTGTCGTTGCTGACATTGACACGGGTTTGAAATACACACACGAAGACCTGGCAGCGAATGCTTGGCGTAATTCGGGCGAGATTCCGAATAATAATATTGACGACGATGGCAACGGTTTTGTTGACGATTATTACGGTTACGATTTTTTCTACAACGATTCCGATCCGATTGACGACGCAGGCGGACACGGAACGCATACGGCGGGAACAATCGGCGCAGTTGGCAATAACGGTTTAGGTGTTGCCGGAGTAAATTGGAACGTCAAAACAATGGCGATAAAAATTTACAGTCCGAACGGCACGGATTCGACTTCGACGATGCTCGTCAACGCTTATAATTATATTCGGATGATGAAAAATCGCGGCGTGAACATTCGCGTTACGAATAATTCTTACGGCGGCTGCAACGAGGCTTGCGGTTACGATCAGGCGACGAAAGACGCTTTGGAGGCGATGGGCGAAGCCGGAATTTTGAATGTTTTTGCGGCGGGAAACAGCAATTCAAACAATGATGCCACGCCGTTTTATCCGGCAAGCTACACAAGTCCAAGTGTCTTGGCAGTTTCTGCATCCGACTCAAACGACAATAAAGCAGGATTTTCAAGTTATGGGGCGACAAGCGTTGACGTTGCCGCGCCGGGCGTTGGAATTTTAAGTACGTTTGCTAATTCAAACACGAGTTATGCAACTTTGAGCGGAACTTCGATGGCGACTCCGCACACGGCGGGCGCGGCGGCTTTGCTTTCGGCTTACAATCCGAACCTTTCGCCCACATCGTTGAAAGCGACTTTGATGAATACGGTTGATGTTTTGCCGCAATGGAATGGAATCGTTAAAACCGGCGGCAGAATAAATGTTGACCGCGCGTTGCGAAATCAGACGGTTTGCAATTTTGTTATTTCCCCCGGCGGATTTGAAACTCATTCATTAAGCGGCACTTCTTTTGGTTTTAGCGTAACTGCTCCGCAAAACTGTGATTTTTCAGCAGTTACCCAAAGTACTTGGATTACCGTAACAAGTGGAAATACGGGCAGCGGAAATACAACCGTAGGTTTTACTATCGCGCCGAATAATACAGGGCAGTCGCGCGGCGGAACAATCATAGTTGCGGGACAAAGTTTTCCAGTCAGTCAAATTGCGCCTGTAATGCCGCCGACGGTAAATCGCAGCACCGTTCTCGACTTTGACGGCGACAGGAAAACCGATTATTCGGCGATTCAAAACAACAACGGCGCGATGGTTTGGCATAATTATCGAAGCACAAACGGCTATTTACCAATCAGTTTCGGTTCTTTCGCCGATGATATTCCCGTCGCAAGTGATTTTGACGGCGACGGTAAAACCGATATTGCAGTTTGGCGCAATTCAAACGGCACATTTTACGTTTTGAGAAGTCAAGACAACACTTTTACCGGCGTTCAATTCGGACAAGCGGGCGACGATCCGAATATCACGCAGGATTTTGACGGCGACGGAAAAGCCGATTTTGCCGTGGCGCGGGCGCAAAACGGAACGCTCGTCTGGTATATTCTTCGTTCGAGAGACGGCTTTACCGGCTTTCAATTCGGCACGGATACCGATAAACCTCTGCGCGGCGATTACGACGGCGATAACAAAGCAGATTTAGCAGTTTATCGCCCGAACAGCGGTTCGCCCACCAATACATTTTTCATAAGAAAAAGTTCAAACGGCGGTTTGATCGCCAATGCTTTCGGAACTTCCGTAACTGATAATATCGTTCCCGGCGATTACGACGGCGACGGGAAAACCGACATTGCAGTTTGGCGAACGACGAACGGTTTTTGGTATTATTTGAAGAGTTCGGACGGAAGTTTTCAAGGTTTCCAATTCGGCGCGGCGGACGATTTGCCGACACCGGGCGATTATGACGGCGACGGCAAAACGGATTTTGCGGTTTATCGTCCGAATATTGCTCAGAACGAAGCAGGAACTTTTTATGTTCAAAGAAGCACGACAGGTTTTTCATCTTTCGGTTGGGGAAATTCTTCAATGAAAATTCCGGCTAATTCGATGCAAAGTCGGTAAAATTTAAAAGTTGCGGTTTCAATCAAACTTTTTACAACAATACTGCGTCTAAGACTTGAAAATAAAGAAAGATTTTGAGTTAGAAAAATACGGTATTGCAAGAACTTCTTGCAATACCGAACGATTAAGTAGTATATTGAATGTTCTTAACAGTTTAGTTTAACTGCTCCTAAAAAGAATTTTAAGGAATTAAAAATAATGAATAATATTTTGACCAAAAGCGGCAAATTTAGTGTGATTTTTGCCTGTGTTTTACTCTTAGCATTATCTGCTTCCGCTCAAATTAGTTTGCGTAAAGCACTGGATTACGACGGCGACGGCAAAGCCGATTTTGCGGTTATGCGACCGGACACTAATTATTGGTATATTAGAAAAACCAATGGTACATTTACCTATCAACCGTTCGGTTCGTTTGTTACCGATACTCCGACTCCCGGCGATTACGACGGCGACGGTAAAGGCGATATTTCCGTTTGGCGTGATGATACCGGCACTTGGTATCGCTTAAACAGCACGAACAATACATTTACAGGCGTTCAGTTCGGCGTAACGGGCGATGAGCCGGTTGCCAGAGATTATGACGGCGACGGCAAAACCGATATTGCCGTTGTCCGCCGTTCTAACGGAGTAATGAACTGGTATGTATTGGGAAGCACGCGCGGATTTTTTGCCGCTCAATTCGGTGCTGCAAGCGATTATGTCGCACCGGGCGATTATGACGGCGACGGCAAATTCGATTTCGCCGTTCAGCGTCCCGGAACTACGAATAACTCGCCGGCGAATTTCTATATTCTTCAATCTCGTGACGGTTTTGCCGCTTTTCAATGGGGTGTCAGCAACGACTTAGTAGCACCGGGCGATTATGACGGCGACGGTAAAACCGATATTGCCGTGGTTCGTGAAGGCGCAACACCGAATTCGTCAATCAATTGGTATGTTCGCGGAAGTATGACCGGCGGATTGATTTCCGCATCGTTTGGAGCGACCGGAACGGATTTATTGGCGCAAGCCGATTACGACGGCGACGGCAAAACCGACTTTGCAGTTTGGCGCGACACGAACGGCGTTTTCTACGCTCTGCGAAGCACCAACGGTTCATTGCTCGGTGTTCAATGGGGTTCGCCGAATGATCTTCCGATTGCCAGTTTAGATACTCACTAATTTTTGCCGGTCAAAAATTAAACGGTCAACTGTTAAGTTTATTTAGCAATTCAGCCAATAAAAGCCTGAATTTTGGGATATACCCGGAATTTTAGTTTTATTGGCTGAATTTGTGTTATCTTGTCAATAAATTCGATGACAAATCTTTTCACCACAATCAAAGAAAGTTTTCCGAATAAAAAAATCGTCATCATCGGTGATTTAGTTGCCGACCAATTTCTACACGGCACGATCAGCCGTGTATCGCGTGAAGCTCCGGTTTTAATTTTGCGCCACGACGAAACGGAAACTCTGGCGGGCGGTGCGGCAAATGCGGCGGTTAATGTCGCATCGCTCGGCGGACGCGCTGTTTTGATCGGTGTTGTCGGAAAAGATGTCAACGGTCAGGCTCTGTTTGATAAATTATGTGATTCAGAGGTCAATTGCGACTTTGTTTTGACTTCCGACAAAGTTCAAACGACGACCAAAGTTCGCGTTTTAGCCGGACAATACTACGCGCCGCGCCAGCAAGTTCTTCGCATTGACTACGAAAATAAAAAAATCATAGACGAAGAACTGCAAAATAAATTGAGAGAAAACCTTCTTTTATCTGCTAGTGAAGCGGACGCGATTATTATTTCCGATTACGATTACGGAGCGGCAAACGATGAAATCGCGCAAGCCGCCAAAAAAATTGCCGCCGATAAAAAAATTCCGCTTTTGATAGATTCACGTTTTAATCTGAAAAAATTTCCGAATGCGACAACTGCCACGCCTAATCAAGATGAGGTCGAACAAATTTTGGGCAAAAATTTTACCGAACAAGACTGTGTTAAACTTTGCGAAAATCTCGGTTATCAATCGCTGCTCGTTACCTGCGGAAATAAAGGAATGCTTTTAATCGAACGGGAAAAATCGCCCGTGAGAATCGAAGCCGTCGGCGCGAAAGAACCGATTGACGTAACCGGCGCGGGCGATACGGTTATTGCGGTTTATGCGCTCGGCTTGGCTTCCGGTTTGAGCTTTTCGGACTCGGCAAATCTGGCAAATCACGCGGGCGGAATTGTCGTGATGAAAAAAGGAACGGCTTCCGCGAGTTTAGATGAATTGCTGGAATCTTTAAAAGAAAACACGAAAGTCGAACACAAAGCACAAACATTATGAGCAAATCAATTTTTTTTGCACCTATTTTAGACCGCACACGGCTTTCGGCAAAAGCGGCGGTTGAGAGAAAAAACGGCGCGAAAATCGTTTTGGCAAACGGGTGTTTCGATCTTTTTCACGCCGGACACATTCGTTATTTGGCAGGCGCGAGGGAATTCGGAGATTGTCTGATTGTCGGCATCAATTCCGATGAACAAGTTCGTAAATTAAAAGGTGAAAATCGTCCGCTGATGCCTGAACAGGAACGCGCCGAAATAATTTCCGCGCTGAGATTTGTTGATCTTGTAACAATTTTTGACGAGCCGACGGTAGAAGAGTTGATTCGCGCCATTCGTCCCGATTTTCACGCCAAAGGCACGGATTATACAACCGAAACCGTGCCGGAACGCCGAATCGTCGCCGAATGCGGCGGAAAAGTAGTGATTGTCGGCGATCCTAAAAATCATTCTTCAACCGACTTGATCGAAAAAGCGGGAAGTCCTCGATTATAAATTTCAAATCTTCTCGTCAAGCCGCTTTAGAGTAGAAATTGGCAGTTTACAATCGCAATTGATTTTAAAGGTTGAAAAAAAAGTCTTTTTCTGGTATAAAATAATGCCATTCCCTTAAATGGTAAATTTCTTATTTGGCAGATTTCTGCAACCGCGAAGTTTTACAAAAACTCGTTAAAATAAAAGACTAAAACAAATCATTTTTTAGTGATTTGTTTTAAATCAGACTTAACATCTAAGTTATCATTAACCAAAACAAGGCTAAAATTTTATAAAAAATATCGGTGTGGAGTAGTATGAAAAATAAAGATTCGAATATTGATAAAAATAACGAAACTGAAAATGTTCCTTCCGAAAGACGTAAATTCCTGAGTCGTTTGGGCAAAGTCGCCGTCGCCGGTGCCGCCGTCGGTGCTATCGGCGTTAAACCTTTTATCGGCGGCAAAACGGAAGAGGTTGTTGCACAGAAACTCGGAAATGTTAAATCGAGAAGGGCGGCGAGATGTTACCAACTTCGTGTTGATGCCGCCCAAAAGCATTTTGATGGTTTTGCAAATGAATATCATACCAATAATAATGACGAATATTTATATGGAAACAAAATAGCAAATTACACCAAGGGTTTGCCGCATAATTCTAACGGCGAAGTTAGTTTAACGGCTTATAATTCCTTGATGAGATCGCTCAGAGGAACGCCCGCAGAATTTGAACAAATTCCGATGGGCGGAAATCGTCGTTTAGTCAATCCGCAATCGGGAATGGCTTACGATATGGAAGGCAAGGATTCGCAAGGGTTTCATATTCCGCCCGCGCCGGCTTTTGCCAGCCGCGAAAATGCCGCCGAAATCGCCGAAAATTACTGGATGGCAATTTTGCGCGACGTTGCCGTCGAAGAATATTCGAACAGTCCGATTGCTCGAGCCGCTGTTGCCGATTTAAATCTTTTCGGTGATGATTTTAAAGGCGCGAAAAACAGCAGCGGACAAGTTACGCCGGACACATTGTTTAGAGGTTTGACGACGGGTGATAAAGCCGGTCCGCATTATTCACAATTCTTTTTCCAGCAATGTTATTTAGGCGTGTGTGAAGTCAGCCAGCGCATCAAAACCGTTCTCAGTCCTGCCGACGGCGGACAGGATTTTATGACGGATTTTAACAAGTGGCTCGAAGTTCAAAACGGCGTTTCGCAGGGCAATTGTCTTTACGATCCGATTCCGCGCTACCTTCGCAACGGGCGCGATGTCGGGCAATGGGTTCACATAGACCTTGTATTTCAAGCATATATGCAGGCGTTTTTAATTATGTGTACCACTTTGCACGCGCCGTTTGATAAAGGAAATCCGTATGCCGGTTCAGCTACACAGGAAGGTTTCGGAACTTTCGGTGCGCCGCACGCCGCCGTGCTGATGACCGAAGTTGCAAGCCGCGCGCTGAAAGCCGTCTGGTTTCAAAAATGGTTTGTCCACCGCCGTTTGAGACCGGAAGTTTTTGCCGGACGAGTTCATCAAAAGTTGTACAGAAATGCCGATTATCCGGTTCATTCGGAAATTTTAAATTCCGCCAGCAGTTCAAACCGGCTCGGCAAATACTTATCTCCGGGCAACGCGCTTCTGCCGATGGCATTTCCCGAAGGTTCACCGATGCACCCGTCTTACGGCGCAGGTCACGCCTGTGTTGCCGGTGCCTGCACGACAATTCTAAAAGCATTTTTTGACGAATCAACCGTCATTCAAAATCCGCTCGTGCCGGATTCGACGGGAACGGTTCTTGTTCCTTACAGCGGTGCAGAAAATTTAACCATCGGCGGCGAACTAAATAAGTTGGCATCGAATGTCGCTTTGGCGAGAAATGTTACCGGAGTTCACTGGCGTTCCGACGCAACCGAATCTCTAAAACTCGGCGAAGAACTTGCCATCAGCATTTTACGCGACCAAGCCGGTTGTTATATGGAACAGTTCAACGGGTTCAGTCTGACAAAATTTGACGGAACAACCATTACCGTTTAGGTTTTGAAAATTTTGTATCTTGGTGATTATTAAACTCTAAGTGCTTTTCGGTTAAGAACTTAGTTTATCGCTTTAATGAGGTAATGATTCTCTCTTATGATTGAGTTGTTACCTTTTTTTAATTTAGATAAGGGGTTTATAGGAATCTGACTCTTTCCGTCACAACGGGGCGATAACATTCAACAGCGACACAGACTAAAATCGGACAATCCGATATTTTCTGCGGCTTTGATTAGCAAAGGAGTATTCAAAGCGACGCGACACGCAGGCAGGTTGCCCGCGCTCCGGTGCTAAGTTAAACTTAAACTATGTTCCGACGAGTTTATTTGGACAACAGCGCGACTACGCCGATTGACAAAACTGTTGTCGAAGCGATGCTGCCGTTTTTAACGGAAAAATTCGGCAATGCTTCGAGCATTCATTTTTTCGGGCAGGAAGCCCGCGGCGCGGTTGATCGGGCGCGGCATCAAGTCGCCGACATTATCAACGCGCGTCCGAATGAAATCGTTTTTACTTCGGGCGGCACGGAATCGAATAATCTGGCGATTCGCGGACTGGTCGAAGCCAATGAAAAACACGGCAAGCATATTATTACTTCCGAAATCGAACATTCGGCGGTCAAGGAAGTTTGCGAGGATTTGGAAAAGCGCGGTTTTGAAGTTACATATTTGCCGGTTTATGAAGACGGCATCGTCAAAATTGAGGACGTTAAAAATGCCGTTCGTGAAGATACGATTTTGATTTCGATTATGACGGCGAACAACGAAATCGGCACGATTCAGCCGGTTGAAGAAATCGGCAAGTTTGTTCGTGAATTAAAAAACGGCGGCAAAAAGATTTGGTTTCACACGGACGCGGTGCAGGCAGTCGGGAAAATAAAAGTTGATGTCGAAGAAATCGGCTGTGATTTATTGTCAATTTCGGCGCATAAAATTTACGCGCCGAAAGGAGTCGGCGCATTATATGTGCGGCGCGGTGTGCGACTTCACAAACAAAACATCGGCGGACATCAAGAACGCGAAAAACGCGGCGGCACGGAATCCGTTCCGCTGATTGTCGCTTTTGGCAAAGCGTGTGAATTGGCGAAAAATAATTTGGGTGAAAGAGCAAATTTTATAAAATCTCTGCGCGACAAATTTGAAAGTGGAGTCGGAGAAAAAATTGACGACATAATTTTGAACGGCAACGCTGAAAATCGTCTGCCGAATATTTCTAATATTTCTTTCAAACACATTGAAGGCGAAGGACTTTTGATAAATCTGGATATGCAGGGAATCGCGGTTTCCACAGGTTCGGCGTGTTCGTCGGGAAGTCTTGAACCTTCGCCCGTCATTCGCGCACTCGGCAGAAACGACGAACTTGCCCGCGGCGCGATCCGATTTAGTTTCGGCGCGGAAAATTCGCTTGAAGATGTCGAATATGTGTTGGAAGTCTTGCCGAAAGCCGTTGCAAATCTGCGCCGTCTGTCGCCGAATTTCCAATCGGCAAGCAAACAATCCTGTTAAATTTCAGAAACTATTCCAAAAACTTTCCATCAAAAGCACGCGGCAGAAGTTCTTTCATTTGCAAAGTTTCGGTTTTGCCATTTAAATTTGCAAACGTAACGGGAATATCGCCGCAAAATTCGTGAATAATTTGGCGGCAAGGTCCGCACGGCGGCGTTAATTCTTCGGTGTCGGCAACGACGGCGATGCTTTCAAATTCTCTTTCGCCTTCGGAAACGGCTTTGAAAATCGCCACGCGCTCGGCGCATATTGTTAAACCGTAAGAAGCGTTTTCGATATTGCAGCCGGTGTAAATTTTACCGCTTTTTGTCTGCACAGCCGCGCCGACTTTGAAATTCGAGTATGGCGCAAACGCTTTTTCACGGGCTTTTTTCGCCGATTCAATTAACTTTTCCGTTTTTTCATCTCTCATTTTTTTGTTCTATATAAAGTTTTTCTCGCACCAGACCGCACAGCATATTTATACTGACGTGCGTTTGTCCGCCTTCGGGAATGATGATGTCGGCGTGGCGTTTCGACGGTTCGACAAAATCGAAGTGCATCGGGCGCACAGTTGTAAAATACTGCTCGATAACAGATTCAACGGTGCGTCCGCGTTCGCTGATGTCGCGTTTTAAGCGGCGAATAAAGCGAATATCGTCGGGCGTGTCAACAAAAACTCTGACATCCAGCAAATTCAGCACACGCACTTCTGAAAAAATCAAAATTCCTTCGACAATAACGACAGGCTTCGGTTCGATATGTTCGGTTTTGTCGCTCCGCGTGTGAGATTTAAAGTCATAAATCGGCATTTCGATTGGCTGTCCGCCTTTTAAACGCTTTATATGGTTCATCAGCATTTCGCTGTCAATCGAATCGGGATGATCGAAATTTGCCTGATGCCGTTCATCGAGCGGCATATCGGCGAGATTTCTGTAATAAGAATCCTGCTCGACCAGCACGACATTTTCCGCACCGACATCTTCCACGATCTTACGCGCAATCGTCGTTTTTCCCGAACCTGTTCCGCCGCATATTCCTATAATCATTTTTTATTTATTTTTCGCTTTTTCTTTATCGGTAAAGTCTGTTTCAATCCAACTTCGGAATTATTCTTTTCAAAAGTTCCTTAAAAGTATGAGCGACTTTCGCACCTGTTTCCATAACTTCCTCGTGATTGATTGTTTCATCCGAAATTCCCGCCGCGAGATTTGTAATGCAGGAAATACCTAAAACTTTAATGCCTTGATGCCGCGCCGCAATCGCCTCGGGAACGGTTGACATTCCAACTGCGTCCACGCCTAAAAGCCGCAGCATTCTTATCTCGGAAGGCGTTTCATAAGTCGGACCCGACAAGCCGCAATAAACGCCGCGCCGCAAAATCCTGTTTATTTCCTGTTTTTTGCCCGTTCTTTCTTCTCTCGCTTTAGCTTTTTCGATTGCCATCTCCTTAGCGACTGAAATTGCAATGTCTTGATATTTGAGTGAATAAACTTCAGTCATATCGGGAAAACGCACACCGAATCTCTCATCATTCGCACCGCGCAGAGGATTTACGCCCATCAGATTTATGTGATCGCGGATAAGCATCAAAGTTCCCTGCTTAAAATCCGTGTCAACACTGCCCGCCGCATTTGTCAAAATCAAACTTTTCACGCCCAAAACGCCGAAAACGCGCACAGGGAAAATCACCTGCGACATTTCGTAGCCTTCGTAAAAATGAAAACGTCCTTGTTGGACGGCAACCGAAACGCCCGCGACTTTGCCTAAAACCAATTGTCCGGCGTGTCCTTCGACGGTTGATTTTTGGAAATGCGGAATTTCGCCGTATGGAATAACGATTTTATTTTCGACTTCCCCGGCAAACGCACCGAGTCCGCTGCCCAAAACGAGCGCGACTTTTATATCTTCGGCATATTTCGATTTAATAAAATCGGCGGTTTCTTTCGCTTTTTCGTAGTTCATAAAGTCTTTCATTTTTACCACAAAGTTTAATATTAAGAAACTTAGAATCAGGAATTCAAAAATTACGGGTAAAAGATGTAAAATTTCCGACTATGCCAATTATGCGAAACCTTCGCTTGCGGCTGTTCGTAAATAAGCTGCAAAAGATTTGTTCCGAGTCCAAACTTTAGTTTGCCTGCTTAGAAAATTTATCGGGAGAAAAGTTTTATGTCATCGTTTGCATTGATCCGCCTTTTGCTTGTTTTATCCGTTATTGCGCCAAACATTCTCGTGCTTCCGGCACAAACGACGGCTTTGGTTCAATATCGGGAAAAATCCGCACAGCCGCCGCAAAATTCTTCCGTTGATGATTTTCAGGCGCGGCTTGACCGGATGGAAAAGATGCTCGAAGCCAAGCGCAAAGAGTTGGGTGTTCCGGGAATGGCGGTGGCAATCGTCAAAGACGATAAAATCGTTTTTATCAAAGGTTTCGGCGTGAAGGATGCGGAAAAAAACTTGCCCGTCACGTCCGAAACGCTTTTTCCGATTGGTTCGTCAACCAAAGCATTTACCGGAATGCTGTTGGCGATGAGCGTTGACGACGGGAAGCTGGCGTTTACCGATTCGCCGAAAAAATATCTTTCGTATTTTAAATTGCAGGACGCAGAAGCCGATAAAAAAATCACCGTGCGCGATTTGATGATGCACGATTCCGGTTTGACGCGCACCGAATTAGTTTGGTATCCGGGCGTTTTGAATCGCCGCGATGTGATCCGCGCCGTCGGCGAAGCAAAACCGACTGCGCCGTTCAGCGGGAAGTTTCAATATCAGAATGTAATGGTTTCGGCGGCGGGCGAAGCGGTGGCGAGCGCGGAAAATTCGACTTGGGAAGCGTTGATGAACAAAAGGATTTTACAGCCGCTCGGAATGAAAAAAACCGTGCTGACTTTGCCCGCCGTGATGCGTTCAAAAGATTACGCGCTCGGTTACGAATACGATGAAGCGGCGAAAACGGCGAAGCGATTGCCGTTTCGTTCGGAAAGCGCGATTTCGAGTATCGCTCCGGCAGGCTCGGTTTATTCAAATGCCGACGATATGGCTGAGTGGCTTCGTTTTATGCTGGCGGGCGGAGTTTTTGGCGGCAAACGCCTTGTTTCCGAAAAGAATTTTAACGAGGTAATTTCTCCGCAATTCAAGAACATCGGCGGCACGGATACGAGCTACGGTTTGGGCTGGTTTCTGATAAACCGCAAAGGACATAAAATCGTTCAGCACGGCGGCAGCATTGACGGCTTTCGCGCCGAAGTTTCGATGATGCCGGACGAAAATCTCGGTTTTGTGATTCTGACAAATTCATATAAAACGCCGCTTGTCGCGCCCGATTCAGGCGGCAGCGGCGCGGCGGAAGAAATTATCTGGTCAAATTTGGTGGATGAACAAAAAACAGCCGACAAAACTGATTCAAAATCCGCCAAAAATCCACAGCAGGAAGTAGGAAAATACACGGTTGCCAATCTGACGCTCGAAATTACGATGAAGGACGGAAATCTCGTTCTCAATATTCCCAATCAACCGCCGTATCCGCTTGAAAACGTCGGCGGCAGACGTTACCAATTCGCCGGTGATTCGCCGAAAATTGCGGGACACTTTGTTACATTTCGTCCGGCGGAAGGCAGTGGCGAAAAAACCGAAATGTTTCTCGAACAGCCGCCGCCGAAGCAAAATGTCGTTTTAACTAAAATAAATTCCGATGCTGAAACATCTAAAACGACGACCGACGGCGAAAAATATAAAGACATAACCGGAGCTTATGAAATAGAAGAAAAAGATCAAAAAGCAATTTTCCAATTGGTTGTGCAGAACGGCAAATTAATCGTCTTGCGACCCGGACAGCGTTCATTCACGCTGGTTGAAAAAAGCAAAGATACATTTTCAATCGCGGGCGCACCCGAAACTTACCAAGTAAGCGTTAAAAGAAATCAAGCGGGCGAAGTGTCGGGTTTAAACGTAAAACAGCCGAATGGAAATATCGAAATGCGGCGCGTCGAAGATTACAAATCGCCGATTTCAACCGAAGAACTGATGACGCGGGTTATTAACGCTCTCGGCGGCGAAACGAATTTGCGAAAGCATAAAACACTGGAAACGACTTACGACATTGATCTCGTCAATCAAGGCGTGAACGGCACGGGAACAATCAGCGAAAAAATGCCGAATTTAAAATCGAATACGATGGTTTTAAACGCGCTCGGCAAGCGGCTCGGCACAATCCGCGAATATTTCGACGGAACGGCGGGCGGAACAACATCGAGTTTTTTGCCGTCCGAAACGAAAAGCGAAAAAGAATTGGCGCAGGAACGAGCAACGGCGGATTTTTACGCACCGCTCGATTGGCGCAAGTTGTATAAAAAAATCGAAATCACAGGCATAACCAAAATCAATGATGAAGACGCATATATCGTCGCTAAAACGCTGAACGACGGCTCGCAAATTACCGATTATACTTCAACCAAAGATTATTTATTGTTAAAGCGCGACACGCCGCGCGGCGCTACCAAATACGGCGATTATCGTGAAAATGACGGCGTAATGCTGCCGTTCAAATGGACAATCGAAAGTCCGAATACGGGTGAGCAAATCATCACCGTCAAAACGGCAAAATTCGACGTTCCGATTTCCGACGATATTTTTACAAGCGCGTCTGAAAAGCGTTGATTTTTGATGATTTAAGGAATATAAATTCAGTATTCAACTTTGCTTTTTCGTAGTTCATAAAGTCTTTAAGTTTTACCACAAAGATTGATATTACAGAAACTTAAAAACAGTTGAAATGATAATTTCTTTTCGTGTTTCAAAAATGATAATGTCAACCCGATTGTAAAGTTTTGTAAATTCTACAGTTTAAATTCCGTTTGCTTGATTATGAACTTGCAATTTAGCATTTTTTGTTATATTTATCTTTCTACTTTACTGCAAATTTACTTTTTGCTTTAGCTGCATTCCCGAGCTTCTTAAATTCATAAAGTAAGCGAATATACTGTCCCGGGTTTCTGAAAGTCAGCAACTTTCGGATGCCCAAAGCCTGTTAAGCATTATCATTCCGCGACCTTGATTTAGTTGGTCGAATCGTTAGGGTGAATTGTAATTTGCGGTCTAAAACCAAAAAAATAAAATTAAGCTACTGAGGAAAATTGTACATGAAAACTTTACTAAGTTCGATGAAAATGCGCGGATGGCTGGTGATTGCCGCCGTCAGCGTGTTTGCAGTTGTTTCGTTTTGGAATTTGCCGATGCTGACATCAGGTAAAAATGATGAAAAAGCACCAAAGAAACAAAGCAACGAAAATTACGATATTCGTAATGAAGAATCCGCCCGTCAGGAATTATTACAAAAACGCGGGCTTTCAGATGCACCGAGAAAGGAAATATCAGCCGCACTCGGTCAAAAAATGAAAACCGCGCAGGAGCGTTTGGCAAAGCAAAATCCGAACCTCGACGTGGAATGGAGTAAGGAAACGGGCGCACCGGAAATTGTCGGTGTTCTCAGTTCCAAAACTAAACTGACCGGACGTTCAAAAGCCGACCGCGCCGAAATCGTCCGCAGTTTTGTGGCGAACAACAGCGATTTATACGGTTTGAGCAAAGCTCAAATCGGCGAACTTAAAACCGTCGCTAATTATACAAATCCCGCAGGCAATATGTCGTTTGTCGAAATAGAACAGCGGATTGACGGAATTCCCGTCTTTCAGGGAAATATCCGCGCCGGTTTGACGAAAAACGGTGAATTGGTTCGGACAACCGGAATGCTCGTTCCCGGACTTGATTACAAAAGATTAACACAAGAAAAGGCGGCATTTCTCAGCAATACCGAAAGAGCGAGTTCTACTACGGCTTCTTCGGCGGCTGAAGCAGTAGCGGCGGGCGCAGCGAGCATCGGCATCAATGTCAATCCTGCCGAATTGGTTGTCAAAGAAGTTTCCGAAGACGGCACTTATGTCGTGTTTGAACGCGGACCTTTTGCCGACGATATTAAAATGCACTTGGTGTATTTCCCGCTGGAGTCGGGAACGGCGACTCTTTCGTGGTCAATGACGCTGTGGGAAGACAATCCAGCGTATTACACTCTGGTTGACGCGCAGAGCGGCGATTTGCTGTGGCGCAAAAATGTTACAAACGATCAAACGCAATCGGCGACATATTCGTTCTACAACGACGACAGCCCCGCACCGTTTTCGCCGTTTATCGGTCTGCCGGGTTCGAATATTCAAGCTCCGCCGATTCCGCGCACAACTTTGTCAACCGTCAGCGAACTTCCGGCTTTTGATAATTTCGGCTGGATTACCGACGGCGGAACAACCACAACCGGAAATAACGTAGATGCCGGTTTAGACCTCGCTGCGCCAAACGGAATTGATGCGGGCAGCCGTCCGGTTTCGGCAACGCGCAATTTTGTCTATGACTACAATCCGGCACCGGAAATCGTCGGTGCGACGGGTTCAAACGATCCGACCAATGCCAATTATCGGGCGGGCATCGTAACAAATATGTTTGTTTGGACGAACCGCTATCACGATATTCTTTATCAATACGGATTTACCGAAGCGGCGAGAAACTTTCAGCAGAGTAATTTCGGACGCAATCCGGGCGGTGCGAATGCCAATGCAATAAATGGTAATGACCGCGTTTTGTCGGAATCTCAGGATTATTCAGGCACGAACAATGCCAACTTTTCAACACCGGCGGACGGTTCTTCGGGACGTATGCAAATGTTCATTTGGGGCAATCCGACACCGAAGCGTGACGGCGATATTGACCAAAACATCAGCATTCACGAAATGACGCACGGAACATCCAATCGTCTGCACAACAACGCCAGCGGTTTGGGTGCGACGATCAGCGGCGGTATGGGCGAAGGCTGGTCGGACTTTTATGCGCGGATGATTCTTTCAACGGCGGATGAAGATGTTGACGGAATTTTCAATACGGGCGGTTATGCGACTTATCTGGCAGCAACTAATTACACGGATAATTATTATTACGGCATCCGACGTTTTCCGAGCGTGGTTAAATCCAACGTCGGACCGAATGGCAAACCGCATAATCCTTTAACGCTTGCCGACATTGACCCGAATCAAATTGATTTAACGGACGGCGCGTTTGCACGCGGACCATTCGGAGTCGGCGGACGTGCCGGCGCGATTGCAGTTCACAATATCGGCGAAGTTTGGAGCATTGCGTTGTTTGAAGTTCGTGCGCGAATCATTAAAAGAATGGGTTACGCGGCGGGAAATGCTCGAATGATGCAGTTGACGACCGATGCGATGAAACTCGACGGAACAAATCCGAGTTTGCTGGTCGGACGCAATTCGCTGTTAGCCGCAGACGTGGCTTTCAGAAGCGAAGATGCGCTGGACATTTGGGCTGGTTTTGCAACTCGCGGAATGGGCTACGGCGCAACAATTACGCCGCAGGCGCAGTTCACGTCGGGAACCAGAATCCAAAACGTCAAAGAATCTTTTGATAACCCGCTTCCGGGAATGGAAGCGGTTACGACAACGGATAATCCTTGCAGTTCAAACGGCAGACCTGATGCCGGCGAAAATGTTACGTTTTCAGTTCCGCTGACCAATCCGCTGAGTGTTGAAATTACAGGTGTTTCGGCGCAGGTTACGGGCGGCGGTTCGGCGAATTACGGAACAATCGCTCCGGGAGAAACGATTACGCGGGACATAACCTATCGTGTGCATTCTAACATCGCCTGCGGAAGCAAAGTAACTGTCAGCGTGGTTGTCAACAGTAGTCTCGGCACGGAAACAAAAACATTCGACCTCCAAACCGGAACGCCGAGTGCCGTATTTTCGGAAAACTTTGACGGCGTAACCGCACCGGCACTTCCGGCAGGTTGGACGACTACCAACAGCGGCGGCGGAACAGCATGGACGACTTCGTCGATAGCCGCCGACACGCCGCCGAATGCCGCATCTACCGTCTTCGGCGCAATAACCGGACGAGCGGATTTAGTAACACCTGTGATGGCGGTTCCGGCTAACGGAAATACGCAGTTGACCTTCAGACACAGCTATAACTCGGAATTCCTTTGGGACGGTGGAGCTTTATTTATAAATATCGAAGGAGTTACTCCGGCAGGTTCGTTCACCGAAATTTTGGGAGCGGGCGGAACTTTTGAAACCGGCGGATATAATTGGGTTTTAAATGCGGCTTCAGCCGGCAACACGAATGTATTGCAAAATTTCGCGGCGTGGACGGGAAACTCGAACGGTTTTATTACCACGACGGTCAATCTTCCGGCGGCGGCGGCGGGCAGAAACGTCCAATTTATATTCATCGGCGGATCCGATAGTGAATTTGCCGTACCGGGTTCGCATTGGAGAATTGATTCGCTCGCGCTGAATGAGTTCGTTTGTCCGCCGCTTGCGACGACAACGACGGCTGCTCCGGCTTCCGGTCAATACAGCGACGGCACGACCTTGAGCGCAACGGTTTCCGCCGATTGCGATTATCCCGAAGGTTCGCTCGAATTTCGTGTTGACGGAGTTTTGGTCGGCACGGTGACGGTTAACGGAACAGGCACTTATTCAACGCCTTATACGATTACCGACGCGCCGGGCAATCATACGATAACGGCTAATTTTATTAGCTCGAATCCGCATTTTGCCAACAGCAGCGGTTCAAACACATTAGCGGTCAGTCAGGAAGATGCGTCGGTCAGTTTCCCGAACAGCAATCCTTTTGCGGTGAAGGTTAATTCTTCCGGCGGAACTGCCGGACCGATTACGGTTTGCGCCGACATTACGGAAGTTCCCGACGGAAGCGCGGGCGATATTTCCAATGCGACGGCTTCGTTCACATTCACGCCGGTTGCCGGAAGTTCCGCGCCTGTTGCGGGTGCTGTAACTTACAGCGGCGGCGGTGTCGGCGGAACATTACGCGCCTGCACAACCATTAACAATGTTGCCGTTGATGTTTATGACATAATCGTTACCGTTAATAACTATTACACGGGAAGCGGCACGAGCTATCTCGCCGTCTTCGATCCTTCTCTTCCAAAAATTACGGGAGGCGGAACGGTTAACAATAACGGAAATAGTGCAAACTTCAATATATCCGTTCAATATGACAAAAACAATGTGGCAAAAGGATCGGTTCAATACACTGAATCACGTCCTTCGGGCGCAGTGAAAGTTGAAATGAACTCGATCCAATCGCTCTCGATTGTAGGCAATACGGCTGTTTTCATCGGTAACGGCACGATTAACGGAGCGGGTAATTATACAATCCGCGTTACAGCGGTTGATAACGGCGAACCCGGCAAAAATGACAAATACGGGCTGCGTGTTTCAACGCAGAACAACGCAATTGTTCCCGACTTGACGTTTGCTCCCGCCACTATCACGGGAGGAAATATTCAACTCCACAAAAAATAGTGGAATGTTAATCTAAATAAAGGGACGGCTGATATTTTAGCCGTCCCTTATTTTTTTGCAACCAAATAAGTAATCAATTCTTCAAACAAACGACTGTTTTGGAGAATATAAAATGATTAAAGCGATATTTTGGAGTTTGGTTTTAGTTTTTGTATTTGGAAATATGATTTACGAAATAAATGCTCAAACCACACCGCCGGAAACAATTGCGGTCAAGTATCAAAAATCGGCAAAGAAGGATAATTTAACCTTTAGGTTCGTGTCCGTCATCGAAGACTCGCGCTGTCCCGTCGGCGTGAATTGCATTTGGGCGGGCAATGCCAAAATACAAATTAAAATTTCCAGTAAAAAAGGCATCTCAAAAACTTTTGAACTAAATACCGATTTACAGCCGCAAACCGTTATTTTTGAAGGATTTGAAATCAAACTCCAAACTCTGACACCGCATCCGAAAGCCGACACCAAAACTAATCCGAACAGTTATACGGCAGTTTTTTCAATTCGCAAATTATAGATTTGCCGTTCAATTTTTTCTTTCCGTATGTTAAAATTTTACTTAACAAAGCCTTATGCCAAAAGTAAAATGTCCGACCTGTAAAAAAGAAACCGAATACACGGGAAACGAGTTTCGTCCGTTTTGTTCCGAACGCTGTAAACTGCTCGATTTTGGCGATTGGGCGGATGAAAATTTCCGTCTGCCGACGCAGGATGCTGCGCTGACCGAAGGAGATTTGGACGAATTGGAAAAAGCCTTAAATGAAAAAGCGGGAAATGTATGATGATTACTGCGATAATTTTTGTAATTTTTATACTGGCGGTAGCGGCGGCGACATTTTTTGTCTTAAAACGCGCTATCAAAATGGCGATTCGTGCGGCGATTGTCGCGCTGATTTTGCTGATTGCCGTCGTCGGTAGTGCTTCGCTCTGGTGGTTCAGCACGGATAAAACTCCCGCCAAAAATCCGCCCGCAATGAAAAAATCCCGTTGATTTTTAATAAATGTTTGTTCAAATCAAACGCTATTTTCAGCGTTACAAAAATCTTTCGGGAAACGTCCTCGCGCTCAGCCTTGTCAGCCTTTTAAACGACACTTCGAGCGAAATTATTTATCCGCTTTTACCTGCATTTCTAGCTTTAACACTTGGCGCATCGCCGTTTATTATCGGTTTAATCGAAGGTTTCGCCGAATCGGTTGCCGCTTTTCTCAAACTTTTTTCAGGTTATTTAAGCGACAGATTCGAGAAACGCAAATTTCCCGTTTTTCTCGGTTACGCACTGGCAAGTTTGACGCGCCCGCTGCTCGCATTCGTCGGAACTTGGCAGCAGGTTTTGTTTGTCCGCGTAACCGACAGAGTTGGCAAAGGCATTCGCGGTGCGCCGCGCGATGCGATTATCGCGGCAAGTGTGCCGGAAGAAAAACGCGGTTTGGCATTCGGTTTTAATCGCGCCGCCGACCATCTCGGCGCGGTCATCGGTCCGATTATCGCCTTTGTTCTGCTGTCATATTTCGCTTCCGATCCAAACAATCCAACTATCCGCGATTATCGGCAGGTTTTTCTCTACGCTTCGATTCCGGTTGTTTTAGGTTTGTTCGTCATCGTTTTTTTCGTCAAAGAAAAACCGAAAAAAATTCCCGATTCACTTGCGCCGAAAATCAAACTTTCGCTCAAAGAATTTGACGGCAATTTCAAACGATTTCTAATCGTCATCTCGCTTTTTACATTATCGAATTCAACCGACGCATTTCTGCTTCTCCGCGCCGAACAAACAGGAATAGCAGTTGCCGTTTTGCCGCTTTTATGGATGTTTCTGCATTTCAGCAAAGTAATTTTTTCGCTCGTCGGCGGCGATTTATCAGACAAATTCGGCAGAAAAACTTTGATTTTTACGGGTTGGATTATTTACGCGCTGGTTTACGCCGGATTCGCATTCGTCGGCGCGGAATGGCAAACGTGGGTTTTATTTCTAATTTACGGAATTTATTTCGGCTTGACTGAAGGCGTAGAAAAAGCTCTCGTCGCCGATTTAGTTCCGCCCGAAAAACGCGGAACGGCGTTCGGTTTCTACAATCTCGCCTTTTCGATTACAGTTTTTCCCGCCTCGCTTCTGTTCGGCGGATTGTGGAGTCAATTCGGCGCAACAACTGCATTTTTGGTGAGCGCGTGTATTTCCATTTGCGCCGCTGTTTTACTTTTGACAATTCAGCCTAAAACGACGGGATAAATTGTTTGCTCAACGATTGAGTATCTGACGTGGGGCGAAACCGAATCCACACAACTCAAATTTTAACAAAACAAGATTTTAAAGAGAGGTTGCCCGCGCCCTCACGTCGAATGATTTATTCGGTGCGTGTTTGATTTCAGACGACTTCTGCCATTCTAGGACTTGGCGCAGGTGCGCCGCGCAAAAGTCCTTCCGTGCTTAAATCTTCATCAACATCTTCCCAATGAATGCCGTAACCGCCGCCGCTAATGCGCCAATTCTTTCTTTGTTCTTCGGTAGCGTTTAGTAGGCGCGGATACCAAACAAGCGGAACGCTGATTGTCCTGCCGTCCATTAAACGAACGCTCAATTCGTCTTCGGTTGTTTCTACTTCCGCAACTCGCTCATCGGTTGCCAACGCCAAAATACTCATTCCAAGCCTCCAATAATTGCTGCCGATTTTCCCGCACGATTCTCTCAACCTGCCGCAACTCCCGTGCGCTAAAACCACGATTATATCCCAAAGAAACCGGATTCAGCCAAAATTTTGCCGACCAATTATCACGGTCAATGTGAACGTGCGGCGGTTCGTTCGGTTCGTGACTGTAAAAATAAATGCGATACGCTTCGTATCTTAAAACGGTCGGCATATTCAAGCATTATACTTCATTTTTTACAAAATCACCGAGTTCACAAAAAAGCACCGAACGATTGAGTTTGTATGTTGACAGAAGATTGTCAAAGCCGCAAACTTTGGCTTTCAACAAAGGCGACGGTGAAGCCCGGATTGAGTTATGACCGAACAAAATAAGTCAGCACGTCAGATACGCTCCCGTTGCCT
>JBBPXX010000098.1:0-18096 GCA_038200505.1 Pyrinomonadales bacterium | reverse complement strand
TTCGGGCGATAAACTTTTTTACATTAACGAAGCGAATCTTTATTTAAGCGTCAAAGACCTTTACGCGTGGCAGTTGAGCCGCGACATCAGCCTTGACACGACCGAAGTTGACGGTTTTGAAGCGTGGGTAAAATTTGACGAGAACGGCAATTCTAATTTTCAAAATCTGAAAATAGTCAAAGACGAAGGCGGCTCACGCGTCAATTTTACATATACTTCCGTCAAAGCCACAATCAAAAACGGCTTGGTGCATTTCGGCGATGTTCAGCACAAAATTTCAGCCGATGCGAAAAACATCGCGCTGGTTTTGGAGCCGGAAAGTTATGATGTTCCCGACGAGCAGAAGCGTTATAAAATTAGTTTTGTATCAACTGATTCAAACGTCGTTTATGACGATAATGCGATTCAGCCGATTGGCATCAGCGCACAAGGAATTGTCGGCGACAGCGGCGCGGTCATTTCCGAATTGAAGTTAAATACGCCGCTCGGCGAATCAATTTTAAGCGGACAATTGACCGATTGGGAAGCATTGAAATATGATTTGAGTATTGTTTCAACCGTAGATTTAACGCAGACATCGAACATTTTGCCGCTCGGCACGGCATTGCGCGGCGCGGCGAATTTTAGCGGTAAAGTTACGGGCGAAGGCGCGAAATACAACATCGAAGGCGAAATTCAGTCGGACGCGCTGGCGGCGGACAATATTCGTCTGAAAGGTTTGAATATTGCGGCAACCGTCGCGGGCGAAAATTCAATGTATGAAGTCAACGGCAAAGCGGTTGCCGAATTGCTCACTTATGAAGATTTTCAGATAAATCAGCTTGAACTTATCAGCCACATTCGCGGCACGGGAAGTGATTTCAAATGGTTTGGCGAACTTCAGGCGGCGGCGGCAAAATCGCCTTTGGGAACAATCGCCGGACTTTATATCACCGATGCGGCTGCCGAATATAAAGATGAAAAATTAGAAGCGACATTGGGAACACTTCGCGCCGGAGATTTTAAGTCGGCTGATGCCGCAGTGCAGAATTTACAGGCAAATAATATCAAAGTTACTTACGCCGACGGCACGACAAACATTGCGCTTCCGGGTGCGCGTGCAAATTCCGTAAAACTCGAAGGAACTGAAATAAACGGCGTAACTGTCAGCGGCGTAAAAGCAACAAATCGCGGTGATAAAACGACGGCGCGAATCAACAGTTTGCGTGCAAATAGTCTGAGAACGGCGGACGGTAAAGTAAATAATTTAGCGGCAAACGGAGTTGATTTGACTTTGAATAACGGCACGACGAATGTTGCCGTGAATAATGTTACGGCGGATGGTTTAAATGCCGGAACAACACAGGTCGGCGCATTGGAGGCTTCGGGCGTAACGGCAAAAGTCGCCGGAAGCACAACGGAAGTTTACGCGACAAATGCAAAGGTCGCCAAAATCAGCACGGACGCGGCGATTTTGGGAAGTTTGAATATTGCCGGACTTCGTTTGACAATCAAGCAGGGAACTATCGAAGCGCGCTCGGGCGACATCAACGCCGGAAATATCGTGTTGACGAAATCCGCCGTGCCGGAAGGCGGGAATCTTCAAAACGTCAAAATTTACAAACCCGTTTTCATTCTCGAACCGTCGGGACGTTATCGCGCCAGCCTCGATATGAGTTTGGGTAGCGGCGTGGTCGGCAGCGTCAAATTGGGCGCGGCGCGGGCTTCGGTTGTCGCGCAAAACGACCAAATCGCACTGAATAATCTGCAAGCCGAAGTGATGGACGGCAGCATCAACGGCAATGCGACAATCGCTTTGACGGAACGCAAACGCTCGAATGTTGACGCGCAGTTTTCCAATCTTGATTTATCAAAACTGCTCGCATTGCAAGGCGGACAAGTCGTGCCGATTGAAGGCAAAACGACCGGAAACGTCAACTTAAATTTCGCCGGAACGAATTTCAAAACCGCCAGCGGAACGGTGACGGCGGATTTTGCAGCGAATGCCGGAACAGCCGAACGCGGTCTTGTTCCGGTCAGCGGAAAACTCGAATTAACTGCCACCAACGGACTTTTTAATGTTGATTACGCCGATTTGAACACCGAAAAAACCGGACTCAATTTGACCGGAAAATTTGATTTGAGCGGCAATAATTCCAATCTGAATATCTCGCTCAATTCAGCCGACGCGAGCGAAATTGACCGCATCATCCGAATTTTGAACATCTCGCCTGAACTAGAAGCGCAGCTCGATAATTACCAAGCGCAGCTTGTCGGAAAACTCGATTTTACCGGAACAATCACGGGAAATCTCTCGAATCCGACGCTCGACGGACGCGCTTCGCTCGATTCAATTGTTTTGCGCGGACGTGATTTAGGCGCGTTTTCAACAAATATTTTAGTTTCGCCTGATGTTATTGCATTAACCGACGGAAAATTGCAGGAACGCGACGGCGGAAATCTTGCTTTTAACGTCAATGTTCCGCGCATTGGTGAAAACAACATTTCGGTTCAGGCGAAATTAAACAACGTCAACACGGGAAATTTGCTCGCCGCGCTGCCTGTTGATGTTTTGCCCGATCAAATAAAAGATTTTCAGGCGCAGACTTCCGGCACGATTGATGTCAGCGGAATTCCCGGCGATTTGCAGGGCGAAGCGAATATCTCGTCCGGCAAAGGCACGATCAACAATCAGCCGTTTGACGGTTTTGACGCGAAGGCGACTTTTCAGGGAAATCTTGTCAATCTCGAAAATTTTCTCGTGCGTTTCGGCGACGGTTCTTTGAAGGCGAATGGAACTTATAATACCGATTCGACGGCGTTTAATTTTGTTGCGAGCGGCGATAATATTCGCGTGGCGCGAATCGCTCCGTTTTTGCCCGCCGGAACGGATATTTCCAGCGTCAGCGGAATCATTGATCTGCAAGCAAAAGCGTTGGGTGTCGGCACTGATCCAAAAACTTTTGACATAAATTTCAGCGGTGCGGTGCGTAACGTCATCTATGACGGAAACGCGCTCGGCAATATAGCTTTTGTCGGGAAGACCGAAAATCAACAGCTTAACGCCAATGTTACGGTGAATTTTCAAGGTCAGCCGCAAACGCTCAACGCAAGCGTCAATTTTGCCGACGAGAATCTGCCGTTTCGCGCCGAAACTGCTTTTAATAATACACAGCTTGCGCCGCTCGTCGCGCTTTTCAAACCCGAAGGCGTTGATGTTTCGGGACAGGCGACGGGAGATGTCGTCATTCAAGGAAATCTTTATGCGGTTGGCGCGGACGGCAAACGTGCGTTTTCAACCGATAATATCAGCGGTGCGGCGATGTTCAGCCAGCTCGCTTTGCAGATTGACGAAACGCCGCTGGTCGCCACCGAACCTGTTTCCGTGCGGTTTAATACGAAGGAAATCGTCGTTGATAACGCCAAATTCTCAGGCGGCGGATCAAATATTGTCGTCAGCGGCACAAAATCTTTGACCGAAGACGGTATCAACAATCTGGCGGTTGACGGAAAAGTTAATCTGCGGATTTTGAACGCGCTTTCCAAAGACACATTTTTTACGGGCATCGCCGATGTCGCCGTGCGTTTGACCGGAGTTAATAAAACTGCCAGATTGATCGGTTCGGCGGAACTCGACAATGCTTCGGTGGCAACCTTCGTCGGAGCGCAGCGTTTGACTCTTAATCGTGTGCAAGGTCGTATTATTTTCACGTCAAATCAAGCGCAAATTGAAAATCTGACCGGCTTTTTGGGCGGCGGAAGAGTTTCGGCTTCGGGCGGCGCACTTTTAAAGGGTTTGGAATTGCAGGGATTTCGTTTTGATGTGCGCGGAAATAATTTTACCGCGCCGCTGCCGCCTGATTTTATTACGACGGGCGATGCCGAAATTCAAATCAGCGGCAATCGTGTGGACGGCGAAATGAATACGCTGATCGCCGGCACGATTTACGCCAGACGCAGTATTTATAACAAAGATATTGATTTGGCGGATTTTATCAGCGGACGGCGCGAAGGTTCGCTGTCAGCGGGTTCGGGCGGTTCGGATTCGTCGTCTTCGTCATTTTTAGGTGTTCCGAAATTAGATATTCGCCTTGAGGGACGCGACGCGCTGGTTGTTCGCAATAATTTGGCTGATTTGACGGCTTCGATTTCGCTGCGCGTAACCGGCGATGTCGAATATCCGCAGATTTCCGGCAGAGTTACCGCCAACAGCGGCACGATTTTCTTTCGCAAAGATCGCTACGAAGTGCAGCGCGGCGTACTGGAATTTCCGCCGAACACGAGCATCGAACCGTATATAAATTTACAGGCTTCAACTGATATAAAAGGTTACCAAATTACGGTCAGTTTGGTCGGCGAATTGACTAACACGGAATCATTAAATGCAACCGTTCGTTCGAGTCCGGCACTGCCGCAGGGCGATGTCATTTCGCTGATTACAACCGGAAATCTGGCGAATAACGGTTCGGGAATTCCAACATTGGCGCAGTCTGGAATCAACACGGCGGCGGAGATTTTGACTGACGAATTGATTAACAATCCGCTCAGCAAAGCGACCGACAAACTTTTCGGTCTAAACAGATTCGAGCTAAATCCGACTGTTTCCGGTCAACGCTTGAATCCTTCGGCGCGTCTAACGGTGGGCAGACAAATCAACCGAAATCTGCTTGTTACTTATTCGACCAATTTGTCGGAAGATCAAAATCAGATTTTAGCTCTCGAATATCGCGTATCTAATCGCTTGTCATTTGTCGCGCAATATGAACAACGCTCAATTAGTAACGTAACGCGCAAAAATAATGTTTTTAGTTTTGAAGTTCGTCTGAGAAAAAGATTTTAAGGGGTAAATTTGAAGCGCAAAAAAGCATTGACGCACAATAAAATTGAAAAAAACGGAAAGTGTGAAACGAAAAATCTGAAAAAGACTTTTCAGATTTTTCGCCTTCCGCTTTTCATTTTTCGCTTTTCTAAAATTTTATGTTTGGCAAGCGTTATTTTGCTTTTCAGTTTTGCCGTTTTCGCACAAAACAAATTTGAAAATAAACCAATCGGCGATGTCGAAATAGCTTTTGACGGCAAAGACAGCGACACTTCCGCCGCCGAACAATTTCGGCTGATTGCGCGAACCGCGCTCGGCGAAAATTATACGACCGTCAAAGTGCGCGACGCGATAGCTGCTCTTTACAGAACGGAAAAAATCGTTTCCACATCGGTTGTCGCCAGCGAAACCGGACAAAATAATGTCAGTGTGCGTTTTATTATCAAGCGCAAAACGAAAGCCGACAAAGTAAATATCAATATCGGAAATACTGTCGGCGACGACGTTACGGAGCAGGAACTTCTGCTGAAATTAAATTTACTCAATCCCGGAACTTCGATTACCGAACAAACTCTGCGCGACAACGCCGATGTCATTCTCGCTTATCTGCGGCAGCGCGGTTTTTACAAAGCCGAAGTAAAATTCAGCCAGCAGCCGTTAAAAAGTGAAACCGAAGTCGCCGTAACTTTTGACGTAATTCCAAACGAACAGGCAAAAGTCGAGAAATTTAATATTGATATTGCAGGTTTCAATCCGGCAAAAGTGCGTCCGAAATTGAAGTTAAAACCCGGCGAATTTTATTCACGCGAACTTTTAACGGAAGATGTCGCCAGAGTCCGCAAAGCTCTGCGCGACGAAAAATTTATCGCTCCCGAACTCGAAGAACCGCGCATCGTTTATGACAGCGAAAAAAACACGATAACCGCCGAATTAAAAGGCGAAGTCGGCGCAATTGTCAACATCGAAGTTGATGCCGGAAAGGAAAAAATCAGCGACAAAAAATTAACCGAGCTTTTGACCGTCAAGCGTGAAGGAACTCTCGATTACGCGGCGATTGTCGAAGGCGAACGGCGTTTGCGAAACTATTTTCAGGAACGAGGTTATTTCTTCGCCGACGTTAAAGCTGTCTGTTCGGTAAAACCCGAATTTACCGAGAATGAAGCCAGCGAAACGCGAAACGAAACCGATGTTTTGTGCGGTGCATTGACAGGCGCGACTCTCAAAGATCGTGTGGTTGACATAAAATATCAAGCCGACCTCAACCGGCAATTCAAACTGGTAGATATTCGCGTCGAAGGAACGGACAAGTTCACGAGCGACGACATTAAAGGCATTTTGGGTTCGCAGGAAGCAAATATACTCGGATTCATTCCGTTTTTCGGTTTCGGGCGCGGATTCACCAGCACCGAAACTTTGGAAGAAGATCGGCTCGCCATCAAATCCGTTCTACGCGAATTGGGTTATCGAAACAACGACGTTAACGTCAATCAAGGTGTCGCGCTCAACGGCGAAGATTTAATCATTACATTTCGCGTTAACGAAGGAATTCCGACAAAGGTGGAAAGCGTCGAAATTGACGGAAATACTTCTTATTCCGATGCCGAGTTATTTAAAAAACTGCCTGATTTGCAGGGCGAAAATTTTTCGCGTGTGCGGGCGCGAAACGGTGTCAAGGAAATTCAACAGTTTTATTCGGAAAAAGGTTATTACGACGCGAAAGTAAATTATTCGGTCATTGAATTGCCGAATGAAGAAAATCAAACGGAAGATAAAGTAAAACTCGTCTATAATCTCGAAAACGAAGGTAAAAAAGTTATCGTCAACCGCGTTTTGGTGAACGGCAATGATATGACCAAGCGCGAAGCCGTGTTGAAAGCGATCAACATCAAACCGGACGAAGTTTTGAGGTCAACCGATGTTTTCGCCAGTGAACAAAATCTTTATGGAACGGACGCTTTTTCTTTAGTTGAAGTCAAACCCGAACCAGCGGGCGAAACGGCAGATGGCAAAGCACGTTTAACCGATATAATTGTTAATTTGGAAGAGCAAAAACCACGCCTGATTACTTATGGCGGCGGTTATTCAACCGACATCGGCGCAAACGGTTTTTTCGATATTCGGCATTTCAATTTGTTCGGCAAATTACAGCAGGGTGGTGCGCGGGTTCGCGTCAGTCGCCTTCAGCAGCTTGTTCAGATTGATTTTGTCAATCCGCGTTTTATGCCGGACGGAAAAAATCGTTTTTCGCCGCTGACATTCACGGCGGCTTATCAGCGTGATTCGACGGTTACACGGTTTTTCCGTTCAACATTCGATCAGGGAACAGGCGGCATCGTGCAAAGGATTGACGAAAAAGGCAATCCGATTGACCAATTCGGCAACAGCACGGGCGATCCGACGATTAACCGTCTGACGTTTTCGGCGGAAACCAGCCGCACACTCAGCATCAAGAAAAAGAGTTTTATTTTCGCCAATTACCGTTTTGAAGACGTGCGTTTGAAAAATTTTGAAAGTCTGCTCGTCAAAGATTTGCTTCGCCCCGATTCGAGAGTGCGGCTTTCAGGGTTTGGCGCGAACTTTGTCTATGACACGCGGGAAAATTGCAACATCAAATACACATTTCTCGAACTTATTCAAAAAGGCGTTCCGGGCGACCCGTGCCGTTACAGCGCGAGCGATCCGACAACCGGCAATTACCTCACCGCCGAATATAAAATTTCAGCTCCTTTTTTGGGCGCAAATACTGGATTTCACAAGTTTCAGGCTTCTTACAACAGATATTACACGATTTCCAAATTAAAAAATACGACGCTTGCCGGACGCGCCATTCTCGGTTTGGCGAGTGTTTTTTCCAGAAATCAGGACTTTAACTCAACGCAGTTTCCCGATTTAAATGACAGTTTGCCGATCAGCGAACGATTTTTCGCCGGCGGTTCGACGACGCTTCGCGGTTTTGAATTTGAAGGCGCGGGACCGCGCGTGGCGATTATTCCGCAAGGAACTTTTAGAAATAATCAAGGTGAGCAGGTTTTTATAAATCCGTTCACTGTTCCATTCGGCGGAAATGCGCTGGCGATTGTCAATCTCGAAGCGAGAATTCCGGTTACGGAACTCGTTCGAGTCGTTCCTTTTTACGACGGCGGCAATGTTTTCCGCCGCGTCAGCGATATTTTCAAACCGCAGCAGGACATTCCCGCCAACGATGTTTTTAGACAAAATCTGCGGGCGATTTGGTCAAATACAGTCGGACTCGGTTTGCGGATTAAAACGCCGATTGGCGGAGAATTTGCGATTGATTACGGTTATTTGCTCAATCCGCCGAGATTTTTAATCCCGCAGACTGACGGCACAAACGCATTTTATATCTTGAAACAAGGACAACTTCATTTCCGCTTCGCCCAAGCGTTTTAGTTTTTGATAATCAATTTGCGATGCGCCTGAATACTCAAATTCGGGCGGCGCGAAGTAACCTGAATATCACGAATTTCACCTTCCGGCGAATCTGCCAACGCGCGTTTCGGCGTGTAAGTAATGACATAACTCGAATCAATGATGTTGGCGACGCGCGCGGGAGTTTCTTCGAGCATTTCCTTTTTAGATTCCGGCAAAAAAACCTCGCCGTTGGTATTTTCAGCAAGCGTCATCAAGTATTTTTCGCTGTCAATCAAGTCCTGTTTTCTTTCGCGCATTTTTTTCAAAAAAGCCCTGTCAGTGTTAATGGTCATAATCCGGCTGCCGCGATTCATCGCAATAATTCCGGGCGGCATTTGCGCGGCAATTTCGTCGGGCATCGCTTTCGGCGGCGGCGAATTGGAAACGCCTTTGGTGCGCGGTTCGATGTCGGCGCGTTCGAGCATCGTGTAGCTGATAACGTGAACATTGACATCGGTTGAAAGCAGATTTTTCATCGCTGCCTCGCGTTCGGATAATTTATTAAAACTGTCCGTGCCGTCCGTAATCAAAACGAGATGGCGATTATCAAGCGAAGATTTTTGTAAAAATTTAGTCGCCGTTTCCAAAGCATCGAGAAAAACCGAACGTCTGCCGAAATTTGCCTTGCTTTTCAAAAGCGTTAAGGCTTGTTCTTTGTTTGTCCATTCGGCAACGATGTCAACTTTGTCGTTATACTGCATAATTGCCACCGAATCTTCCGGTTGCAGCGAATCAACCAAGTTTTTCGCTGTGTCAACGGTTTGCTTAAAACCTTTGACCTGCCGCATTTCGCCGCCCGTGTCCAAAACAATCAAGATGTTGGCGGGAACGCGCTTGATGCTGCTTGCTTGGTGAATTCGTCCGTCTTCGGTAATAACCAAATCTTCTTTTTTGACATCGGACACGAATTTACCTTCAACGTCGGTGGCAAAAACATTGAGTTTTATTTCTTCGGTGAAAACTTTTTCCGTTTCTTCTTCCGGTGTCGGTGTGGGCGTTTGCGCGTGGATAAAAGTTGCTGAAAACAGTAAAAGGAGAGCAATTTGCAGAAAAAATTTGGCTGAAAATGATGACATAATAACTCCTGAACATCTGTCAATTTTTCAGCTTTGATGCGTCAGCCGATAGTATAGTTGTAGTTTCGGCGGTGAAAGTTTAGAGTAAAAACCAATAATTAAGTGGTAAATATAGTAAAAAAGTAAAAATTATGAATTTTGAATATCGTTATAAAGAACCCGGAAAAACGGGCGAAGCAAATAAAAAATCGCCGCTTTTATTGGTGCTTCACGGTTTGGGCGCGGACGAAAATGATCTTTTCGGACTCGCGCCGTTTATGGATGAGCGTTTTTTTATCGTCAGTCCGCGTGCGCCGTTTGCGCTGCCTTACGGCGGTTATGCTTGGTTTGAACTTACATTTGAACCGAACAATATCGGTGTCAACGTCAAAGAATTTGAACAAAGCCGTCAAATGATTCTCGAATTCATTGATGAATTGATTGCCGAATACAATTTAGACGCGGAAAAAGTTTATTTGTGCGGTTTTAGTCAGGGCGCGATTATGAGTCTGAGCGTATTGTTGAGCGAACCGGAAAAATTCGCCGGAGTCGTGGCGATGAGCGGACGCGCGATGCTGGAAATGCTGCCGGACAAGAAGGAATTTGACGCACTCAAAGACTTTCCGATTCTCGTTACACACGGCATTTACGATCAGGTTTTGCCGATTGAAAACGGACGCGCGACCAATGAAATTTTATCCGGTTTGCCCATAGATTTGGAATACAAAGAATATCCGATGGCTCACGAAATTTCGCAGGAAAGTTTGCGCGATGTCGCCGGCTGGCTGAGTTTAAAACTCGATAAACAGCTTGCTGAAATCTAGGACTTGCGCGGCAATATTAGAATAGTTATATGAACTATGAAAATATAAAACAAATCCCAACGAAAATCTTTCTTCGTCTTTGTTGTCTATTTTTATGTTTAATTTTGTTCAGGGCGGCTTTGATAGTCTTTTTTTAATTTTACAGTTCAAGTCAAAATGATGTTACTGAATATAAAACCACCGATGAAAATCAGTATTCTCAAAAGGAAAACTTGAAATCGTCTTCCGAACCGGACCGAACCGACGCTTCAACACAAGTTTTTGACGATAAGGAACTGGCGGCTGTCTTTGATATAAAAAATCTCACTCGAAGAATCCCAACAAACCCAAAACGCGTCGGTTGTCGTCGAGCGCAAAATCATTCGCAATGCGGATTTAACTTTAGAAGCAAATTCGCCGGAAGAAACACAGCAAAAAATCTCTTCGATTGTTCAAAGCAAAGGCGGTTTTGTCGTCGAATCAACACAAAGCACGAGCGACGTGCAGACGACGACGCGCGACACGGTTTCGATGACGATTCGCGTTCCGTCTGAAAAATTTGACGAAACCTTAAATGAAATTCGCAAAAACTCAAACCGCGTGATTGTCGAAACGGTCAAAGGCGAAGACGTAACCGAAGAATTTATTGACATCGAAGCGCGTTTGAAAACGAAAAAGGCTCTCGAAGAACAGTTTCTCGAAATTATGAAGCGTTCAAATTCGGTGGAAGAAGCGCTGAATGTGCAGCGCGAACTCGCCGAAGTGCGCGGCGAAATCGAGCAAATCGAAGGCAGAAAGCGTTTTCTGGAAAATTAGTCATCTCTTTCAACAATCAAAATCAAACTACAATCGCCGACGGCGTTTTCCGCCAATTCGTCAGGCTTTTTCTATCAATTAAAAGAATCAATCGGCAGCGGCTACAGCGCGGCGTTAAATTTTATTTTGGTTCTAATCACTGTTTTTATTGCGCTTTTGCCGTTTCTTTTATTGGTGGTTTTGCCAATCTACCTCATTTTGCGATACTTTTGGAGAAAGCGCGAAAGACGAAACTTGGCAAGCGAGATTGCGCGTGATGAAATAAAAGTCGAGTAAAATAAATGGAAAGATTATTTCAAATTATGGCGGTAATTCTAATCGGAATTGCCGTATTTTTTTGGTGGAACGGCAATTTTGACGCAATGTTTATTTCAGCCGTCGTTGGCTCGGTCTGCTTTTTTTTGAGTTATCGGTTTCAGGTCAAAGAACGAATGGAACAAAGAGAAAGAGAAAAACAGGAAGAAGCAGAAAGTGTAACGCAGTCGTCCCAATTGCCGTCTTGAGTGCGTCCCGCGCTCAAGTCTTTTTTTTAACACGGAAGCGGGACGCATCCGATACGGCAGTCGGGACGACTGCGTTACAATCAAATATGGCGAAAATACTTCTTGCGACCTTCGGCTCACTCGGCGATTTGCATCCGATGTTGGCGTTGGCGATTGAACTGCGTGAACGTGGACACGAAATTTCGATAAATACATTGGAAGTTTATCGTGAAAAAATTGATCTGCTCGGTTTCAAGTTTTTTCCGATGCGTCCCGATGTTGACCCGGAAAAAGACCGCGAACTGGCGCGTGAGATTATGGACGCGAAAGGCGGCACGGAAAAACTTCTGCGTGAAATCCTTTTGCCGAATGTGCGCCAAATGTATGAAGATTTGATGAAAGCCGCCGAAGGCGCAGACTGCTTGATTTCCGGTGAAGTCGTTTTTGCCGCGCATTCTGTTGTTGAAAAAACAAATATTAAATGGATTACGACGAGTCTTGCGCCCGCGTCTTTTTTGTCGCCGCACGATCCGTTTGTGCCGCCGACGGCGCAATGGCTCAAACATTTTCGCTTTCTCGGCGCGACTTTTCACAGCGGAATTTATTCGATTGTTCATCGTCTTGTTGAATCTTGGCTTGCGCCTTATAAAGAATTTCGGCGCGAAATCGGTTTGAGTGAAAATCACGATCCGGTTTTCAAAGGCAAGTTTTCAAAACTTCTCCATCTCGCAATGTTTTCAAAAGTTCTCGGCAAACCGCAACCCGATTGGCACGTCCCGACGCTGCAAACCGGTTTTTGTTTTTACGACGGACAAAACGATCTCGGCAAAATGCCCGAAAAATTGACGGAATTTTTAGAGTCGGGCGAACCGCCGATTGTTTTTACATTGGGAAGTGCGGCTGTAATGGACGCGCGTGATTTTTTTGAAGAAAGCGCAAAAGCCGCGCTGATTTTGAATCGCCGCGCCGTTTTGCTTTACGGTATTTTTAGCGAACCGCCGAAAATTACCGATGAAAATATCGCCGCTTTTGATTACGCGCCGTATTCACTCGTGTTTCCGAAAGCTGCCTGCGTCGTTCATCAAGGCGGAGTCGGCACGACGGCGCAGGTTCTTCGCGCCGGAGTTCCGCATTTGATTATGCCGTATTCGCATGATCAGCCTGATAATGCGGCGAGATGCGAACGCCTCGGTGTCGGGCGCACAATTTCGCGTGAAAAATACACTGCCGAAAATGCCGCCGCCCAATTGCGCGAATTGCTAAAAGATGAGAGTTATCAAACAAACGCGGTTGAAGCGGGAAAAATTGTCAGAGCCGAACACGGCACGCGCATTGCTTGCGATGCGATTGAATCTGTTTTGAAAAAACGTGAATTTTCGCGTGAAATAGCGTAAAATGGTTAGTGGAAGGAGAATAAAAGATGGAAAAAACAATTACATTTGAAATAACGGAAAGTCAGGCGCAAAAATTTGAAAAATTGCTTGATGATACTTTGGAAATTTTAAATAGAATGGAAAAAGAAAGCCCGGAACGTGCGGTGCGAATTGAGAAATATCAGGAAGAGTTCGAGCAAAATCTCGCTGAAACAAAAAAAATAATGAAACGAACTTCAAAACGAATGGAAAAATGGGGAATTCCCTTGGAGGAATAAAATGTGGGAAAAATTATTCGACTTAATGGCAAAAGTTTTTACTTTGACGGCAAATGTCGAACGTCACGAAAAAGAAATTGAAACTTTGAAACGGGACAATAAAGAATGATGGAAATTATCAATCAACATTCTGCCAAAATTGACGTTTTGGTTTATGCCGTGCAAAGCGAAAGCGACAAAACGAAAATGTGGGTGGAAAGGAATTAGCAAAATTTGAACGCCGTTTGCCGTCGGCAAAATCAGATAAAGAATAATGGTAAAAAAGACACAAAAAATCTGCATCTCAAAACGCTCATCAAACGTCTGACAACCGGAATATGAAAATTACGAATTACGAATTACGAATTACGAATTACCTGATAATTCTTTTGTTAATCACAGCTTTCTGCTTGCCGATTAACGCGCAGATGTCGCGCAAACCTTCGGCAATGCGTTCACCGAAAGGCGCGATGGACAAAAAGCCGGATTCGGCGAAACGCGCTTTGAATGTCCTAAGTTCGCGCGAAGATTTTGATTCAATGGCGCGGGTTTATCATCAGGGAACGCCATACTCACTGCCGCACGCGATGTTTATTATTGATCGCAAATTCAAAAATAAAATCTATTACGTCAATTCGCAAAAATTTAAATTTCATAAGGATTTTTTGCTGGCAAATTACTTGGTCGTGCGCGGCGAAGATGTTTTTGAGCCGATTTATATTCGGCAAGACCGAAGGTTTATCGTCGGCACAATCGCTTATCAAACGCCGATTGAAGAATTTACATTTGAACTTTGGGAAGGCGATTTGGCAAATGCCGATTTGATAAAATTGGCTTACGACACAATCAACAAAACATTTTTCGAGCCGGTTGCCTTCAAACCGAATTCGCTGCGGCAGGACGAAGTTTCGGAAAATCTCAGTATCAACCGTATTTCGGCTGATGATATTCAAAAAAATCAGGAATATCTCGCGCTCAACACGGGCGAAGCCGTCGGGCGCATTCACATTATCGAAAAACTCGATGACACGGTTGAAATCGGCGATAACGAAATTTTAGTTCTCAAGAAATTGCCGATGAGTTTGCCGCCCGTGCGCGGAATTATCGTCGCCGAATCTTCAACGCCGCTGTCGCACGTCAATATTTTGGCGAAAGGTTGGGGAATTCCGAATGTTTATATCAAAGATGCCGATAAATTGTTGAAGGAATACGATAATCGCTGGGTTAGATTTACCGCCGATTTGACCGACAGAACAATTGTTCCGGCGAGTCTGGAAGATTTGAAAAAAAATCCTTCGCCCGAAGAAACCATTGCGCCGTCGAATCTGGAAGTTAAAAAACTCGCTTCGCTGCAGGAAATGCGAAAAAAGGACAGCGTAATTTACGGTTCAAAATCAACTAATCTAGGCGAAATGATTCACGCTAAAATTCCGAACACGATTGTTCCGGCAGGTTTTACCGTGCCATTTTATTGGTATGAAAAATTTATGACCGACAACGGTTTTGATAAAACGATCGGCAATTTGATGGACAATAACGACTTTGTTCACAATCCGCGCATTCGTCGGCAGAAATTAGAAGAGTTTCGTGAAATGCTGCAAAACGGAGGAATTGATGAACAATTAAAAGCCGAAATAATCCAAAAATGGAAGAACGAACTCGGCGGAAAAGCCGTCTTCGTCCGCAGTTCGTCAAACGCGGAAGATTTGCCGAATTTTACGGGCGCGGGACTTTACGACACCGTGAAAAATGTCAAAACGGATGAAGCCGTTATCGAAGCGGTGAAAACGGTTTGGGCTTCGCTCTGGAATTTTGACGCTTATGAAGCGCGGGTTCGCAATTACGTCAATCAAGACACGGTTTATATGTCGGCGTTGATTCAGGTCGGCGTAAATATGGACAGCGGCGGCGTGATGTTTACGACCGATCCGTTTGACCGCGACAACAAAGGCGCGGTTTATATCGGCGCGGTTTGGGGACATAACGATCCGATTACCGCCAACAAATTTATTCCCGAACAGGTTTTGTTTAATCCGAAATTGAACGCCGTCCAGATTTTGACGCTTTCACAGCAGGAAAGTGTTCTGAAATTCGGCGAAAACGGTGATCTCGTCGAAACCGAAGAAAAATTCAAACGCCGCGTTTTAACCGATCAAAACGTCCGCGAATTAGTCAAAATCGCTTCGACAGTAAAACGGACTTTCGGCGGCAAAAAAGAACAGGATATTGAATGGGGAATTATGAACGGTAAAATTTATCTGCTTCAGGCTCGCCCATATATTGATAACAAATAATATGAAAAAATTAGTAATTTTAACTGTCTTATCTTTATTTTCGTTTGCCTGCGGAAACGCCGTGCAAACTGCAAATACAAATGTTTCTATAAATAATTCAAATAATTTAAACAATTCTCCAATTGTTTCAAGCCATTCGGAAACGTCGGAAACTGCTGATAACACACCGGAAAATCCGATGATTATGCCGAAATCCGAAACTAAAACGACGTGGACGCAAAGCGGAACGCCGATTGATGTCAAGGAATTTAACGCAAATATTGAAAAAGCCGAAAAGGATTTGAAAGCCAAGCCAAAGGATGAAACGGCGCAAAAGAATTTGTCCGAAGCCTACACCGCCCGCGCCGTTGCGCTGACTGAAGCGCGGCAGTATGCTTCCGCGCTCGGCGATTATCGGCGGGCTTTGAAATATGACGCGGCAAACGCGGAAGCCAAAAGCGGACGCGACGTGATTCTCAGCATTTATAAAAGTATGAACCGAGAATTTCCGCCGGAAGGCGAAGAACCGCCGCCTTTGCCGTTTAATAATTCTGAAGATATAAAGCCGAAAACTTCTTCAAAAAACATCAAATTTGAAACGGGCGCGACTTCGACGGTCGTAACCGGAGATTTGACCGATTATGTTGATTCGGATAGTTTTCTCGTTTCCGTCAAACAAGGTCAAACACTCAGCACCGAGCAAATAAAAGACAAAGATTCAAATGAATTCATTACGGTTGTCGTTGCGGATTCAAAGGGCAAATATCTCGGCGATTCGGACGCTTCGTGCAACAATCGCAAAGAGATTAAAACTGCCGCCGCCGACACTTATCGCATAACGGTTACGGAATGTGTAAAAGCCGATCCGTGGCGCGGACAATTTAAACTGAAAATTTCTGTTAATTAAAGCAAATTATTTAGTTTTATCTGACCAGATTTTGAATTTCCTTAAACCGTTCGTGTGTTGAATCGCGCATCAATTCAAAAAGTGCCATTTCGACGCACGACGGGACAACGCCGTTCATTTCCATTTTGCGAAGCGCGGTTTCTTTGTCGCGGCTGAAACGCGAACTGACGCAATCTTCCAGAATATGAACTTGAAAATTTTCGCTCAGTAAATCGTGCGCGGTTTGGTTGACGCAAATATGCGTTTCTAATCCGCAAAGCACGATTTGACTCGCGCCGGTTTCGCGCAGTTTTTCCATAAATGGATTCGCACCGCACGAACTGAACGCCGTTTTTTCGACAAATTCAAACTCCGGCGGCAGCGAAAAAAGAATCTCTTCCGCCGTTCTGCCCAAACCTTTCGGATATTGTTCGGTGACAATTATCGGTAAACTTAAAACTTGAAAACCACGCACGGCAACCGAAATGCGCGAAGCGATTTGCGCGAAATCATTGATCGGAAAACGAAACGCTTCCTGCACGTCAACGACGACCAATGCCGTATTTTCTTTATTTAATATTTTCGGATGCTGCATTTTTAATTTCAGATTCTTTTTTCTTTAATTGTTTGGCTTTTTCGCGTTGTTCTCTTTGTTTCATTTCTTTTTTGTAAGTTTTGAAGAAAAAATAAACCGCCACGCCGCAGATGACTAGTATTAAAATCATCATCGCGGTCATAAAATAGATTTCGGCAAGCGCGGAATTTGACATATAATCAAGTTTAGCTCAAACGCCGAAAACTAATCAAAGTAAGAATATGAAACTGTCGGAAATAAATATTTATCCAATCAAATCTTTAGGCGGAATATCGCTTGAAAAATCCGTCGTCGAAAAACGCGGCTTGCAGTTTGACCGCCGTTGGATGCTGGTTGATGAAAATAATCAATTTTTAACACAACGGGAATTTCCGAAAATGGCGACGATTTCGCTTGAATTGGTGAAAGAAGGTTTATCTGTTTCGGCGAAAAATTTTGAAAATTTGCTTGTTCCATATAAACCGCACGACGATAAAAAAATCGAAGTTCGTGTTTGGCAGAGCTTGTGTGAAGGAATTGTTATGGAAAAGCAATACAACGATTGGTTCAGCGAAGTTCTGAAAATGAATTGCCGCCTCGTTTATATGCCCGACGAAACGGAACGTGCCGTTAATCCGTTGTTTAATAAAAATAACGACATTGTTAGTTTTGCCGACGGTTATCCGTTTCTTGTTATCGGTGAAAATTCGCTAAATGATTTGAATGAAAAACTTGATGATTCTATTCCGATGAATCGTTTTCGTCCGAACTTTGTCGTTCAAAATTCCGCGCCGTTTGCCGAAGATAATTGGACGAAACTGCAAATCGGAAATACGATCTTTCGCCTTACAAAACCTTGTGCGCGTTGCGTGATAACGACAATTGACCAAACAGAAGGCTTTGTTACGGGAAAAGAACCTTTGAAAACTTTGGCTGATTATCGGCTGGCAAAAGATATTTTTCCAAACAATTTCAGTTTTTTTGGTTTAGAAAAAAACTCGGTTCTTTTCGGGCAAAACTTGATTGCCGAAAACTTCGGCGAAACTCTGAAAATCGGCGATGAAGTTAAAGAAATGTAACGCAGTCGTCCCGACTGCTGTATCGGATGCGTCCCGCTTCCGTCTGAAAAACCGCAGCGCATTTGAAGTCGTGAGCGCGGGACGCACTCACGACGGCAGTCGGGACGACTGCGTTACTTAGCGTGAACGCCGCGCAATCAGACGTTTCGGCGTTTTTGTCGGTTCTTGATAGGCGGCAACCCGTTTGGAAAGCGTGTTGCGGTGAATTCCCAAAATTTCGGATGTCTTGAGAAGATGATTATCACAGCGTTTCAGAGCGTTTTGAATA
>JBBPXX010000097.1:0-91040 GCA_038200505.1 Pyrinomonadales bacterium | reverse complement strand
AGCCTCCAATACAGAAACCCTCGCCAAAATCTGCGAAACTAAATCCTTTAATTGTTGAATGTCATCAGGCAATTTCATTTCTCTCTGATTGTATAAAAATACTCAATCAATGTTAAAATCCATTACGTTCAAGTAATTACCCTTTTTATTATTACCGATTATTGCGACCGTCGGTTATAATTTCGCTCAAACTCAGTCTGAAAGCGGCAAACAGATTAATTTTCGATATTCTCAAAACCCTAAAACAAATGTGAAAAATGCCAATCAGAAATCAACTTCAAAGACTGATAAAGTTGAAGAAAATCTACCAACAAAAAGCACAGAAGTCGAAAATCAGACGATAGCTGCTAAAACCTTCGAGATTGCCAAACGCGCAAATAAAGCGGCACTTTCACCGACGGAAATTTATAAAATCGGAGTAGGCGATATCTTAATTATCGGTCTGCAAAATGCACCGGGCAGTGCCGCAAATTATTTTACCGTTTTGTCCGACGGCACGATTGATTATCCGTTAGCGGGCAAAATGATTTCCGTTGAAGGTTTAACGGCGGAAGAAATCGAAATTTTGTTGGAAGAAAAAATCAAACTTTATGAAAGTCCGCAGGTTGTCGTAAAAGTGCGCGAATTTTCAAGTCATACTTTTAACGTGCTTGGATTGGTCGAAAAAGCCGGTGAAAAATTTATGCAGCGCGAAGCAATGCCGCTTTATGTTATTCGCGCCGAGTCAGTTACGCCGTCGCTTGCGAAAGTTGCAGTTATCAAACGCGCCAATTCCGAAACCGAAAATGTAAATCTCGATGATCCAAAATCAGATGATGTTTTGATATTTCCGGGTGATATTGTCGAATTCAAAGCCGGTGAATCTGCAATCTCCAATTCGCCAACGCCGCAGTTTTATTATATCGGCGGTTATATAAATTCAGCCGGACAAAAAGATTTTCATTCGGGAATCACATTAACTCAGGCAATTTTGGCTTCCGGCGGATTGAAAAAATCGAATGTCAGAAAAGTAGTCATCCGGCGGAAAAATCAGGAAGGTTTGCTTTCGCCTTTAGAATTTGATTTGAATTCGATTAAAAACGGAAAACAAGTTGATCCTATTTTGCAGGCGGGTGATACGATCGAGATTGAAAATTAACAGTAAAAGTTTTCTGCAAAAAACAAAACTGCATTGTAAATGTTGAACATTTTTTGCTAACATATTGAAGCCTTGCAAAAGAACAAGTCGGGTAATCGCTTTTATTTTATTATAAAAGAGGAAAGTCCGAACACCGAAGGGCGGCGAGCCGGATAACATCCGGGCGTTTGATTTTCACAAATCGAATGACGACAAGTGCAACAGAGAACAGACCAGCCACTTTTTGATTTTGGGTTTTTAATCCAGAATTTGTGGTGATGGGTGAAACGGTGTCGGTAAGAGCGCACCGGCGCGTTTGGTAACAGGCGCGGCTAGGCAAACTCCTCGCGGTGCAAGACCAAATAGGGAAACGCTTTTAATTGGGCTGCCCGTCCAAAAGTGCGGAGAAATTCGCACGGCGTTTTCGGGTAGGTCGCTTGAGCTGTTTGGCGACGAACAGCCTAGATGAATGATTGCCGTCTGTTTTTGCAGATACAAAATTCGGCTTATAGACTTGTTTTTAACGCAAGGTTTTTACACACATTTCAATAAACAGGAGTTTTTCAAAATTTTTTTATGGCAAACCGTAAAGGTGTTTTTATAGGAGCGTATGTTCCGAATGAATTAAAGGAATCGTTGCGCCGTCGCGCCGCCGCAGAGCATCGGACGCTTTCTCAGGAAATTACGCGAATTTTAGTCGAAGCCGTTCACGGCAAAGGCTTGCCCGCCGGAAGTGTTGACCGGAGAACGTCAAACGCCGTTCCGCGCCGCCGCGCAACCGATCCGCCGACGCGCCGACGCGCCGACGACTTACCGTATATTGAGCCGAATGAAGAAGAAAAATAGTTTATTAAATTTTACAATTAGAGAAGCGTTGCCGAAATCTTAGCGGTAACGCTTTTCGCTTTTTATCAGCGATTTTGATAAAATTTTTTAATGAACAAAAAGCTGTTTTGGCTTTCAATTATCGCAGTAATTATCAGTTTTATCGGCGGTTTTATACTTGCAAACGCGCTTAATCGAAACGAAATTTCAAATTTGCAGGCGGAAAACGGTCGTTTGAAAAACGTGCAGGAAACGGCGAAGCAAAATGAGCAGGAATTAACTTTGTCGAGCGAGGAAATCAATAAAAAAATTGCCGAAGCCGATCAAAATCCCGGAAATATATCATTTCAGAAAAATCTGGGAACTGCGCTTTATAATTATGCTTCGATGAAGCAGGATGCCGAATTATTGAGTGAAATTTCCAGACTTTTAACCCGCGCTTATAACGATAATCCGAAGGATGCGGATGTCGCTGTTACGCTCGGCAATATCTATTTTGACCTTGGTTATTTGAAAAAAAACAACGAAAATTTTCTCAAAGCGCGTGAATTTTATCAAAAAGCATTGGAACAAAAACCCAATGACGCGAACATCGGAACGGATGTAGGATTAACCTATTTTTTGATAAATCCGCCTGATACGGACAAAGCGATTACCGAATTCCAAAAATCTCTGCTTATTGATTCAAAACACGAAAAGACTTTGCAGGTTTTGACTCAGGCATTGTTAAGTCAAAACAAAAACGCCGAAGCCGAAAAATATCTCGAAAGATTGAAGCAAGTGAATCCGAATAATCAACAACTGCCGGAATTTAACGAGCAACTAAAAAGCAAATAAAGAAAACTTAAATAAATGACAAAATTACTTTTTATTCTCCTTATATTTATCGTGGTTGCCGGAATGATTGCGTTGAGATACCGCCGCCAGATTCAAAGCGCGATTTATGTTTGGCAGATGTTCAAAAAAGTGCGTCAGGTGAACAAACCGCAGGAAAAACGAATCGAGAAAACGGAAAGTTCAAAAGACGTGCAGCTTGTCAGATGCGCCAAATGCGGAACTTGGACACCGCAAAAAAACGCCTTGAACCTGCGTTCAAAAGCGTTTTACTGCTCAACAAATTGTATGGAAAATGCAGTTAAAGTCTAAACTATCTCGGCAGGAATGTTTCGATGTACCACGAAATCATTTGTTCACCGAAAAGCAGCGCGACAATCGAACCGATTCCCAAAAAGATTCCGAACGGGATTTGCGCCTGTAAATCCTTTTCTTTTTGGCGTGAAATAACCAAAATTCCGGCAACCGCGCCGGTAAATGCGCCGAGAAAAATTGTCAGAAGTGTCAAACGCCAACCGAGCAGCGCACCGACGGCAAACATCATTTTGACGTCGCCCAAACCCATTGCGTCAACGCCGCGCAGACGCTTCCAGATTTCTCCGACCAGCCACAAAGAACCTCCGCCGACCAACGCGCCCAAAACTGCGCCGACCAATGAAACCAGCCAAACCGGAGATTCCATTTGGTTGAGCGGGGAAATTTGCAAATCGGAAAAATACGAAGCGGAAACAAAAATCGGAAATAAAAGTCGAACCAACAATGCAAAAACCAGCAGCGGATAAGTAATCACATTCGGCAAAATCATATTTTCCGCGTCAATAAAAATTAACGCAACCATTGAAGCGGCAAATATCAGTGCAACCGGCAAAAATAAATTGAATCCGATTTGCCAATAAACAAGTGCAAAAAGTACGCCGGTCAGAAGTTCGACGGCAGGATAACGCGGTGAAATCGGGTTTTCACAATTTCGGCATTTTCCGCCTAATATCAGCCAACTTAAAAGCGGAATATTATCGTAAGGTTTAATTGTATTTTTGCAGTTCGGACAAGCCGAATTTGGAAATATGATTGATTCTTCGTTCGGAACGCGGTGAATGACGACATTCAAAAAACTGCCGACAATAGCACCGAAGCCGAAAACGAAAAAATAACCGACAATTTCAGGCAAACCTGTAAGTTCTGAAAAAATAGATAGGAAAATGTGCATCGAAACCTCGTTAAAATTTGAAAATTTCAGAGAGAAGAAGGAAGGACGGCGAGATAGTTGATTAACATCTCGCTAATATCATAACTTTTTTGAACGGAAAGTTAAAGAAAATAAATTATAAATTATCGAACCGGACTGACGGAATTATTATCGTTACCGCCGGACAAACTGACTGCGGCAACGACGGCAGCGGCAGCAGCGACACCCAAAACAATTAAAATAATGTTACTTGAACCTACGCCGCCGGGATTATCATCTTTTTTAGTGTTGGAGTTACCTACGTCAGTCGGGAAAGTTTGACCGGCGATTAGAAGCGTTCCGTTAAATAAAACTTCACCCGACAAAACTTTGACCTGCGTTTTACCGTTCACGAGATTGATGACAAAAACATTTTCGTTATTGATATTAGAGGTAGAAATTGCACCGTCGGAAGTTAAAATATTGAATTTGGTAAAAGGCAGAGCGTCAACAGTAACATTGCCCTGTAAAAAATCCCCTGAAATGCCGGCGTTCTCAAAATATAAATTCATTTTAGAACCCGGTGCAAGCCTGATAAATCCGGTTTTTGCAATTGTAACTTTAGCAGCCGTCTGTGCGGGCGTTTCAATTTCCGCAGGCGACACTATTGTACGTCCACTGATAACCCGCTCGTTATTAACGGTTACAAATTGTTCGCCGATTGCCGATACATTATTTTCAATAGTCAGTTCACCCGATACTTTTTCCTGAGCAACATTGTTTTTTGGAAGAGCCAATAAAAACGTGAACAATAAAACAACTGCAAATGCTTTGTAAATAGTGGTTTTCATAACATTATGATTCTGAAAATACGAAATCATAATCAAATCAAATTTGAGAGATTCTGATTTCTAAAAAAGTTGGAAAGATTTGTGCAGATAAAATTATACAAATAATATCAAACAATCACAAAGATAAGATTGTTATTGATACTTATACCAAGTTGCGTGAATAAATGAGCAACAAATTCTCCTCCTTAGAAAAGGAGGAGTGGCAACGCTTTGTTGACGAGGTGGTTGGATAATATTATATCCGTTCAAAAGTTAAACGAAGAATAACCACCCCGTCAGCCGAAGCGACTGCCACCCCTCCTTTGAAATGAGGGGAGTTTTTGACCCCATTTTATTCACGCAACTTGGTATTAGATAGAGATTATTGAGGAAAAATTTGGAGGCGGCGATCAGAATCGAACTGATGAATAAAGCTTTTGCAGAGCTCTGCCTTAATCCACTTGGCTACGCCGCCTTAAAATAGTGCTGTTCTGCATGACAATTTTTGCAGAGCAGTTCGCATTTATCAAGTTCCTTTTTTAAATTTTCCCATTTACCGGCATTACCGGAAATAGTAAAGTCTTTTTTCTGCGGGTCTAAATGATGGAAATCCAGCGCACTCGCACATTTATTATATCCGCATTTCCGGCATTTGCCGCCTTTGTATTCGACAGCCTTTAGCTTAATTTTTCTTCGGTATCGCTTTGAAACACACGCCGAACAAAAATCTTTTGTCATAGCTTTATACCTGAAAAATACGAAAGTTTTCAAACAATCCGATACAATTTCTCTTTGTTCCTTCCAGAATCGGAATATTTTGTTCCAGTTTTTGACGATTGTTAGCTTTGAAAGGTGAACAGGATAAACAATATTTTCTTTTTCCCAAATTCCTTTGTTTTCCGTCAATTACAAATCTTGTCGGTATCTTTACATTACACTTTCGACAGTTCATACCGCAATATAACATAAAATTTTCAACTTGCAATTCACCACTAGACACATAACTTTTTTCAAAGGATAAGGGCTAAAGGAGAATGACGAAAAATTTTATCCTTTAGCCCTTATCCTTTATCCTTTCAAAGTTTGGAGCGGGAGACGAGATTTGAACTCGCGACTTCGACCTTGGCAAGGTCGCGCTCTACCACTGAGCTACTCCCGCGCATCCGTAAATGATAATTCTACTAATCGAGCAAATTTTGTCAAGCGCAGCTAAAGTTATTATTTGGCTTCAACCGTAATGTTTCTTAGAAAACTCCAATCTCCGCTTGCACCGACCTTTATATTATCAATTCTTTTGTTGGCGATAACCATATTTGCCGGATACCAAAGCGGCAGCATTGGAACGTCGTTACTGACAATATCCTGTGCTTTGAAATAAAGTTCTTTGGCTTGCGCCCGATCTGCTGCATTAAATGCTTCGGTGAGAATTTTATCAACTTCAGAATTACTGTAACGACTTCGGTTGCAGCAGCTTACCTTGGCTTTTTCGTTCGGGATTTTTTCCGTCGTAAATAAATCTCTCAGAAAAATCGGGTCTTGATTTCCGCCAACCCAAATTCCCGTGGACATCTGATATTGTCCGAGTCCGAGCTGCGTCAGAAATGCACTTCGCTCAAGAGGTTCGATGACAACATTTAACCCGATTTGCGTAAGATAATTTTGAATAACCTGAGCATATTGGCTGGTTGCCGCGCCGCCGGAAGCAAATTTAAATTTAATCGGTTCGCCTTTGTAACCGGATTCCTGAATGAGTTGTTTGGCTTTTTCAGGGTCAAAACTATATTTAGTTCCGGCATTATAAGCCCAAGATTCGGCAGGTAAAATCGAATGTGCGATGGTTGATTGTCCTAAAAGCAATTCATTGATAATTTTTTCGCGGTCTATTCCATACGCGACCGCCTGACGTAATTTCACTTTGTCGAACGGTTCTGATTGAGTGTTGAATTGCAGATATTGAATATTCGACCCGTTGAATTGTTCGACTTTAAGATTGGGATTATTACCCAAAGATTTTATTGTGTCGGGCGAAAGATTAGTCGGCAGTGGAGCGATGTCAACACCGCCGCTTTGCAGTTCGGCTTGCAGAGAATTGGCATCGGTAACGGTTTTAACGCGAAGTTTTTCAACTTTCGGTGCGCCTTCCCAATAATCCGCGTTGGCGGCAAGTTCGACGATGTTTTGCGATTGATCGAAATTAACAAATTTAAAAGGACCTGAACCGACCGGCTGCGATGCCTGCTGTGAAACCGTGCCTTCGGGAATAATCGGAATAGCGACAAAATTTGATAAAAGCTGGTTTTGCAGAGAAGCGCGGCTCAATGCAACAACCACAGTTTTCGGGTCGGGCGTGTCCATTGAAACGATGTGCGGAACTCTTTGCCCGTCAATCGTGTCGAAAAACGCGCCGGATTTATAACTGTTGCTTTTGAAAAGTTCGTCAAACGTATATTTTACATCGGCGGAAGTAAAAATTTTACCGTTGTGAAATTTCACGCCGTCACGTAAAACGAAGGTAATTACTTTGCCGTCTTCGGAAATTTTTATTTCCTGCGCCAGTTCTCCGACGTATTCAAATTTCTCGTTTTTTCTCACCAAAGAATTAAACATTAATGAACGAACCCGTTCAGCCGCCGCGTCGGATGCGGTTGTCGTTAAAGTGTCCAATGTGGAAAATTTATCGGAAAGTGCGACTGTAACAAATTCATTGGTTCGAGTCCGGCACGAAAAAGAAGAAATAAGAAAAACAGTAAAAATTAAAACTAAATATAAATGACGCAAACTTTTTATCCTCCGTAATTGTAGTGTAACTGTTCGTTCAAAACTGCGATTTTGTCTGAAAGATGCGACAAACGCGCCGCATCAAAAGGTATGGGAGATTTTATCAAAGTTTTTAGATGCGCGATTCTTGTTAAAGATTGGTTGATTCTCGATTCGGAAATTTCTCCGGTTTCGACGGCTTCTAAGACTGCCTGAAAACCGATTCTGATTGATTCGGAATTGGCGCAGATTGCCAGCATATCTTGTCCGGCGTTGATCGCCATTTTACAGGCTTCGCCAATTCCGTAATTTTTTAGAATTGCGCCCATTTCCAAGTCGTCGGAAATAGTTAAACCTTCAAAACCCAATTCTTCACGCAGCAATTTCGTAACGATATTGTTGCTCAATGAAGAAGGTAAAAGTTTGCCATTTGAATCCGTTTCCTGCAAGTCAAATTTCGGAAAACTCGCGTGCGCGGTCATCACGGCGTGAACTTCTCCGGTTTTAAAAAGTTCAATATATGGAAACAAATCCTTTTCAAACAACTCTTCGCGCGTTGAATTTACAATGGGCAATTTTTCGTGTGAGTCAACTTCGCTCGCGCCGAGTCCGGGAAAATGCTTGACACAACCGAGACAGCCGTTTTTCTGCAAAACCTTTAAATATTCACCCGCAAACCGAACAACATCGTTTTTATTTTCGCCGAAAGCTCTTGAATAAAGACCGTTGTTAAAAGATTTGCGATCACCGTCAAGAACGTCAACGACGGGCGCAAAGTTCATATTGAAACCTAAATTTATCAGTATTTCCGCCGTTATTTCCGCGAGAGTTTTTACTTGTTCGAGCATATTCAACGAACTTGCCGACGGCATCGGTGTCGAAATCCGCCGCAAACGGTCAACAACTCCGCCTTCCTGATCAATGCTTAAAACAGGTTCAATCGGCAAATTTCGGCGAATATCTGCGATAAGTTTTGTAACTTGTTCGGCAGTTTTGATGTTACGCGCAAAGAAACAAATTCCGCCCGGTGAAATTTCATTCAGAAGTTCAGACATACTTTCATCCAATTTCGTTCCTGAAATTCCGATAAAAAATAATTGTCCGATTTTTTGTTTTAAAGGAAGAGATGAAATTTTTTCCAACATATTTAACTCAAGCGGATTGTAACAATGTTAATGTGTTTTATAAAGTGTCGGATTGCAGACTGTTAAAGCGATACTTTAGTTTTTGAAAAAAATGAAAAGCTAAACTATTTTATTTTGAATAGTTTGCAGGAAATCTTTAACTTCATCACCGGACATTTCTTCGATATTTACCTCACGCAATTCATTAATAACATCTTCATTGTTGATTGCAAATAGCGAAAATTGTGAAGCTAGCTTGCCTTTTCCAGCGCGTCCGACAGCGGTTTCCAATGCTTCAGATTGCGTTTTGGCATCGGAAAAAACCGCTAATTCATATTGTTCGAGTTTTTCCAAAACATTTTGCGCCCGCAAAATTGTCTGTTGCGGCAAACCGGCAAGTTTTGCCACCGCAATTCCATAAGATTTTGAAGCCTTTCCTTTTTCGAGTTTGTGTAAAAAGATGATTTCACCGTCTTTTTCGGTTGCCGTAACGCGGTAATTTTTCGCGCCGGGAAGTTTTTCGGCTAATTCCGTCAATTCGTGATAATGCGTGGCAAACAAAGTTTTGGCGGAATGTTCGGGCGAATTGTGCAGGTATTCGGCAACCGCCCAAGCTATCGAAAGTCCGTCAAAGGTTGAAGTTCCGCGCCCGATTTCATCGAGCAGAATAAGGCTGCGCGGCGTGGCATTGTGCAGAATCGTCGCGGTTTCGGTCATTTCAACCATAAATGTCGAACGTCCGCTTGCCAGATCATCGGATGCGCCGACTCTTGTCCAAATTCTGTCCAGAATCGGCAGTTTAGCGGATGTTGCGGGAATGAATGAACCGATTTGAGCGAGAATCTGAATAATGGCGATTTGCCGCATAATCGTTGACTTGCCCGACATATTCGCGCCGGTTACGATCAGCATCCGATCCGTCGAATTATTCATTTTGAGATCATTCGGAATAAATATTTGTGAGCTGAACGCTTCGACAATCGGGTGTCTGCCGTCTTTTATTTCAATTTCGTCGCCGTCGTGCAAAACAGGCGAAACATAATTTCGCCGCGCCGCCGTTTCCGCCAAACCCGACAGAGCATCCAATGTCGCCAAAGCCCGCGCCGTTGATTGCAGATTTTGCGTTTCTTTCGTAACCGCCGAACGTATTTCGCCGAAAAGTTTGACTTCAATTTCACTTATTTTTTCTTCCGCACCGAGAACTTTTGCTTCCCATTCCTTCAATTGCGGAGTCGTGTATCTTTCGGCGTTGGTCAATGTTTGCCGGCGTTCATAATCATCGGGAACGCGCGAAATATTGCCTTTTGAGATTTCGATAAAATAACCGAACACATTGTTAAACTTTACTTTTAGATTGGAAATCCCTGTGCGCTGTTTTTCCTCAGTTTCAAATTTGGCAATAATCTGCTTCGCCGAACGGGAAAGTTCTCTCAATTCGTCGAGTTCCGTATCAAACCCGTCACGAATTACGCCGCCGTCATTTATATTTAAAGGCGGTTCGTCGGCAATCGAGTTTTCAATCAACTTTCTTACTTCGGGCAGTTCAAAAACATTTTCGCTCAAAACTTGAAGCAAAAGACTCTGAGCGTCTGATAACGTCAGATTGATGTTTGGCGTTTGTGAAAGAGAACGATTTAGAGCAAGCAAATCACGCGGCGAAGCCGTTCCGAGATTCAAGCGTCCGACTAATCTTTCCAAATCGGCAACTTCTTTCAACAGATAACGAATTTTGTCGCGCAGAATAGAATCGGTCATCTCTGCAACTGCTGAAAGTCTGGTTTGTATTTCACTGCGTTTGATCGAAGGTCGAAGCAGCCACGAACGCAAAAGCCTTGCGCCCATTCCAGTTACGGTTTCGTCAATCACTCCTAAGAGCGTCTGTTTGTTTGATTGATTGCGCGATTCGACGATTTCCAAGTTTCTGAGCGTTACCGCGTCCAAAATCATAAAATCGGCGGCTTCAAAATAATTTATATCTGAAATATGTTCGGCGGAAGCGCGTTGTGTTTCCTGCGCGTATCGCAAACACGCGCCGGAAGCGCGAACGGCTTCCGGTTTTCCTTCCAAACCGAAACCGGATAATTCTTTGACTTTTAGCTGGTTTTTTAGAAGAGTTTTGCAGTCGTCAGGATGAAAAAGCCAATCGTCAAGCGGGGTTAAGGTTGTCGAAAAATCATTTGAATGCGGAGGCGAAATGGAAATTATATTTTTGGAATTAGTAAATTTATTTGTTAAAGTGCTTTCAAAGGTCTTTTCCACTAAACTTTGCAGTGATTCAGGAAAGAGAAGTTCACGCGGAGCAAAACTTTCGATTGACGTGCAGATATTTGTCCAAGCATTTTTGCCGGAAATTTGCGTGGCGAAAAATTCGCCGGTGGACAAATCCAAAAACGACGCGCCGAAAGTTTCACCCGAACCGCAGAGAGCAGCCAGATAAACGGTGTCTTTCGATTCGATAAGCTGCGGATCAATCGCCGTTCCGGGCGTAATGACGCGGACGACTTCACGGTTGACGAGTTTTTTGCCTTGTCCGGCTTCTTCCGTCTGTTCGCAAATGGCGACGCGATAACCTTTTTTCACGAGCCGTGAAATGTAACCGGCTGCCGCGTGGTGCGGAACACCGCACATCGGAATCGGATTTTTTGAATCTTTATGACGCGCCGTTAATGTGATTTCCAACTCGCGTGAGCCGATTACCGCGTCGTCATTAAAAAGTTCATAAAAATCACCTAAACGGAAAAAAAGCAGAGTTCCTGGATATTTCTTTTTAATTTCGAGATATTGCCGAAGCATCGGCGTAGCATTTTGCATAACTTCTTTTTGATGTGAAAAACTTGAGTGATAAATTTTATCCTAAAACTTTGAAATAGATAAATCGGTTTCTTAAAAATTTAATTTTTTGTCGTATTAGTAAATCAAAAAACTTCCTTATTACTGATTCTCTTGGGATGTTCAAAACATCTCGGCACTCTTTGGGTTTCACTTGCTAAATAATGAACATCAAAAGATAGACAAACCCGCGCGTAATCAAATTCGTTTTAGTTTGATAAGAAAGGCAGAGAGGCGATTATTTTGCCTTCGGAATCAAGGACGCGCAACAGTAAATTTTTCGGTTCTGAAACATCATCCGTCGCGGAAGTATAACGCAAGTAAAATGTGTGTCCGGCGGGCGCAGAATTAGGTGCAAGCGGAGCATTGATCGGTTGATTTTGTTCGTTGACGAGCGCGATTGCGGATTGTCGGCTGTCGGCTAAAATCCGGTTGTTTCGCCAATCGAAAATTTGCCAAGCGGAAATCTCACTGCTTTGCGGTGGTGAAAATTCTATGATATTCGGCTGGTCGGCGGAAAATTTCGCGTAGTAAGTTAAAATCGGCAGACGATTGCGGCTCAACAAAAGAATATAATCTCCTGTTTGTCCGCCGCGAACGTAGTTTTCCAAAATGAATCTTGTCAGCGGAAAGGATTCGGGACTTCGCCCGCGTAATCCGTTGGCTGTTAAAACCGGATTATAAACCGCGCAGCCGCGCCGTTCTGAACGCATTTTTTCAACGATGGCTTGCTGACGCGGCTCGTCGAGCAGCGTCAGCAGAGCCGTCGCGTTATAAGTGGTCGGCGGTTCGATGTTCGCCCAAAAATTCAGACTGTAAATGCCCGGAACGGAAATAAATTCGTCGCAGTTGAGTTTTAAGTTTTCCGTCAAAAAGTTGTAGACAGCAAAATCTTGTTCGGGCAGTCTGACGCGCTCCGCGCCGCGAAAACTAAGCGGAATCTGCGCCTGAAATATTTTGTACGCGGCGAGTGTCCGATAAGCCGGATAAAGCGTCAAAATCAATATTGAAAAAACGCCGAAGCCGATTTGCAGAGTTCGTTTTTGATAAATTTTCGGCAGTACGATCTTCAATTCGGCAAGCGCGTCGGCGCAGCAGACAACCGCCGTTATGAGCATTAAAAACGCTCCGTAATTCATTTGCGTTCCGGCAATCGGGAAAATTTGCAGCGGTTGTAAGGTCGCCGCTAAAACCAATGCCGCACGCGGCATAAATGCCCGAACGGATTTTTCCGGTGCGCTTCCATTCAAAAGTAAAATCCATTGAAACGGCGTGGCGAAACTGATAATCAAAAAAACATTCAGAAAATAAGCATAACCGGCAAACGAAGCCGCGATGACGACCGCGCCGAAAAGCAGTTTTAAAGCAATCGTCCATTTGGTGATTGAACCGGGACGTATTTTTCGCAGATATAAAATCGCCAGTGCAGTCAGCAATGCGAACGCCGCCCAAAGACCGGCAAAACGCTGAATCGGCGCGGGTTGGAAAAAATTATCGCCGAATTTCAAATTTTGCAAAAAGACACCGTTCAAAAAGGCTTCAGGCGTTGTGCCGGACGCGAATACAATTAGAAAAACTCCCGCCGCCGTCAGACAAAAACCGAACGCCGCGATCAAATAATGTTTGATCTTGAAAATCTTTTGCTCCGTTGACAAGAGGCTGATGAACAGCGTCGCCGACACGCCGACGGCAACTAAAAGGCTGAGTCTTAACCAACCGAAAGCGAGATATTTCCGGTATAAAATGAACGGCAGCAGAGCCGCGAGCGTGGACAGGGTAACGAGCGTAACACGCTGCAAACGATTTTTCGCAGACAGCGCGACAAAGGTGATCGCCAGCGCGAAACCGAGAAAAATTCCCAGATTGATTTTTGTAAATAACAGCAAAGCGACCGTTGCGCCGAGCAATCCGAGCCGCAAATCGAAAATTCGTCCGGCATTTTTTCCGGTCAAAAGCAGCAAAGCGATAATCAGCAAAAGTCCGCACAATTCCTGCGGATGTCCGGGTTCATAAGCCGTTCTGAAAAGAATCAAAAACGTCAGAATATATGCCGCCGCGCCGCTCAACGCCGAACGGGTCAGCCGGAAAGCGAAAATTCCCGATAAAAAAGCCGTCAAAATCCAAACAAACAGCGTAGTCAGACCGGTCGCGTTATGAGTAACCGGCGCACCCGTCAAATGATGAATAAGCCATTCGTAAAAATAATAAACCGCTCCGTATTGTGTATAAACCTGATCGTAGAGAACATTTCCGCCGAGAAACTGCTTGACGGTCATCATTAAATAACCTTCGTCGTCATACGCCGGAAAAGTCGAAAAAATCTGAAAGTAAGCGGTCGGCAACGCCCACAGAGTAACCGCGCCGAATAATAAAAGAAATTTGATGCGAGATCGTTTCGAGTCCGCCTTTAGCGGCTCAAATTCGTTGTTTTCTGCCATATTCCCAAAACTGATTTTCCGGCTCGAAAGCGAATCAGACGGTCGAAGATTTTTGAAAGCGGAACGAGTTTGCGATCCCACAGATGAATCTGCCGCAAGGTCGGCATTGACTGACGCAGAGCGATTTTGTTGCCGAGCGAGGCGAACGCTCCGATACTGTCGAGATAAATCAGCTTGACGCGGCGCAGTTCGGCGGGAATCAACGCCGTCAACGAATTTTTGTTATAGCGTCGGTAATGTCCGATGGCTTTGTCAAACGGCGTGTATAAAGATTGATGAGCAGGAGCGAGAACGATCAAGTGTCCGCCAACTTTCAGATGCCGCACTGCCGCTTCGGCTTCGCCGCGGTCGTCTTCGATATGTTCGAGAACGTCTATATACAAAACTGCGTCAAATAACTCATCAAGTTCGAGTTCGGAAACCGTCCGGGCAGCGATGCGGCAGTTTGAAGGAAGTTCCGCGCGGTCAATTTTACGGCGGATTTCCTCCGCCATTTGTGCGTCGGGTTCAAGACAAACCCACCGATTTTCGCTTCCGCCGCAGAGCCATTCGGTCGTCGCGCCGATTCCCGCGCCGACTTCCAAAACATCCTGACCGAAAAACGGGCGAATCAATCCGCCGTAATAATTTTTCCAATTAACCGCCTCGCGGAAAATTTCCAATTCCGAGCCGATGTATTTAAAATCCATTTTATAAGTTGTTTTCAGTGTATATTTCGCGCTCTTCCGAGATAAAATAACGATAATCTTTGGCAGGCAAAAATCCGGCGTTATTACGATTATTCAAAATCAGGAAAATAAAAAATAAAGAGAGCGTAACGGCTTGCATTAAAAATACCAGAAGCAGCGCGATAACATAAGTTGCCCAGCCGGGAATCGCCAAATCTGTGAAAATTCGCACGCCGGCGACGATCAAAACCCCGACCAGCGACAAAAAAATCAAAACACAAGTGCCTAACAAAAGACGCACACCGACCGTATCGCCATACACCGAAACTGCGCTCAAACCGTGCGTAACCAGCGAAACGAAATTCATTTTTGAAGAACCGTGAAGCCGACTGCCGCGTTCGGTGTCAATTACCTTAAACGGAACACGAGCCTTCAAAGCGGCGACCGCATAATGATTCCAAATTTCGGAAACGACGACCAAGCGGCGTAAAATCGTGCGCGGAATAATGCTGAAATTTCCGACGCTGATATTCTGTCCGGTAAAAATCTTGAAAACATTTACATAAAGACGATAAAAGAACCGAAAAACTACGCCCTCGGAGCGTTTCGAGCGTTTCGCAAAAATCAATTTTGAAAAATTTTCGCGTCGGCATTCTTCAATCAGTTTAAATACATCTTCGGGTTTGTCTTCGCCGTCGCCGTCCATCACCAGCGCGGCTTGGTAATCGGTGCGTTCGGCAGCGACAAAAGCGAGACCGAGCGCGATGGCTCGCTGATGTCCGACATTTCTCTTGAGTTCGAGAACACAAATTTTAGCAATATTTTCCGGTTTCGGGAAATCAAAATCCGATTCGTCAAAAGTCAGACTCGAACCGTCATCCACAATAATTATCTCGACGGCGAGATTTTTTCGCGGCACACTCCGATCAAGCATCGAGAGCAGACTGATTAACGATTTCCAATCGTCTAAAACCGGAATAATAATCGCCAATGAAATATTCCCGCTAATATTTTCGGTCAAACTTTTCATCAAAATCCCCGGAACCCGTCGCCGTTTGAATTTACAAAAAATGATTTAATGGCGAACAGCATTTATAGATTAAGAAATAAAATCGCTTTTGACAAAATATCAGGAAAGTTTTCTGCTAACCGACATACGGCTCTTGCAAAGTCAGTCAAAGATTTTTTTACCACAGAGCAACTGTGTTAGAAGTCAAGTCTAAATTGGTTCAAATTTGGATTCCAGTTAGAATTATTTCTGACCATCGCATTTAAGATTGTCATCAATTTTCTTGAGCAGGCAATCAAGGCGACCTTTTGAGTTTGCCGCGTTCCAAAAGATGCTCGTAAAACTGTTTGATTACGGGATTAAAGCGCGAGACTGAAATAGTCGCCATATAGAGAATTTGTCTGACGGAGTTTCTGCCGCCCTGACAAAATCTTGTGTCTTTCCAATTGCCGCTTTCGCGTGGAAACGGCGCGACTCCGACCAGTGTTGGCGACATCAATGCCGAGATGAAGCCTTGCTTGAAGATTGGAAGCCTTTGAATAATCAAATTTCATTTAAGGATTTTGACAAAGATCAAACAAAAGTTCGACATTATTTTTCTGAACGATGTTTTCGAGCATGTCAGCGATCCGGTGGGCGTTCTCAAACAATTATAGGGAAATACGCTAACGCCAAACTGCTCGCCAAAAATAAAATTATTGCAGTTTTGGCGCGTAAATAATTTACATCTTAATTCCTAATCCAAAACTTTAATACATTGCATTTATTGATTAACTGTTTCATAGTATTTGTTTGTAAAAAAGCCGAAATAATTCACGCTTTACCGAAAAAACTGCAAATATGTTTTCATTTCAGCTATTTTGTAATAAACTATTTCGCAAGTAATGTAATCAAAGGCTTAATCCGACAGCAAAACAAACATTGGAGTAAAACTATGAAAGCAGTAAAAATTTTATCAGCTATATGTATTGTCATTTTTCTAAGCGTTTTTCAAAATTTTGAAGTTTCGGGGCAGGAAAAGCCTTTAACTTCAAATCAGACATCTTCCGTGAAAGAGCAGACAATTGAAAAGCCGGATTCCGACGAAAAGGGAGATTTTGATAATTCGTCGGCAAACAAAGACAGATCGAATGAACGATACAGAATCGGTTTTCAAGACACGATACAAATTAATATATTTCGTCACGAGGAGCTTTCACAAACCGTGAGCGTCAGCCCGGACGGAACGATTGCGATGCCGCGCATTGATCAGCCGATTGTTGCGGTTTGCAAAACGGAAAGAGAATTGAAGCAGACAATCGAAAACCTTTATAAAACTTATCTGCGAAATCCGTTTGTCAGTGTTCGCGCCATTGATCAGAAATCACAGCCGTTCGGTGTTATGGGCGCGGCTAAAAATCCGGGAACTTTCTACTTGAATCGAAGAATTCAACTTTTGGGATTGCTCGCTTTAGCCGGAGGACCTGATGTTGAAAAATTACCCTCCAAAGTTCGCATTGCCAGAGTCGGAAATGTGTCGGTTTGTGAAGAAAGCGGAGATTCAGCCGATGACGATAACAAGGTTGAATTTATTACATATAAACTAAGCGATGTGCAGGACGGATCAAAAAATCCGTGGATGCAGCCGGGCGATGTTGTTTCGATTTTGGTTGCGGACGAAGCATATGTGGTCGGAAATGTCATCGAACCCGCCAAGATTTCCTTGAGAGAGCCGAAAACTCTGACGGAAGGAATTGCCGAAGCTCTCGGACTTAATGCGACGGCAAATACCGAGAAAGTTGTTATTCAAAGACAAGAGGCGGGAAAATTAAACAGAACCGAATTAGTGTATAATCTGAAAGATATTCAGGATAAAAAAATTCCCGATCCGCAGCTTCAGGCAAATGATATTGTTCAAGTGAAAAATGATAAAATTAAAACGGTCAAATACGGTGTCTTAAAAGCTATTACCGGCGGTTTAAGCAATATATTTTACAGATTCCCTTAATTTTAAGACTCGAGATTTAAGATTCAAGATTTCAAATTTATCTGTAATCTTGAATCTTAAATTTTAAATCTGCAATTAAAAAGTATGAGAGATAGTCGAGAAATATTAAATAAACAGGTTGAAACTGCTGAAATCGAGCGACCTTTTGAGCCGCAAATTCCTGCTGTTAACGGCGGCTACGGTGCGTATCGGGACATATCCCAGCCGGATGGTTTTCAGCTTGTAACTTATTGGCGAATTATCCGAAAAAGGTTTTGGCTGGTCATCGGAATCGCGGTATTGCTGACAACATTAACGGCTATTTATATGGCGCGGAAACCTGATGTGTTTTTAGCGAGTGCCAGAGTTCAGGTTGATTCGGAGCAGACCAATCCTGATTTGATTGCAAGCGACCGCAAGCCGGGAATGATTAATCAGGACGCATCTTATTTCAATACGCAGCTTCAGCTTTTAACCAGTTCGAGCCTTTTGCGGCGGGTGGTAAAAGAACTCGATCTGGAAAATAATAAAGAATTTGCAAAAGCCAAAGCCGAAAATAATGTATCAGCTTTGCGTTCTATGCTCAAAGCTATCGGACTTGTCAGCAGCGCACCCGAAAAAAGTGAGGGCGGAGTTGACGAGATAACGGCTTCTCCCGGCGGTTCGCTGGCTTCTTCGGAAGAAATTGCCGAAGCGGTTCGATTAGCTCCGTATGTAGAAATCATCAAGAAAACTTTAGGCACCGAACCGATCAGAGAATCCCGCGGCACCAATAAAGATACCCGTTTGATAGAAATCACTTACAGACACACAAATCCCGAACTGGCAGCGATGATTGTCAACGGTGTCAGTGAAGTTTTTGCCAAGATCAATCAGGAAAAACGCACCGGCACAAGCAGTAAAACAAGCGATTTTTTAACAAAAAGAATTGCCGAACTCCAGTCTGAAATAAGAAATGACGAAAACAAATTAGTTCAATTAACCAAAGAGGTCGGTATTCTCAAAACCGATGGTGATGAGGGAACAATAGTTTTAAATCGTCTTTCAGGCTTGAATAAAGATTTGCTTGAAGTAGAAAATGAACGCAAAAATGCCCAGGCGGAATATGAATCGGTCAGCACTTCGCCGGACAGATTAAATTCAAAAGCCGAAGGTGAGATACTGCGCTACACTACCGAAAGAGAAAATGTCATTCAATCAATAATAAACAGAACACAGGAAAGTATTGCCGGTTTAAAGGCTCGAAAAGAGCAGCTTTTAATAGAGTTTGTGGAAACTGCGCCCGAAATAAAAGAAATTGACACGCAAATTGCCTCTTTGAAAAAGGATATTGATAATGTTATTGCTAATAATAAAAAGGAACTGAAGGAATTTCGTGAGCGAACGACAAAGGATATTCTAAATCAGTTAAAGACCAAATATATTGCATCAAAAAGTAAGGAAGACAGTATAAAGTCGGCATATAACGCGCAATATAATCAGGCTCAGGGACAAAATCAATCGGCTGTTTCGTTAAAATTGCTCGAGCAGGGAATCGAAGAGAAAAAGGGTTTCGTTCAGAATCTGATTAAGACCCAGCGTGAAAATGATGTCAACGCCATCGGGACTGATAACAATATCACTGTCGCCGAAATTGCGATTCCGCCGGATGTGCCGGTTGGTCCGAAAAGGTTGACGACTGTTGTAGCGATGTTGTTTTTGTCAACACTTTTCGGAATGGGGCTTGCTCTGTTTCTCGAATATCTCGACGATACGATACGCACGACGGAAGAAGTTGAAAGTCTTTTACAATTGCCGGCATTGGCGGCAATCCCGCGCATTGATATGCTGCCGAAACGTCGGCTTTTATTGGTTGGCGGAAAAGAGGATGATAGTAATGCCGATCTGACTTCCGAATTATTGATTCATAATGATTCGCGTTCGTCGTTAGCGGAAGCCTATCGTCAACTGCGAACTTCAATTCTGCTTTCAACCGCCGGACACGCGCCGAAATCGCTTTTGATTACTTCGAGTCTGCCTGCGGAAGGTAAAACGACAACCGCCGTTAATACCGCAATCAGTTTGGCGCAAACGGGTGCGAAAGTATTGATTATTGATGCCGATATGCGCCGTCCGCGTCTGCATTCTATTTTTAATATCAGCAATACCGGAGGATTAAGCACACTTCTTTCTACCGAATTGGCTGATGAAAATTTGATTGATGTCATTTCTTATGATGAAGAGTCAAAACTCAACTTGCTGACTTCGGGACCCGTGCCGCCGAATCCGGCGGAACTGATCGGTTCGGAACAGATGGCAAATCTGTTGAAAAAATTACAGACACATTTTACGCACATCGTCATTGACTCGCCGCCGATTGCTTCTTTTACGGACGGCGTTTTAATCGCGTCAATGGTTGACGGCGTAATTCTCGTCGTCCATTCGGGCAAGAGTTCGCGGCAGATTATCCGCCGTTCCAAGCAGTTGCTTCAAGACATCGGCGTTAAAATCTTCGGCGTTGTGCTGAACAACGTCAATCTCAATGCTCAGGACAACAGTTACTATTATCAAAGCTATTATCACCGGGACAATTACCGGCAGGATGAAGAAGAATAATGGTGAATGGTGAATTTTGAATGGTGAATCAAAGAGTTTCTTAATATTTACCATTCACCATTAAAAAGATTTATGGAACAACAAACAAAAGTATTGGTTACAGGTGCGGGCGGATTTATCGGCAGTCATCTGGTTAGTTTTCTCAAAGAAAAAGGTTTTTGGGTGCGCGGCGTGGATTTAAAATATCCCGAATTCGGTAAAACTGACGCGGATGAATTTGAAATTTTAGACTTGCGGCGTTGGGACAATTGTTTGCAGGCGACGCGAAATATCGAAGAAGTTTATGCGCTTGCCGCCGATATGGGCGGAATGGGATTTATTTCCGCCAATCACGCGCAAATTCTTTACAACAATTCGCTAATCAATCTGCACACGCTCGATGCCGCTAAAACAAATGGTGTCAAGCGTTATCTTTATACCAGCTCAGCATGCGTTTATCCAGAATATTTGCAGAAAGAAGCCGATGTTCAGCCGTTAAAGGAAGAAATGGCATATCCGGCACAACCGCAGGATGCTTACGGCTGGGAAAAACTCGTTTCCGAAATTCTTTGTAAGCATTACCGCGAAGATTACGGCATCGAAACTCGCACGGTTCGTTTTCATAATATCTTCGGCGAAAAAGGAACTTGGGAAGGCGGACGTGAAAAAGCACCGGCGGCGATGTGCCGTAAAATTGCCGAAGCGAAATTAAACGGACAAAATGAGATCGAAATCTGGGGCGACGGCGAGCAAACCCGCTCGTTTTGCTACATTGATGATTGTCTCGAAGGCATTCATCGTCTGATGCGTTCCGATTTTCACGAACCGCTCAATCTCGGACAGGACAGAATGGTTACAATCAACCAACTTGCCGATATTGTCGCGGAAATCGCCGGATTAAACATCAATAAAAAACACATTGACGGTCCGCAAGGCGTGCGCGGCAGAAATTCCGACAATACTAAATTAAAAGAAACTTTGAATTGGGAGCCGGAAATTTCTCTCGAAGAAGGTTTAAAAACAACTTACGATTGGATCGAGAAACAAGTCGAAAATAAAGTTTTGCAGGAAAAAAATAACTCGATTCTCTTAAACAGCAATGAACTCAGAACTTTCGCCTAAGATCAAAAAAGTAGAAATTGTTATTCCCGTCTATAACCGCCGCGACACGACTTTGCAGGCTTTGCAAAGTTTGCGTCGGATAAACAGTGAAAATTTATCGGTTCATATAATTATTGTGGACGACGGTTCAACTGACGGCACGAGCGAGGCGATTCGCCAAAATTTTCCCGAAGTTCAAATTGTTTCCGGCGACGGAACACTTCATTACGCCGCCGGAACAAATCGCGGCTTTTCCGCCGCGCTCGAAAACAATCCCGATTATATTGCGGCGATGAATGACGACGCGGTTTTCCACGAAGATTTTTTGCAGAAACTGATAAAAACCGCCGAATCAAATCCGCATTCGGTTGTCGGTTCATTATTGCTGTTGTGGGACAACCCGCATAAGGTTTTTCAAGTCGGTTTTCAATGGAAAACGCTGGCGGGCGGTTGGATGCAGCCGGACAAAACGGCTTTTGATTTTCCGCAAACTGCGTTTGAAGTCGAAGGAATGGCGGGAAATTGTCTTTTGTATCCGGTTGAAGCAATCCGGGAATGCGGTTTGATGGACGAGGAAAAATTTCCGCACGGATGGGGCGACATTCAGTATTTGGTGCGGATGAAAAAAATGGGTTGGCGATTGTTGGTCGAACCGAAATCATTAGTTTGGTGCGAGCCGAACACAAATCCGAAACCGCTTCACCAGCTTTCTTTGCGTGAAATTTTTCGGGTGCTGTTCGTCAATCGCCGACATCCGCAAAATTTGCAAAGGCAATTCATCGCCCGTTGGGAATCCGCGCCGTCAAAATCTAGAGCCGTTATCGGTTACGGAGTTTATCTTTTTACTCTTTCAACAAAAACCTCAAAATTATTGTTGAAAAACAAAAATTCGGTAAATGCTTGAATCAGCCGCTTATTATCATTAAAAAGTTATATAAATTTCAGCATAAATTATCAGATTTTTTCAGCAACTACGAGCAAATTCTTTCCAATCGGCGGCGGCAGAAGTCTTTCCAGAGGTTGAGCCACAGGCACGACAAATTTATCATAAAACTGCACCGCGCCGCTTTCCATCGTCAATGATTTGGACAGACGATATTTTAAAAACCACGGCAAAATCCCCGCCACGTCGAAATAACGGGAGAGCAAAATACGAAAACCGGCGGCTTCACATTTTTCGCGCAACTCGGCTTTTCGATAACGGCGAAAATGTCCGATATATTTGTCAAATTCGCTTAACAGCAACGGCAAAGCCGGAACAAAAATAAAGACACGACCTTTTTCGCGCAATGTTTGATGAACCTTTTTCAATTCATCACGGTCATCCGCGATGTGTTCCAAAACATTTATGTAAATTATCGAATCCGGCGATTGTTTCTGCTCCAGTTGTTCGGCGACTTCGGCAAATATGTTCGGAAAAATCTGAACGTCTGAAACTGAGCTTTTGACAGCCGAATTTGTTCGCAGAGTTTCAACCATCGCCGACGGCTCGATTAAGGAAAGAGTTTTCGGCTCGGTTTCCAAAAGCAGCTCGGAGAATGATCCTGTTCCCGCGCCAACTTCGACAAGATGTTCACCCAAAAAAGGTTTAATCAATTCCAAAATCCAACGGTGATAATTTACGGCAAAATCCATTGCTTCGAGGTCTTTGCCGACATATTCTACTTTGTTACTCATAGGTTTGGGAACTCAATTCGGCGGGTCTGATTGACGAAATTTCCGGTAAACTTTTGAAAGAATTTTGCTTGGAACAAAAAAGATTAAAACGCACGATGTAATATAGTGCGGCTACGCCGTCGCGGTAAGTTATTTTTTTTCCTTCTTCGTAAGTTCGCCCGTAATAACTGATCGGAACTTCATAAAAAGCACAATTGAGTTTGGCGACTTTTGCCGTAACTTCGACTTCAAAACCGAAACCCGAAGACGTAATGATTAAATTACGGATAATGTTGCCGCGAAAGGCTTTATAACAGGTTTCAATATCGGTCATATTCAAATTAGTTAATACATTTGAAATAAAAGTCAGACCTTTATTCGCCAAATAATGATAAAAATACAAAACACGGGCGGCGCGTTTGACCATAAAACGTGAGCCGTAAACGACATCGGCGTAACCTTCGATAATCGGCAGAATGACTTCAGTAATATCAGCCGGATCATATTCGAGATCGGCATCCTGCACGATGACAACTTCGCCTTTAGTCAGTGCAAAACCGGCTTTCAGTGCAGCGGTTTTACCCAAGTTGCTCGGTTGTTTGACGTATTTGATGTTTTCATTAGCGGCGGTGAAATTGTTGGCAATAATCGCCGTGCGGTCGGTCGAACAATCGTCAATAATAATTATTTCCAGCAAATATGGAACTTTTAAGAGTTTTTCGATGACTTTCGCCAATGTTCGTTCTTCGTTATAAACCGGAATGACGACCGATAAACAAGCCGGAATTTTCTCAGATTCAAAGTTTGACATAAATTTATCAAAAACAGTTTCGGCGGCAAAAACCGGAAAGTCGGATTTCACATCCTATTTTCTATTGTCCCGGAGATTTTATATTATTACGGCGACGAAACAACCGAAGTCTATTGTTTTGAAAAAACGGTTTATCTTCAAACCATTTTTTCAAAATGAGGACAGCTCTTTCATCATTGCCCCAAACCAACATTACCGAAATTTTATCGTGGTGCAAATCCAAAAGCGAATCGAGTGAAGCGAATTTTTCCGCCGCATTATCGTCCGGGTTGCAAAGATCAAAGGTGCTGGCATAACGAAAATCAAAAGTAAATTGGCGGTCTGAAGGATTTTGCGCGACAACCGGAAATTGATAATAACCGAGTTCATAGTTATCCCAAACCCGCGTGTTTTTGCCAACTCCGTAAAGAGCGATGATATTCGACAATGGATTTAATTTATAACGGCAGCCATTCTCGATTAAATCAATAGAACCGAGTGAATCGGTATCTGCCACATAATCTTTTCCTGAAAGATATTCGCGTGCCAGTTGATTGGTGTTCAAAGAATATTCCCAGAGAACGGCGGTTTGAAAAATGATAATAAAAGCCAAAAGAAAATGTGCTGAATGCTTTAACATTCCGGCAGTTTCGGTTTTGAACAACGGAACAAAAAAAATCAACCCGCACAGCAGGACTCTTTCGCGCAAAAAACTACCGTGAGATTTGCCGAAATCGTCGGGTGCAAATACCCAAAACACAAGCGAGGAAAAAGCCAATAAAATAAAAGGGAGCGATTGGCGCGTAAAAATTTCTCTTTTCGAAACGCCGAACCAAGCGGCAATCAGCAATAAAATGACAGCCGCCGACATCCATAAAGTCGGAGTGAATAAGGCAAAAAGATTTGAATTAGCGGAGATAAACGGAAACGCTTTGCGGCTCAATAACTGAAACGGGTCGGCGGTTTGCATTTGCATAATCCAACTCGACAATGAAAAAGGATCAGACAAATATCGCCAAACCGGAAATGTCGCGCCGCCCGCGTCGGCAGTCAATAATTTGTAGCCGATAATAAACGGCAAAACCGGCAGCATTGTCAAGATCGTCCATCCAATCGCCTTTTTTCGCGCCGTTTGTGAAACAAACGTGCTTAAAACAAACAAACTTCCGGCTAACATCAAAAAACTAATCAAATGACTGAAAAAAACAAATATCAGCAAAAGAGATAAAATTACACTTCGATAAAAATTTAAGTTTTCCCGCCAACGCCAATACAGTCCGAGCGTAAAAATAAAACCGATAACTCCGATAATAAAATTGTAAAAACCGAGCAGCCACATCCAGTTAAACGCTAAAACCGTTCCAAAGAGCATTGCCGTCAATAACCCGTTTCTCCCGGCAATTTGCCAGCGCAGCCAAACGACAGCCGCCACGAATGCGGCAAAAGTCAAAGTCATTATTACTTTGGTAATTAACACCGGCGGTAAAAATGTCAGAAAAAAGGTGATGAGCCAATGTCCGGTCAAATTCGGAATCGGTGCGGGATTCAAAGCGTAAATTTGGGTAAAAGCCGGATTTCCTTTGAGTAATTCGAGAATAATATAAGCGTTGTAAAGATGCGGCGAACCGTCCTGATTGACAAAACTTTCAACGCTCCAGATCGGCAAACAAGCAAAAAACATTAAAAACAAATAAAACCCAAAAGCGCGAACATTTGAATTTGAAAATGTAATCATAATTTATAAAGTTTAGAAGTTACACACAGGCTGTCATTTCATTTATTATAACTTTTCTACAAGCACAGAGCGTGTAGCTTAACTCTTTCATCCGTAAGCGGATAACACACTGATCTAAATAGTTTTGGTATTATACCTTATGTAATACTTTAGGAGTTACGCAGTTGAAAAATAAATACTGAAAATAAAAGGTTCAACTTTCGGAATAGATTTTAGATGATAGTTTATAGATGACAGATAAAGACAAGCAAATCTATCAGTTATCATCTTTCATCTAAAATCTATTCCGAATCTTTTACTTCAACTGCGTAACTCCTATACTTATAATCGCGCAGCGATAAATGAATTTAGATTTTGTAATTTACTGCACAAGCTGATGTTATACTTTATCCTGTCGCGTCAACTTATAATGTGATTTGGCGGCAGAAATTATGTCTTTCAGAAATTTCGCCGGACAAACTATATGATAAAATGCGAATCAGCATTTGAAAATGCTTTAGAAGCTGTTTTAAAACTATTTTTGTTGTCCGCGAAACAGACGAAAAAGATTAAATAAAGAAATAAATCTTTAATTGTTGGTCAAATTTTCGTTTTTTTCGTGCCTTTCGCGGACAAGTTCTTGTTTTTATCATTTGTTTTTTGAGTTTCAAAACAGCTTCTTAGATTTTTAACTTCTTTGTTTAATGAACTTTGCAAAAGTTAAAAATCAATAAATAAATGAATAAAGATTTAGTCGCAAACTTACTTTCAAAAACGACAATCGAAGTTGCGCCGGAAACATTCAATTTGGTTTCATTGCGCCGCGAAGATTGGCTCAAACTGCTCGAAAATTCTGAACTTTCGCCGCGAATGTCCGCGCCGTTTATGATTTTCCTCGATAAATGGGAAGTAACGCTTTTATTGGATGAAATTGATTTCAGCACGATCCGCCACGCAATTCGGGAAGCGAAAACGGAAGGAAACTTTCGGCTTTTGTCGTTTGATATTGAACTGGATTTTAAAGTCGTCGGTTTCCTTGCGGAAATTTCGCGGATTTTAGCCGAAGCAAATATTTCAATCGTCGCGCTCTCGGCTTTTTCGCGCGATCATATTTTGATTAAGCAGAGTGAATTATCAAAAGTCCTGAAGATTTTAGGTGAATATGTTGAAGACCTTTGTTAATTCGTTTCAAAATGGATTATGAAATTTCTACTTCTAGCTTCATTTTTGATTGTTTTATGCTGCATCAGCGCAGTCGCGCAGACAAATGAAAATTTGCCTTGTCCGACAATTTTAATATATGGACCGATGGGTTTTCCCAAATCTGACGAGCCGATAACATATAATGTGTCGGTTGGTGAAAATGTAGAAAAATATGACATAAAATACGTTTGGACGGTTTCCGGTGGTGAAATTATTGAAGGTCAGGGAACTTCTGTGATTAAAACCACTTGGAAAAATCCCAAAAGCAGTTTTGTGGCGACTGTAAAAAATGAAGGTTTGCCTGAACATTGTGATAATATTCGTTCGGAAGTGGTGAATTATGATCCGGCACCCGAACCTATAAAGTTTGCCGAATTCTCCCTTCCCATGACAGATAAAGGCAAGAATCATAAATTACTTGAAACCTTGCAAGATGATCCTTCAACACAACTTTTTGTAATCTTTTATTTCAAAAAGAACTCCTCGCAAAAATCAATAGGTCAAAAAATACAGGAAGTTGAGAACTATTTGATAAATGAAAATAAAATTGACAAAGAAAGAATTACAAAGGTAAAAGCGTTTACGGAAAAACAAGAATTTGTACAATTTTGGCTTGTTACGTCCGGTGTAATGCCGCCTGTGCCTGAAAAACATTAACTTTAATCATAGAAATTCATAACTTGACAAAAGCTGGAATTAGAATTATTCTAATTCCAGCTTTTGGGTGATGAAACAAATAAGTCAAAAAATTCAAGATTTAGGTTTAACAAAACAGCGTGAAGTCGTTCTGCACGTTATTCGTGATGCGAATGAACATCTGACGGCGAACGAGGTTTTCGACAGAGCGAAACAGCTTTTGCCGACGATTTCGTTTGCGACGGTTTATAATTCACTGCGTTATTTGAAGGATGCAAAACATATCGCTGAAATCAATTTCGGCAGCGGCGCGGCGCGTTTTGATGCGATGACTTCAAGACACGACCACGCGATTTGCACGAATTGCGGAAAATTGGTTGATATGGAAATCGAACTGCCAAGCGAAATTATCAATTTTGCCGCAGAATTTTCTAAATTCAAACTCGAATCTGTCGAATTGACTTTGCGCGGATTATGCCCGGAGTGTTCATAAATAATAATAAGGAAATAATTTAATAATATATGACAGCAACAGCACAAGCTAAAGAATTGGTAATGGCAAAAGTCGGCGCACCTGCGCCTGATTTTAATATGCCTTCGACGAAAAATATGGAAAAGTTAGACGAAAACGTCAAACTTTCCGATTATGCGGGTAAATGGCTCGTTTTACTTTTTTACCCGCTCGATTTTACATTTGTCTGCCCGACGGAATTGACTGCATTTTCGGACAGAATCGAAGAATTAAACGGCATCGGCGCGGAAGTTATCGGCATTTCGACGGATTCGGTTCACTCGCATCGCGCGTGGGTCAAAACGCCGCGCGATCAGAACGGTGTAGCTGATATGCAGTATCCGCTCGCTTCGGATGTCGGCGGCAAATTGGCGCGTCAATACAACATTTTGGTTGAAGATGAAGGAATCGCCCTGCGCGGATTGTATATCATCAATCCCGAAGGCATTTTGCAATATGCAGTCGTTCACGATCTGAACATCGGGCGTTCGGTTGACGAAACTCTGCGCGTTTTGCAGGGACTTCAAACCGGCGGACTTTGCTCGGCGGATTGGACACCGGGACAGGAAAATCTCAGTATTTAGTAATAGGTTTTTGACAACTTTGTCAATTCTTTCCGTTCGTATTTCATCGAATTAAGAGCGGAAAGATCGGCAAAGTTGTTGTTGTTTCAAAGCACGGCAGTAACTCGGATTTGATTTTAAGGAGGAACGAAAAATGGCAAAAAATGAAGATGATAAAAATAAAAAAATGAAAAAAGGCGAAAGCGGCGGTAAAAAAGATTTGACTTTGACTAACCGGCAAGGTCATCCGATTTACGACAACCAGAATATGCGAACCGTCGGAGATCGCGGACCGACGGTTTTGGAAAATTATCAATTTTTGGAAAAAATTACGCATTTTGACCGCGAGCGAGTTCCCGAACGAGTCGTTCACGCCCGCGGCGCGGGAGCGCACGGCTATTTTGAAGCCTACGGAAAAATCGGCAATGACAAGGCGAGCAAATATACACGAGCCAAACTATTTCAGGAAAAAGGCACGCGCACGCCTTTGTTTGTGCGCTTTTCGACGGTTACGCACGGCGGACATTCGCCGGAAACTTTGCGCGATCCGCGCGGTTTCGCCGTTAAATTTTACACCGAAGATGGCAATTGGGATTTAGTCGGCAATAATTTAAAAATCTTTTTTATCCGCGACGCGATTAAGTTTCCAGATTTGATTCACTCGTTTAAGCCTGATCCGGTAACGAATCGGCAAGACCCGAACCGCCTTTTCGATTTCTTGAGTTTATCGCCGGAAACAATGAATATGGTGACGTGGCTGTTCAGCCCGTGGGGAATTCCGGCAAGCTATCGGACAATGGAAGGTTCGGGCGTGAATACTTATAAAATGGTCAACAAAGACGGCGAAGGGGTTTTGGTCAAATATCACTGGGTGCCGAAACAGGGCGTGAAAAATCTGACGCAGGACGAAGCCGATAAAATCACGAATTTTAATCACGCAACGGAAGATTTGTTCGACGCGATTGATCGGGGCGATTTTCCCGAATGGGAACTTCAGGTGCAGATTATGTCGGACGACGAACATTCCGAACTCGATTATGATCCGCTCGACGATACGAAGGTTTGGGACGAAGAACAGTTTCCGATGATGCCCGTCGGACGAATGGTTTTGGACAGAAATCCGCAAAATTATTTTGCCGAAGTCGAGCAAGTCGCATTCGGAACGGGCGTTTTGGTTGACGGACTCGATTTTTCCGATGACAAAATGCTGCAAGGCAGAACATTTTCTTATTCGGACACGCAGCGGCATCGCGTCGGCACGAATTATCTGCAACTGCCGATCAACAAACCGCAAAAGCAAGCGGCGACAAATCAGCGCGACGGAAATATGGTGTATTACGTTGACGGCAACGAAGCGGGCGAAAATCCGCACGTCAATTACGAGCCGAGCAGCCGAAACGGTTTGCAAGAAGCGTCCGAAGCCAAGCACGCGCCGCACACGCCGTATGTCGCAGGCAAAGTCGTCCGTCAGGCGATCAGCCGACCGAATCCGTATGGACAGGCGGGCGAGCGTTATCGTTCGTTTGAAGATTGGGAACGCGACGAATTGATTAATAATTTAGGCAATTTGTTAGCTCAGTGTAACAAAGATATTCAAGAGCGAATGGTTGACCATTTGACCAAATGCGACAAAGATTACGGCAAGCGCGTTGCCGAAGGCATCAAAGACAGCGGGAAAAAAATGGAAATGATGAAAAAAGAAATGATGCAAAATGATAAAGGAATGAAAAAAAGCAATGGCGCTAAGAAAAGCAGCGGTATGAAAAAGGAAACCGGAGCGAAAAAAGCCGTCGGATAATTTAAAATTAGCGCGAGCGTGACGGTCGGCATTTACGGTCGCTAATAAATTTGAGCTGAAAGAGTTGATAAGCAATTAAAGTCAACTCTTTTACTTTGGAAAATCAAGTGAAACATTTCTCAAACCGGAAAGTTTCATCTGTTTGGTTCGAGAATCATTTACAAAAACGAAATTATAAATATTTTTTGGGAGTTATGAATTATTATGCCAATGAGAATTGGAGAACAAATACCGAAATTTGAAGGCGCAACCGAATGGTTGAATGAATTGCAAGAAACTGCTGATGACTATGTGCAAAATTCGCCGACCTTAGTTCACTTTTGGGCGACGAGTTGCGGCATCTGCAAGGAAAATATGCCGAAATTGAAAACTTTGAAAGAAAAGTATCAATCACAAGGCTTAAAAACCGTGGCGATACATATGCCGCGCTATGAAGCCGATACAAATCTTGAAACAGTCAGAGCGACAATTGCCGAACACTGTATTGACGACGTTTGCGCGATTGATAATAAACACAAACTTAAAGAAGCCTTTTTGAATGAACAAGGCTGGGTTCCGGTTTATTACTTGTTCGACGCGGAAGGAAAGTTGAAAGCCCGCGCCGCCGGTGAATTCGGGATCGGCGTTTTAACCAAAGCATTGGAAAAAATGTTTCCAGACAAGGTTTTGACCGCAACCGCATAAAAAAAGCCGCTAACGAGAATGAAATTTTATTTCAGTTAGCGGCTTAAATTCAGCTAAAGCTACTTAAAATCCAATATAAAATATAGACACTCACCGCAATTGAACCGATCAAAATAGCTATCAGTCCCAAAATAATAAGACCGACAAAAAGATAATCCGAAGTCGTTCCCTGATCTTTTCCGGTAGCGCGTTCACGAATCAGATTCATATTCTGTTTGTTAGCTTTCCAAACAAAATCAAAAGCATCGCCGACAAAGGGAATCGAACCGACAACATAATCCAAACCGATATTAAACGCCATTCGCAAAAGCGTGATTTTCGGCACGCCGTAACGAACGCCCGCGACCAAAATATAAAACGAAGCCAGCGAAGTCAGTGAATCGCCGACATTCGGAACAAGACCGATGAGCGCGTCCAAACCGAAACGCCAGCCGACGACGGGAATTTTTATCCAATCATCGAGATAACGCGAAAGACTTTCAAGACTTTCTTCGATTTCGATTTGTTTGCGTTCCTTTAATGCCGTTTCAAGCCGCGAACGCTTTTGAATTTCCTTCATAATTTTTTTGCCACGAATAACACGAATAACACGAATTATTTTTTGTTTTTATTTGTGTTATTCGTGTTATTCGTGGCTAATTTTTCTTTCTTCGGGGCAAATTTCCTTCGACAATTACGACCTTCAAAATTTTATCGCCGCGCACGAGATTATCTACGATTTTCATATCGGTTTCGTTCACTTTTCCGAAAACCGTGTAACCGCCGTCGAGATGCGGCTGCGGCGAATGAGTTACAAACCATTGCGAACCGCCCGTGTTTTTGCCCGAAAGTGCCATTCCGACTGTGCCGCGTTGGTATGGAATCATATTTATTTCATCGCGTATTGACCAGCCCGGACCGCCGTTGCCGTCGCCGCGCGAGTCGCCGTCCTGAACGACGAAATTCGCCACGACGCGGTGAATCGCCACGCCGTTGAAATATCCGCTTTTTGCCAGTTTGATAAAATTATCAACCGTCAACGGCGCGTCTTCGGGGAAAAATTCGATTTTAAAAATTCCTTTTTCGGTTGTAATAATCGCGCTTGCGCTTTTACGCGAAACGGCGCGAATGTAATCGGCGTTGCGGTTTAAGATTTGTCCGAGTTTTGTTCCCGTCTTTGGATTAAAAGATTTAACAGTTCCGACTTTTTCCTCCGCGTTTGGAAAATCTTTGGTCAAATCATTTTGTTTAATCAAATCGGCGGCGTGTCGGCGCACCAAATAATCAGGCGAGTCGAGCGCGAGTTTTAATGAGGAAACTGCCTGCAATTTGTCCAATTTGATAAGCGCAGAAAGAATCGAAAGCTGTGCGTCGTTGTAATATTTGTCGGTTTTCAACGATTTGGCAAAAGCGGTTTTTAATGCTTCGATATTTTCATTATCAGCTTTTTGTTCGCTTAAAATTCCGGCAATCGCTGCACGAATAAAAAGGTCTTGTTCGGTTTCCAACATTAGACGGAAAATGCTTGAAATGTTCTCTGATTTGAAATCAGCAAAAGACCTTAGCAAATCGGGAATTGCCAACCTAAGTTTATTGTTCGCATTTATTTGCGGACTGATTTTAACCCATTCTCCGATCAATCGAACTAACAAAAGTCGTGTTTTGGATTTTAAAGAATTGTTTTGTTCGTTTGCTTCGAGATTAGCGATTTCGCCCAAACCTTGAAATGCGGCAGAACTCGATTGCCAATTGCCTAAAAAAATTTGGTCTGATTGCTGCGCGATTGACTTGAAATAAATTTCAGGTGCAATCCGCGCCAACGCAATTTCGGTTTCGGCGGAAGAATACTTATCGGCTTCGTGCAGCTCGTCGAGAAATTTTACGGCGCGATTGTCGTCCGTATTCGGCAAAATTCTGCCCAAAGTCGTCGCAATTTCCAATAGTTCATTTTTCTCAAACGGATTCGCAAACTTCGATTTTTTATAATCAATTATTAAATTTTCGCCGCGTTCCAACAATTTATCGGCGGCTTTTTTATCTTTTAAACTTCCCAAACTGCGAATTGCCGAAACGCGGACACGCAAATCTGCGTCGGAAACAGCAGCTTTGACCAAAAGATTGAAAGCATCTTTGTCTTCCGCCGCGCCGAGCGCACGCGCCGCGTTTGCTCTGGCGATTGCGTCGTCGTCCGATAAAAGCATTACGCGAAGTTGTTGATTGGCATTTTTGGCGCGAAGTCTGGATAAAGTGTTGGCGGCATCGGCGCGAATTCGTGCATCCTTATTTATCAGAAATTTTGCCGTTACAACATCGCCTTCTTCGGGTTTCGCCCGCAAAACCGCCGTAATTCCGAGCAAAATGACATCACGATTTTGCAGTTTGCCGCGCTCGTCTTCAAACTGCAAAACGTCCAAAATAACTTCACCCAAAACTTTAGCTTTTTCGTCTTTGGCGTTTGCCGCCGCAATTTTTCCCGCCGCTTCAACTGCGCGGGCGCGAACTTCGTCAGCTTCTTTTGTATTTTGCAAAACCTTCAAAATCGCGTCCGATGCTTTGATTGATTCGATTTCGCCGAGCGCAAACGCCACCGTTGCACGAACTTCTGCATTTTTATCATTTTCTAAAAGATTTACGAGCGCGGAAATTGCGCGTTCATCACCAATTCTGCCCGAAGCGAGTGCGGCGCGTTTTCTAATCGGCGCGTTTGCGCTTTTCATTAAGTCTTCGAGCGTTTTATCAAAGCGCAGTTCATCTTCAGCTTTGGAAATTCGCACCAAGGTTTCAATCGGAGTCTGTGCGAAGATAACTGCTGAAAATCCGATGAAAATTAAAGTGATGCTGATAAGAAAGTTTTTCATATTCATAAATATTTTTAGGATTGAACGATTGGAAATTTTAACTGTAAAATCGGATATTGCCAAATTGTTTCTGAATTTCTCTAATTTTTGGGCTTAGTTTATAATCAGTTGAAAATCCGAACTTAAAACAGGAAAAAATTAATGTTGAAAAAATTATTCGTCTTGACGATCATCTTAAATCTGCTCGGTTTACCACTTTCCATTTTGGCACAATCAAAACAAAATATCAGTCTTTTGCTGTATAACGGCAAGGTTTTTTCGGCGGACGCAAACGGCACGATTTACGAAGCGGTCGCGGTTGACGGCGAGAAAATCGTTGCTGTCGGAACGTCGAAGGATTTGCAAGTTAAATATAAAGCGGCGAAGGAAATTGATTTGCAAGGCAAACTCGTTACGCCCGGATTCAATGACGCGCATATTCATTTTGTCGGTGTCGGTTTGTCGCTGTTGCGGGTTGATTTGAACGGTTCGCAGACATTGGATGAAGCAAAACGGAGAATTGCGGCGAAAGTTAAAGAAACGCCAAAAGGCGAATGGATTTTGGGGCGCGGTTGGGATCACACCTTGTGGGGAAATAAATTGCCGACTCGTCAGGATTTGGACGACATCGCGCCGGACAATCCGGTTTTTCTGCAAAGAGTTGACGGGCATATCGCGTGGGCAAATTCGGCGGCGTTCAAATTAGCCGGTGTTACAAAAGACACGAAAGCACCGGAAGGCGGAGAGATCGTTTTTGATAAAAACGGCGAACCTGCCGGAGTTGTCAAGGAAACGGCACAGGGTTTGATTGATAAAGTTATTCCGCCGACGAGTGCCGAACAAGTTACGAAAGGTTTAATGCTCGCGCTCGATGAAGCAAAAAAATACGGTTTGACGAGCGTTCAAGGCGGCGAAGATGCGGACTCGATGCCGGTTTATGCGAAACTTTTGACGGAGAATAAATTGACGGCGCGAGTTGCGGTTTGGCAGGATTTTGAAAAATCGGTTGCGGATTTGAAAAAAGAGCGCGAAGATTTTAATAATCTGAAATTAAATCCGGCGCGTTTGAAATTCAGTATGCTGAAAGGCTATCTCGACGGCTCGTTGGGATCGCGCACCGCCGCGATGCTTGCGCCTTACTCGGACGATCCGGCAAACAGCGGAATTCCGCGCCGTCCGGCGGAAGAAATGATAAAAATGATCGTCGAACGCGATGCCGCCGGTTTTCAGATCGGTCTTCACGCGATTGGCGATAAATCGAATCGGATTGCTTTGGATGGTTATGAAAAGGCAAAAAACGAAAGAACAAAAGAAAAGACAGAAACGGTCGAACTTGGAGGTAATGTTTTATCAACAACCGTTTCTTTTTACATTTATGACAAACGCCACCGAATCGAACACGCGCAAGTCGTCGCGCCGTCGGATTTTAAGCGTTTTGCCGAACTCGGCGTGATCGCTTCGATGCAGCCGACGCACGCGATTTCGGATAAGCGTTGGGCGGGCGACAGACTCGGCGAATACCGCGTTTTAGGCGCGTATTCGTGGCATCTGTTTGAATCTTACGGCGTTCACGTCGCCTTCGGAACTGACGCGCCCGTCGAACTTCTCAACACTTATCAAACACTTTACGCCGCTGTTTCGCGCCAAGATTTGGAAGGAAACCCAATCGGCGGTTGGCAGCCGCAGGAAAAACTCCCGATGGCGGACGCGATTCGTAATTACACTTACGAACCCGCTTATGCCGAATTTGCCGAAAAGGAAAAAGGCACAATTGTCGTCGGAATGCTTGCCGATCTGGTCGTTCATTCCAAAGATTTGTTGACCATCGAAGCAAAGGAAGTTTTGACCACAGAGCCGATTTACACGATTTTTAACGGACAGATTATTTATCAGAAATAGTTTTTTGCCCGCGAATTACGCGAATTGCCGCTAATAAAAATTTGGTTTTATTATTCGTATAATTCGCGTAATTCGCGGGCAAAAAATCTTACAATTTGAAACGGTTTAGAATGCTCTATCAAACTTATTATGAAAATCGCCAAAATCATCAAATCAAATTCTCATATTGATTACGTCGGGCGCGTGATTGACGAACTCGACACGGCAACGCCGCCAACTTCGGAAGATTACGGCTTTGCACAGTTTGTTAATTTACCGCAGGCAGATAAAACCGAAATCGTCGGCGTAATTTATAATTCGATGCTCGTAAATCCTGAATATGCGAGTTTTGGTCCGCGACTTTCGCCGAAGCCGGAACTCGGTTCTTTTAGTCCCGATTATTTGAACGAACAGGGATTTTTAATCGGGATTTTACTGCTCGGCGTAAAAGATAACGCAGATAAAATAACGCACGGCGTTCCGCGCCGCGTTGTTCCTGCCGGACAGGATGTTTTCAAAATCGAATCGGAAGACGTGAAAAATTTTCACACGGACGGAAACGATTGTCTGCAAATCCATTACTACTCGCAAGTTGTCGCACACGCCGGACTTTTCGCCGTGCCTTTGCTTGAAGCGATTATCGAACAACTCACGCTCGATTGCTCGGAAACAGACAAACAGCGGCTCGGCGTTTTAAAACAAACTCTCGCGTGGCAACGAACTCTCGGCGGAATGCGTCTATAAGTTTGAATCCCAAATTCCAGATTCCAAATTTAAGATTATGAGAAAAATATTTTATTTATTCGTGTTCGGTTTGACCGTCTGTGCCGTGATGGTTTCGGCACAAGTGCGACCGATGGAAAAAAGTGAAGTTAAAACAAATTCGGACACTGTTCAAAAAACTCCCGCGCCGGATTCATTTCAAGCTAAATATGAAGGCGGAATATTCGGTTTTAGTAAAAAAGAAACCGGAACTTTGAAATTTGACGACATCAATGAGCGAATCGTTTTTTTCGGTAAAGATCAAAAGGAAAAATTTTCGATTCCTTACAAATCAATGCTGGTAATTTATCCGAATTCAAAGTCCGTTACTTCGACAACCGGCAAGGTCGTTCAGAATATTCCGCTTCCGGGTAATGTTTTAGGCGGTCTGATTCGTGAAAAGCGTCGGTATTTAGTGGTAAATTTTGACGACCCGGACGTTAATGCCAAAGGTCTTGTCAATTTTAAACTCGCCAACAAGGAATTGCTCGATTCGGTAATTGATAAATTAGGCAAAAAAGCCGAAATGTCGCCGCGCGGCGATGCTTATTATCGTCCAAAGGAACAGACTGATTAAAATTTCGATGCGGAAACCCGCACGAAGTAAAGACGTTTTAATTGCGTCTTTACTTCGTGCGGGCTTCTGCATAAATTTATTTTGCCTTTAAATTTTCATCATAAAACATTTGATAAACGCGGTAATTTGTCATCACTCGATAGACATAATCTTTTGATTGAGAATAAACGATTTCGGGAACATAACGATCTGGATTATCGCTTTTGGAACGCGCCAGCCACCGCGTCATATTGTCTTCGCCGCCATTGTAACTCGCCGCAACTGCCGCCGACTGATTCGGAAATTCCTTAAACAAATTCGATAAATACTGCGAACCGAACAGAATCGCCGTCGGCGGATTGTAAAGTTCATCCTGTTTGAAGTTTTCACGGTTTAATTCCTGCGCGATTTGGTTGGAAGTCGTTGAAATAAACTGCATCAAACCACGCGCGGCGGCGTAAGATTTTACTTCGGCACGATAGCGCGATTCCTGCCGCATTATTGACAAAACAAAACGCGGATCAACATTCTTTGGCGGCGCAAACTGCAACAGCGAATCCGAATAAGGTGTCGGATAAAGTAGTTCGATTTGTTCGCGCGGAATCAGTTCGATTTGATAATCTGCCGGAACTTTTCGCCAAAGCGGTTCGATGAATGAAACCGCTTTATTCGCCCAATCGCCGCGTTTGTAAAACGTCGCCAACGTAAAAGCTAAATCGCCCGATATTTTTGTTTGTGTTTGCTGCAAATATAAATCCAATTCCGGCGTTCCTTCATCGTAAAGTCCAAGAAATAAAAGTTCGTCGGCTAAAATTTTGTGTTGACTTTCGTTTAAATCAGCACGTTTTTCTTTTAAAACTTCTTTGCGTCCGAATTCAAGCAATCTAAAGTTCGGGGTTTTTTGATATTCCGACAAACCGATATAAAAACTTTTAATAGTTTCCAATGTTTTTGGATTTTTTTCCAAACGATAAATATTCTGAAACACCTTTCTTTCTTCATTAGGAATAAGTATCTCTGACTTTCCACTCAATTGAATTAACTTTGTTTGAATAAATTCTTGTGTTTTTTTATTATTGGATAAATCCTGTAATCTTTCCGTCGCCCGCCAGCCGTAATATTCGTTTCTGCCGTCGGGAATCGAAAGATAAACATCAATCGCTTCGGAAAATCGTTGGAGGTTTTCGAGCGTCAAACCCTTCAAAAAAGTAATTTCAGCTTTGTTCGTGCCGCCCGGAGCTTTTGTGCCGCCCAAATCCGGCAAAGTCAGCAAAATATTCAAATCGGAAAGCGCGTTTGTCCAATCATTGTGCGAAATATGAATCCGCGCCTGTGCGAAAAGCGCGATTGCTTCGGGCAGTTTTCCTTTGAAATCGGCTTGTGTTTTCGCCGTCCATTTTAACGCTTCACCGTTTTCTCCTTGGTCGCGCAAAACGTCAACGATATTTAAATAAGCGCGGTCTAAATTGTTGGCATTCGGATAATTTTGAATAAAGTTCTGATAACGCGAAATCGCTTCCTTCGATTTGTTGACACGCGAATACGCCGAAGCTGTTTGACTCAATGCGTCGCGGGCGATGTCGTCGTTCGGAAATTCGGCTTGAATGCGCTCGAACAAATCAATCGCTTTGCTGAAATTGTCTTCCTGAGCGAAACCGCGCCCGATTTGATAGAGCGAATTGGCAATATAAGTGCTGCTCGGAAAGCGTTCGACAATCGCCTGAAAATGCAGACGCGCCAACGGAAAATTGCGGTTGAATTGGTAAATCAGAGCGCGTCGGTAATGTTCGTTATCGGTTAATTTCGGCACGATTTTGCCAAAATTTTCGCTGCCGCCGTCGAGTTCGTCGAGATGTTTTGCGCCTGCCAATGCAAAATCATCAGGCTGTGCCGGATTCGGTAATGTGCCGACCAATTTTGTAAAAACCTGCCGTGCTTCGTCGGTTTTTCCCGATTGTAAATAAGAATCGCCGAGAAGAACCAAATTTTCACGGGTTTTCGGGTCGTTTCCCGTCAAATTCCCGAAAACTTTATCCTGTGCGGGAATTACGACAATCGTTTTTGAATTATTGCCCGACGAAAAGTTTTTAGTCGAATGAAATTTTGCGATTACATCTTCAAAATTGCCGCTTTCAAACAAATTGCGGATAATGCGCGTTTTGACGGCTTCGGATAAAAGGCTGTCCGGCGCGGTCAAAGAAAGTTTTTGCAAATACATACGTTCGAGCGTCAAATTTCCGCTTGCCCCGACGAGTTTTGAAAGATGCCAAAGAGCATATTCGCTCAAAACCGAATTTTTATCGGCGACTTTACTATAATTTGCCAAAGCCAGCGCGAAATCGCCGTTTTTTTCCGCCATTCGCGCCAGTAAATAATCGTAATTATTAATTTCAAAAATCTTTTTGTCCGATTTTTCAAGATTTTGCAGCTCATTGACCGCGGTTTGATAATCTTTTTTTTCAACCGCGTTTTTTATTCCGGCTTGAAAATCCTGCGCTGAAATTTCAACGACAAAAAGTACAAATAAAAGAAATGTGATTAATTTTTTGTTCATAGACATCACTCGTTTCAATCTTATCTTTAATCGGGAAAAGAAAAAAGAGAGCCGAACGACTCTCTTTTCAAACTGCGGTATGTTTTAATTTACCGGCTGCATTTTATATTTCAACAATCCAAAACTGACATTTTAATCAGACTTCCTGTAAAATCGGAAAAATATATGACTGCAAAAATTTTAAGCGGCAGAGAAGTTGCCGAAGCGGTAAAAAAACGAGTTGCCGAAGAAGTCGAAAAATTATCATTCCAACCTTGTTTAGCGGCGATTCGCGTCGGAGAAGATGCAGCATCAAAAGTTTATGTCGCTAACAAAGTAAAAACGAGCGAAGAACTCGGTTTGATTTCCAAATATCAACATCTTCCGGCGGAAACTACGCAGGAGGAATTGTTAAGGCTGATTGAAGAATTAAATTCGAGTGATGACGTTGACGGAATTCTCGTGCAGCTCCCTTTGCCGGAACAAATAAATGAAAAGGTTATTTTGGAAGCGATAAATCCCGAAAAAGATGTTGACGGATTTCACCCGGTAAATGTCGGACGACTTGCAAGCGGGCAAAACGCGCTTACGCCCTGCACTCCGGCGGGAGTCATTGAAATTTTAAAGTATTTTAATATCGAAATCGCCGGAAAACACGCCGTCATCGTCGGGCGCAGCAACATCGTCGGCAAACCGATGGCGATGCTTCTGTTGCAGGAGAACGCGACGGTTACGATTTGCCATTCGCGCACAAAGAATCTGGCGGAAATTACAAGACAAGCCGATATTTTGGTGGCGGCAATCGGACGCGCCGGTTTTATTCGCGCCGAACATATCAAAGAAGGCGCAACCGTCATTGATGTCGGCATAAATAATGTTTCCGACGTTGAATTTGCGCGTGAATTATTTGACGATACCGAACTTGAGAAGCGTCTGCGGACAATCGAAAAGCGCGGTTTTACACTTGTCGGCGATGTCAATCCGAAAGAAGCTATGGAAAAAGCCGGAAGTTTTACGCCCGTTCCCGGCGGTGTCGGCTTGATGACTATTGCGATGTTGATGAAAAATACAGTCGAAGCAGCAATTAAAAGGCGAAAAGGTGAAAAAGTTTAAAGGTGGAAAAGTTTAAAGTGAAAAGGTTTCTCTATAAAAAACAAACTTTTAAACCTTTTCACTTTATAAAGAATTATGAAATTTGAGGAATACCAGACAGAAGCAAAGCAAACGGCTTTGTATCCGAATCGCTTAAAAAATCTCGAATATCCGACGCTCGGACTCGCTGGCGAAGCGGGCGAAGTTGCCAATATAGTCAAGAAAATTCAGCGGGATTTCGGCGGCGAAATTACCGAGGAGATTCGTGCAAAATTGAAAGACGAACTCGGCGATGTGCTTTGGTATATTTCAGCCTGTGCCGATGAATTGGGTTTGACACTCGAAGAAATCGCCGAATTTAACGTCGAAAAATTGGCGAAAAGACATAATAGAACTGATGCTTAAAGTCGGTTTGACAGGTTCAATCGCCGTCGGGAAATCTTACGTCTGCGAAATTTTCCGCGAACTCGGCGCGTTTGTTCTTGATGCCGATCAAACTTCAAGGGAAGTTGTTCAGCCGAACACGAAAGGTTTGCGTCTGATAACGAAGGAGTTTGGGAGTGAAGTTTTGAATCCGAACGGCGAACTTGACCGAATAAAATTAGGCGCAATCGTATTTGCGGATGAAGAGAAACGACAACTTTTGAACTCAATCGTGCATCCATTAGTTATCGAAAAACAGAATGAGTGGCTTCGGCAAATCGAAAGCGAAAAGACGGACGCGATTTGCATAATTGATGCGGCTTTGATAATCGAATCGGGCGGTTATAAAAGGTTTGATAAATTGATTGTCGTTTGGTGTGATTCTGATATACAATTGAAAAGGCTGATGTTACGCAATAATTTATCGGCGGAAGATGCCTTCAAACGAATCAACTCACAAATGCCGCAGGATGAGAAAAAGAATTATGCGGATTATTCGATTGATACCTCAGATGGTTTTGAGTCGGCAGAACAACAGACTTTTGAAGTTTTTGATCAATTGAAACTTTTATTGTATTAAAATTGTTATAAAAAAACGAAATATGAACACGAAAAATGGAAAAATAAAGATTGTTTTTATCTTTGTTTTTCTGTTTTTTTGCTTTTCATTATTTACCGCGTGCGGCGAACTCGAAAAAACAGAACCGCCGCATTTTTACGCCGAAACCGCGCCGCCGCCGAAAAAGGAATTTCGCTGGAGCAACGGGAAAATGCCGAAATCATTTGATCCGGCACTTTCTTCCGCGCCGCCGGAAACTGATGTCGTCCGCGCGGTTTATGAAGGTTTGACGGATACGAATCCGAAAACTCTGGAAATTATTCCGTCTGTTGCCGTTGATTGGACTTCTTCGGACGACAACAAAATTTGGACTTTTAAGTTGCGGCGCGATGCCAAATGGTCGAACGGCGAACAGGTTACGGCAAACGATTTTGTGCGCTCGTGGATGCGTTTAAGGGAAATGGGCGACAAGGTTGCTCATTATAAATTGCTCAACAATATCGTTGGAATGCAAATTGTTGAAAATAAAGAAACTTCGCTTAATGAATCTGAAAGTTTGGATTTATTTTCCAAAAAAGCGGTAAATCAAGAATTTCCTCCAATTTTTCAAAGACCGAATACCAATTCAAATACGGCGCAGAAGCCGGAAATCAAATCCAACACTCCGTCAAACCAAACGGAAACTGAAAAACTGTCTGTCGGCACGAATAAAGAAGAACCGAAAATTACAAACAAAAAAGAAAAAGAACCGGAATTAAAATTCGGTGTCGAGGCAATTGATGATTACACTCTGAAAGTTTCGCTTGTTGAACCCGACAAAGATTTTCCCGCGTTGGCTGCAAACCCGATTTTCCGCCCGATTTTCGGCGACGGGAAAGAATTTGAAGGCGATAATTTAAATGCCGACATTGTTACCAACGGCGCATTTCGCATTTTTTCGGTTGGGCAGGACGGTGTAACACTTGATCGTGCCGAACATTTTTGGAACAGCAGTCAGGTTGAACTCGACAGGGTTCGTTTCGTACCGACGGAAAATGCCGAAAGTGCGTTGGAAGCATATCGTGCCGGCGAAGTTGATGTGGTTACTAACGCGAATTTTGAGCCTCTTGCGTTAAAACTTCTCACGCCGTTTAAGGACTTTGAGCGAACGACGCATTCGGCTCTTAATTTTTACGAATTTAATCGGGAAAATCAGCCTTTTCAAGACCGCCGTGTTCGTGAAGCACTGACCATCGGAATTGAACGTGAGCGTTTGACCGAAGACGTTATGGACGGCGCAAGTCGCCCGGCGTTTAGTTTTTTGCCTTTTAATGAAGATACAAAATTAAAACTTTCTCAGGATACGGAGAAAGCTAAAAATCTTTTGACGGAAGCCGGTTTTCCGAACGGCGAAAATTTTCCGCCCGTCAAGCTGCTTATAAACCGCAACAATATACAGCAGCGCATCGCTCGTTCCGTGGCGAAAATGTGGAAGGAAAATCTAAATATCGAAACGGAAATTACCGTCAAGGAATCAAACGAACTCGATGCGGTCAAACAATTGAACGATTTTGATCTGATTCGGCGCGGCGTAGTTCTTCCGACAACCGATGAAACCGCCAATATGCTGGCGATTTTTTCATCAAATGAAAATTTGATTGAAGCGAAGACAAATGAAAAAAATATAGCTAAGGAAACTACGAAAATAGAAAAGCCGAAAAAAGATGTGAATGCGGCGGATCAAATAAATAATAATCCGCACATTAAAGATGAAATGTTCGAGGCTGAAAATTTGATGACGCAGCCGTCCGATATTTTTGAAGAAAACACTATTTTGACCGAAACTGAGGCTTTATTCGAACTTCCCGCCATTCCACTGTATTTTCCGACTTCCTATTCATTGGTTAAGCCTTATATATTGGGATTTGAAACAAATAATCTGGATGCTCCTTCGCTTAAAAATGTCAGGATTGACAATAATTGGCAACCGAAGTAGTCGAAGACCGAATCCAAAATGACAAATGACAAACAGTTGTGGTAAGTTTATCGCAATAGTTTGAGTAGTTGATTTTCTCTCCTGAGCCGACACTTTCGGCTTTTCCATAATTAGCAGTATTTAATAGGAGCGTGTTTTATGACACATATCAGTTTTAACCAATTTCGTTCAATTTTGGTCTTGGTCGTATTGTCTTCTTTATTTGCCGGCTGTCTGACTTCGGCAAACAGCCGTTATTTCGGGCAAACGCAACCGCCGACGGATAATGTTTTACGATATATTACAGGTTCGGAGCCGGAATCGCTTGATCCGCAATTTGTTACAGGACAGCCGGAAGCGCGGATTATGTCGGCTTTGTATGATCGCCTTGTCGAATACCATCCGAAAACGATGGAGCCGATTCCGGCGGTTGCCGAAAGTTGGGAAATCAGTTCGGACGGCACTGAATATCTGTTTCATCTTCGCAAAAACGCCAAATTCTCAAACGGCGAACCGATTACTGCAAAAGATTTTGTTTACTCATTACGCCGCGCTCTTTCGCCGGAACTCGCTTCACGCAACGGAATTCTCGGTTACTACATAAAATATGCCGAAGCCTACAACGCCGGAAGGTCATTTGTTAAAGATGCCAACGGAAACTTTTTGCTCAAAAAAGATTTTATAGTTAAGGACGGCTTAACAAAACCGGAACTTGCCGATGCGAAAAATGATTTGATTGAAACTACGAAGAAAGACACTTCCGATAAAAAAGTCGAGATAAAACCGACGGCTGAAACCAATGATCCGATTGCGCCTGCTTCAACCGGAAAGGAAGAATCGGCAAAAAGTTTCGGCGCGGAAACCGAATTTCATAAATTCATAGACGCGCCTGAACGTCTGACCGTTTCGAGCGACGAAAAAGCACGCGCCAAAGAATTCGCCGAAGCACCGAAAATAAAAGCGGCGGCTGAAGGTAAAGAATTTGTTCCGGTCAAAGCCGAAAACATCGGTGTCGAAGCGGTTGACGATTACACTTTGCGTTTAACTTTGTATCAGCCCGCGCCGTTTTTTTTATGTCTTTTGGCGCATCAATTTTTCAGCGTCGTCAATCGAGGCGTGATTGAAAAATACGGCAAAGACTGGATAAGACCGGAAAATATCGTAACGAGCGGACCGTTTAAACTTTCCGTGCATAAGCCTTACGATGAATTGATTGTTGTTAAAGACCCGAATTATTGGGACGCGGCAAATGTGCATCTCGACGGCATCGAATATTATCCGATGGATGAAGCGACGACGATGATGAATTTGTATAAAGCCGGCAGAGTTGACGCACTTTATAATCACACCGTTCCGGCGGCGTGGAACGATGTTATCAGACAATATAAGGACGAATATCTGCTGTCGCCGGAAGTTGCCACCGAATTTTATGTTATCAGCGTTAAAAAACCGCCGATGGATAATCTTAAAGTTCGCCAAGCCTTTAGTTTAGCGGTTAATCGTGAAGCACTCGCCGAATATCGTAAAACCGTCAAACCGTTAATTGACCAAACGCCCGAAGGAATTTTTCCTAAATATGAAGAAGCGCGTAAGAAAGTTTATGCCGAAAAATTAAAGGAGAATAATATCTCTCAGGAAGAATGGGCAAGGCGTGTTTTCGATCCTGAAAAAGCCAGAAAATTATTGACCGAAGCCGGTTATCCGGTGCAAAAAAGCGGAAACGGCTATTCTTGTCCGAGTTTTCCGGTTGATAAGGTCAGCATTACCTATAATACGGCGGAAAGCAACAAATCCACCGCCGAATTTGTGCAGGCGCAGTGGAAACAGAATTTGGGAATTACGGTTCCGCTCAAAAATCTGGAATTCAAAACATTTCTGCCGTTGATTTCTGCCGTTGAATACAACGGTTTCGGACGACGCGGCTGGGTTGGCGATTATATGGATCCGTTCACATTTTTGGGACTTTACTACACACCATCCAACGACGGCGGAACAGGTTGGTGGGATCCGAAATATGACAAAATGCTTGACGAGGCAAATAACACGGTTGATACGCAAAAACGCTATGAAAAACTTGCCGAAGCCGAGTTTTATGTTACTCAGCAGCAACTTGTTATTCCGCTAATGACGCAGGGAACGAGTTGGATGAAAAAACCATACGTCAAAGGTTTATATCCGAATCCGGGAACTTTGTTTGCGTGGAAATTTGTCTATATCGAACGCGATCCGAATAAATGGGACACGAATGTTGACAACATTATGAAGCAGAGCGATCCGCAGGTTGAAGCGCAACTTAGTCAGCTAATGGCGGCGCAGGAACAGATGGAACAAAAAACAAAAGCAGAACAGGCTACGAATTCAGCTAAATCCGAGTAAAAAACTAAAATGCTAAAGTTTATATTAAGAAGACTGTTGATAATTATCCCGATGGCGTTGCTGGTCGTAACGCTGACGTGGGGTTTGATCCGCATCGCGCCCGGTAATTTTTATTCGACAGAAAAAAAACTGCCGCCCGCCATTGAAGCCAATATCAAGAAAAAATACGGTTTGGATAAACCTTGGTACACGCAATACGCGATAATGATGGGCAACATTATACAACTTGATTTCGGTGATTCGCTCAAATATCAGGGGCAGTCGGTCAATGAAATTATCAAACGCCATTTCCCGTATTCGGCAACCATCGGTTTGTTGGCGTATATTCTGGCGTTGATTATCGGTTTGGCGGCGGGAATAATTGCCGCGCTCAAACAAAATTCGGCGTTTGATTATGCTTCGATGTCGGCGGCGATGCTCGGTCTTTCCGTGCCGAACTTTGTTTTGGGTCCGATTTTGGTTCTCGTTTTTTCGTTGTGGCTTTTTTGGCTTCCGCCGGCGCGTTGGGGCGGAATTTCGCATTTGATTATGCCGGTGATAACGCTGTCGGCGATCTACGCGGCATATATTGCGCGGCTGACACGCGCCGGAATGCTCGAAGTGATGCGCTCCGATTACATCCGCACGGCGCGGGCAAAAGGTTTGCCGGAATGGAAGGTTTTGCTCAAACACGCTCTGCGCGGCGGAATCGTTCCGGTGGTTTCATTTACAGGTCCGGCGTTGGCTTCGCTGCTTGCGGGAACAGTGGTTGTCGAAAAAGTTTTCGCAATTCCCGGACTGGGCAATATTTTTATCCAAGCGGTTTTGAATCGTGATGAACCGCTGATTTTGGGCATCGTCGCGTTTCTCTCGATTTTAATTATGATTTTTAATCTGGCGGTTGATATTTCTTACGGATTTTTAGACCCGCGCATTAGATATGAATAGGTGTTTGCAGTAAAAAAATATTATGACGACGGTTGTTGAATTAGAAAAAACAGAAGTTTCCGTTTTGGCGCGGAAGAAATTTTGCACGGATGAAATCTATAAAATGATGGAAATCGGCATTCTGCCCGAAGAAAGCGGTTGGGAACTTATCAACGGAGAGATAATTCACAGAATGAGCATCGGAAACAAACACGCCGGAACAGTAAATAAATTAAATCAATTATTAATAATTTTACTTGGCAGAGAAGTAGTTGTTGCAGTGCAAAATCCGATTCACATTGATGATTATAATGAACCGGAGTCGGACATTGCATTACTCAAACCGCGTGAAGATTTTTACGCCGAAAGTCATCCGTTACCGGAAGATATTTTATTGCTTATTGAAGTTTCAAATTCAACGCTTAAATTTGACCGCGAAATAAAAAAAACGCTTTATGCCGAAGCCGGAATTCTTGAATTCTGGTTGATAAATTTAACTGAAAACACGATTGAATGTTATTCATCACCAAAAAACGGCAGCTATCGGCTGGTGAAAATTGTCGGCACGGGCGAAATCGTCGAATCCGATTTGATCGAAAATTTAACATTAACAGTTGACGAAATTTTAGCTTATTAAAAAAGTTATGGCAGAAAATACAGATACGATAAAGGGAACATCGCTTTGGAAAGACGCTTGGAAACGTCTTTTGAAAAACAAATTAGCCGTTTTCGGTTTGATTGTGATGGTTATTATGATCATTGCCGTTTCCATCGGACCGGCGATTATTCGCTGGACAACCGGATTTACGGCTGATTATATTCCGCCGGACGGTAGTTTAATAAAATCGTTTCCGCCGTCGCTTCAGCATCCGATGGGAACTGACGAAGCCGGACGCGATCTGCTTGCCAGAGTTTTGCAGGGCGGCAGAATTTCGCTGATGGTCGGCGTTATTTCGACGATTGTATCCTTGCTCGTTGGCGTGAGTTACGGCGCGATTGCGGGTTATATGGGCGGCAAAATTGACAATATAATGATGCGGATTGTAGATATTATTTACGCGATTCCATATATTCTGATCGTCATTGTTCTCCTTTCGGTATTTGGCGGACCAAATACGCCGAGTTGGATTCAATGGATGTCGGAGAAATTCGGCGGTGCCGGTAATCAAGGTTTAAATCAAATTTTCTTACTATTTTTCGCGCTCGGTTTGGTATCGTGGCTGACGATGGCGCGGGTTGTGCGCGGACAGATACTCTCATTAAAAAATCAAGAATTTGTTTTGGCGGCAAGAGCAACCGGCGTTTCGACTTTCGGCATTATTTTCAAACATCTCGTTCCAAATTCGCTCGGTCCGGTGATTGTTTATGCAACATTGACCGTTCCTTCGGTAATGTTGACCGAAGCATTTTTGTCATTTTTGGGTTTGGGCGTTCAAGCCCCTTACGCTTCGTGGGGAAGTCTTGCCTCCGACGGCATAAAAAATATTGCCATTTATCCGTGGCAGCTCATTTTTCCGGGCGTTACGATGGCGTTGACTTTATTTTCTCTTAACTTTTTAGGCGACGGTTTGCGCGACGCTCTCGACCCGCAAACACGAAAATTCTAGTAATTGGTAAAATGATTGCAACAACCGAAGAAAACGAAATACTGACAATTGCTCCGGGTTACAGAGAAATCGCAGAAACGCTTTCGCCTGAACAAACACTTGTGCTGAATAACGCGAGTTGGGAAGATTATGAAGAGATCAGCGGGGATTTTGACGATGCCCGGGGATTTCGTCTGATTTATAACAATGGAAAATTAGAAATTATGACGGTTTCAGTCAGGCACGAATATTATGCCGAGTTTCTCAAGCAATTAGTTGGAGTATTGAGCCTTCAATTGCGAAAACAAGTTTTATTTTTCGGTTCAGCCACGATGAAAAAGCGCGTTTTATTAAAAGGCTGCGAACCTGATGCACAGTTTTTTGTCAGTCGCGCCGAACTCGTCAGCGGAAATATAAAGTTTGATATTGGGAAAATCCCGCCCGATATTGTCGTTGAAATTGACGTTTATCATACTTCCGAAGAAAAATTCGAGATTTATGCGGCGTTCGGTGTTCCTGAATTTTGGCTTTATGACGAAAAGGTTTTAAAAATTTATCGGCTTGAAAGTAATAATTACAAAGAAATAGAAAGTAGTTTGGAATTACCGGATTTAACCGCCGAATTATTGACGGATTTTCTCAATCGCAGTCAGACGGAAGACCAATTTGAACTTTTAATGGAATTTGAAAATTGGTTACGAGAAAATAAATGAACGAAACAAACGGCACAATTTTATCGGTCAAAGACCTGAAAACATATTTTCAGACAGAAGACGGCGTGGTCAAAGCGGTTGACGGCATCTCGTTTGAGTTGAAAAAAGGCGAAACTATCGGCATCGTCGGCGAATCGGGCAGCGGCAAATCGGTTACGAATCTTTCGATTATGCGTCTGATTCCCGAACCGCCGGGAAAAATCGTCAACGGCGACATAATTTTTAACGGTATTGACATTCGCAAACTTTCTATTGAAGAGGTGCGAAAAATACGCGGCAAACGGATTGCGATGATTTTTCAAGACCCGATGACTTCCTTAAATCCGTTTTTGAAAATCTCGACGCAATTGATGGAAGTTACGCAGCTTCATCTCGGACATTCAAAAAAACAGGCTTACGAACACGCGATAAAAATGCTGAGAACCGTCGGAATTCCCGACGCGGAAAATCGGATTGACGCTTATCCGCACGAATTTTCCGGCGGAATGCGTCAGCGCGTGATGATTGCGATGGCTTTGTCGTGTCAACCCGAACTGCTTATTGCCGACGAACCGACAACGGCTTTAGATGTAACGATTCAGGCACAGATTCTCGAACTGATTAAAAATCTAAAACAAGAATTCGGCGCGAGCGTCATTTTAATCACGCACGATTTGGGCGTGGTCGCCGGAATGACCGAAAAAATTATCGTAATGTATGCGGGCAAGGTATTTGAAACCGCACCGACTGCGGAACTTTTCGCAACTCCGGCAAATCCATACACCAAAGGCTTATTAAAAAGCGTTCCCGATCCGGCGCACGAAGAAGGCACTGAGCTTTATCAAATTCCCGGACTTCCGCCCGATGTCGCACATCTGCCGCCGGGTTGTCCGTTTGCCGAAAGATGCGAACGAACACAGGAAATTTGTGTGCAGGAATTTCCGCCGTTTGTCCAAATCAACGAAAATCATCATTCTTTGTGCCATTTTGCCAAAGAAGTTTATGCCGAATCGGTTGCCGCAAGAGAGAAATTATGAGCGTTAATACTTCGACAATTACAACTCGAAAAAATCTTCCGCCGACGGTTTCGGAAACGGAAGAAGTTTATTATCCCGACACCGACGAATCAATTATGCCCGAAGGAATTCAACATTTTTTGTTATCCGTTCATTTAACTTCGATGTTATTGGCTTTTTTTGCCAATCATGAAGATGTCAAAGTTTTCGGAAATTGTATGTTGTATTATGAAGAAGGCAATTCGCGAAAAGTGATTTCACCCGATTTGATGGTTTGTTTCGGTTTGGAGAAAATACCGCCGCGGGTTTATAAACTTTGGGAAACAAAAATTGTGCCGTCGGTTGTTATCGAATTTGCTTCGGAAACGACTTGGCTTAACGATGTCAGCACAAAACTTGCACTTTACCAAAAACTCGGCGTAGAAGAATATTACATTTACGATGTCGAATACGCACATTTGCCAACGGCTTTAATGGCATATCGTTTGGACGACGATGTTTTGACGGAAATCGAGGTTGGCGACAAAAGGATTTTCAGCGAATCTATAGGGTTGGAATTAGTTGACACGGGCGAAACTTTACGGTTTTTCAATCCCGAAACAAATGAATTTTTAATGACAATGGAAGAAATGGCACGGAAAATAGCTGAACTGGAAAAACAAAATGGCGGAAACTAACGGAAACAATTTACTTTCTTTACAAAATCTAAAAGTTCATTTTAGTTTGGGCGGCGGCGGATTTTTAGACAAAATCACCGGCGGAAGTAAAGTTCCTCGGGTTGTCAAAGCAGTTGATGGTGTAACGCTGGATATTAAAAAAGGTGAAACTTTGGGACTTGTCGGCGAGTCCGGCTGCGGAAAATCTACGCTCGGCAAAGCTATTTTGCGATTGACCGAACCGACCGGCGGACAGGTTTTTTATCAGGGAAAAGATTTGGCGAATCTTTCAAACAGTCAAATGCGCGAGGAACGCAAAAATCTGCAAATGATTTTCCAAGACCCGTATGCTTCGCTTAATCCGCGAATGACGGTTGGGAACATCATCGGCGAACCGATTCGTACATTCGGTTTGGCGAACGGCAGAAATGTCGAAGAAATTGTTAAGGAATTGATGGAAACCGTCGGAATGAGCCGCCGATTTATCAAACGCTATCCGCACGAATTTTCGGGTGGACAGCGACAGCGCATCGGCATTGCGCGGGCTTTGGCGGTTGAACCGGAATTTATCGTCGCTGATGAGCCGATTTCCGCTTTGGATGTTTCGATTCAAGCTCAAATTATGAATTTGATGGAAAAGCTCCAAGCCGAAAAGAATCTGACATATCTTTTTATCTCGCACGATTTACGTGCTGTGCGCCATCTTTCCGACAGAGTTGCCGTAATGTATCTCGGCAAAATTGTCGAACTCGCCGACGGCAAAGAAGTTTATAGCGATCCGTTGATGCCTTATACGAAGGCTCTGATTTCCGCCGTTCCTGTTCCTGATCCCGAAATCGAGGCGAAACGGACACGGGTAATTTTAACCGGCGACGTTCCATCGCCGATAAATCCGCCTTCGGGATGCAATTTTCACACGCGTTGTCCGTATGCGATTGAAGATTGTAAAAAAACAGAGCCGCCGTTGGTTGAGATAAAGCCCAACCATTTCGCGGCTTGCATTAGAATTTCACCGGAAAAACCGAATATTGAAGATAATGTATAAAAAAATGGGAGCATTTCGCTCCCATTTTCTTTACATAAATGATTTTTGATAAACCTTAATTTGTTGCGGCGTTTGCCGCATCACGAAGGTCTCGCACTTTATCGTGTGCGGCATTTATATCTGTTGCCTGTCTTTGAACGACGGATTTTACATTGGCAGGCAGATTTTGGGCAAGCGCATCTTTATATGCTTTTTTCGCCGCGTCTTCGCCGCGTTCGGCTTCATTCAAAATCGAACCGTCGTCTTTCCCGGTAACGGCGGATTTGATGTTTATCCAACCGCGATGAAGCGATGCGGAAATGCTTCCCGAATCTTCAGGATCGCCGCCGAGTTCTCTGACCAAAGGCTGCAGTTCACCCGCAAACTTCGAGCGTTGTTGACTGAGATCGTAAAAGGTTGTTTTTAAATCACTTCTTTCAACGCCTTCCGCCGCCGTCTTAAATCCGTTTTGTCCGTCTTTGCAGGTTTCAATCAAACCGTTCAAAGTCGAAATTACATCATCGTTTGTCGTTTCATCACCTCTTATAACTCTTGCCCCTTCACTTTCCATTGATACATCTTCCGTGATCGGTTTTACCGCTTCATAATCATTAATCATATCTATTATCCTTCCTTTTTAATTGAAAATCAGTCATCCGCTTTAACTATTTATAATTAAACAAACAATTTGTGTGCCATAAATATAAGCCAACAAAACGCGCCGATTTACAAAATTATCGGTATGTCATTGGCTTATAATCAAACACTCCTGTATCAGATTATTGCGTAGCTGATTTCTGCCGCAGATGTTTGCCTTCGGCGATTTCTTCAATCATTTTTTGATTAAAAGCCGGAATATCATCGGGATTACGGCTGGTAACGAGTCCGTTGTCAACGACAACTTCTTTATCAACCCATTTTGCTCCTGCATTTTCCAAATCCGTTTTCAACGATGCCCAAGATGTTATTGTTTTTCCTTTGACAACATCGGCTTCAATCAATGTCCACGGCGCGTGGCAAATGGCGGCGACCGGCTTTCCGGCTTCAAAAAATGATTTTACAAAGCTGACCGCTTTTTTATTCATCCTTAATTTATCGGGATTCATCACGCCGCCCGGAAGTTGAAGCGCATCAAAATCATTCGCGTTCGTCTCGTTAACCGTCAAATCAACCGCAATGCTTTTCCCCCAATCCTTTTCGTTCCAACCTTTTATTTCACCCGATTCGAGAGAAACAATCGAAACTTCTGCACCGGCATCTTCCAATGCCTTTTTCGGCTCGAACAATTCGCTTTGTTCAAAACCGTTTGTTGCCAATATCGCTACCTTTTTTCCATTTAATTTTTTATCCATAAAATCCTCCTTGTATTTAAAGCATCAAAAATAAATTGTATAGTTGTATAAATTTAGTTCGTTTTTAATGCTCAATAATATAAGCAACAAGTTGTGTGCCAAACTCAAATAACTCGAAAACCGACTCAAATTTTATTGAAAATTACTAACGATTGGTTATATTTACCTAATAAGAAATGTCCGGTTAAATCCGAAACCTTAAATAATTCGGTTAAATCTCAAATGGAAACAAAAAAGCAGTTAAAACAAAATCAACAGGCAGAAATACAAAACGAATTAGCCGACAAAAATGGTTTGGCGATTATGTTGGTGGATGAAAACTCGACGAATATTCACGGTGCCAACAATAATTCGATATGCAAAACTTTGTATTCATCCGATGAATTTTCCTCCGAATGCGCCAAGTTTTGCGGAAAGGCATTTCAAATGGCAAGCCAAGCCGGAAAAACCGTCGAATATAAATGTTATGCCGGTTTAGACTGCCGTGCCGTGCCGATAAAAAGGAATGAAGAAATCAAATTTGCCGCTATTGTCGGCAGAGCATTTACCAAAGCCTCGGATTATCGGGAAGCAGCCGAACGCGCTGTTTCGGGTGATTGGAAAAAATTTCCGCCGACCGAGTTTTTTGATAACGTCTTATTAAAAGGTTCTGCAAATGATTTGGATATTGCTGCAAAAAGCATTGAAAATTTCAATGAAGAAGAAAAGGATGCGCTGGTAAAATTTGCCGAAAATGAAAACTTTAAAGTTTCGGGAAAATTGAATGAGCCGAAAATTTCAGTTAATAAAAATAAAGCAGCTAACCAATCCGGCTTACTCGACGAAACAATTTCTCAAATTTCCAACGAACCTGTCCGGGAAAAGGACGGCACGAAAGAAATAGAAGAGAAAAACAATGAAGAAATTGAAGAGTTTGCCGCTTGGCGTTCGCTTTTCGGTTCTTTATTTAATTTGAGTTATAAACAGGCTTGCCAATCAATTTTGAGTTTCGTTTCCAAACGATATTCATTAAATTCTGCGGCTTGGGCTGAATTGGCGGGAAATCAGTTAGTAACGGTTTTGGCTGACGGAAAGTTGAAAAATCAGCAAATTCAAATCAACATTTCGACGGATAACGAACTTCTAAAAGATGCGCTGAAAAAAGAAAAGCCGCTTAAACTGCAAGCCGGAAAAAGTGCGGAAAAAGATTCTGAACTTCAAGAAATCCAGCTTTTCCCGATTGCCGTCGGCGGCGAGATTCGCGGCGGCTTAATTCTGGGTGATGAAACGGTCAGCGAAAAAACGCAGCGTCAGATAACGCGCTTTTGTCAAAATATCGCTTCCGAACTGGAAATTTTAAGATTGCGCGAGGAACTCGAACGGCGCAGATGGCTGGAACGGGCAGTGCAAAAGTTTAATGAAAATTTGAGTGAAATTGATTCGGATGATTTTTGGATTAGATTGACGCAAATTTCTGCGGAATTGATGCGTGCCGAACGCGGTTCGCTTCTGATGTTTGATGAAAAATCAGACGAATTAGTTTTTAGAGCGGCAATCGGGAGTAATGCCGACGCGGTAAAAAATGAGCGTGAAAATTTAGGAAAAAGAGTCGCACGCAAAGTTTTAGAAAACGGAAAACCACTTGTCGTGGGAGATATTGACGAAATCGGTCTTAGAACTGCGCCCGCCGAGTGGAATTATAAATCAAATTCGTTTATCAGTTATCCGCTTGCAATCGGACTGCGTAAAATCGGTGTGCTGAATTTAACGGATAAAACAGACGGAGAACCTTACAGCGATTTCGATTTGCAGCTTCTTAATTCGATTATGCCGCAGCTTGCGGTTTTGATTGATCGTGCGGCACTTAAACACAAAGCCGGAGAATTTGAACAGCTTTCCGTTACGGATGCTTTGACCGGACTTTTGAACCGCCGTTATTTGGAAGAACGTCTGGCGGAAGAGATTAAACGCTCGAACCGGCACGGTTTTCCGATGAGTTTTATGATGATTGACGTTGACGATTTCAAATCCTACAACGACAATTTTTCGCATCCCGAAGGCGACAAAGCCTTAAAACTCGTCGCGCATTCATTAAGAGAAACTCTGCGCGGCGCGGATGTGGCGGCGCGTTACGGCGGCGAAGAGTTTTCAATTTTACTGCCGCAAACAACTGCGGATGAAGCCAAAACCATTGCCGAAAGAGTTCGTGAAAATGTAGAAAAGACAAGATTTGATAAGCGTCCGGTCACCGTCAGCATTGGAATTGCCAGTTGTTCACAAGTTATCTGCAGCGCACAGGAAATAATCGCGGCGGCGGATAAAGCACTTTACAGAGCGAAAAGCTCCGGCAGAAATAATGTACAGAGTTTTGAAAATATGGATGAAAATAACGATGAAAAAAATTAACCGAATGGCTTATTTGAAGTTAATGAATTAAAATTCAGTTGTTTACTTATTTTCAACTCAACTTAAACTGAGACTTAAATGGCACTTGACCTATACCACAAAGTTCTGGCGAAACTATTTGAAGTTACAGAAGGCAAACAAACACAAATTATTGATTTAAAGGATTTGGTGAAAAACCAAGGATTTTTGGGCAGTTATCACGATATTTTTCAATTTTTAAGCATTCAGGGCTGGATTATGGAAACATCCAAGGCTGATTACGTAAAAATCACGCATTGGGGCGTAAAGGAAGCGAAAAAAACACAAAGCGGTCTGCCGGATGCTTCGCAGGAATTAAAAAGTGAAGCTGAAAAACTTGTAAAAAATGTTAAGGATTTACTAATCACGGCGGAAGAGTTTGCGGCTAAGACATCGGAAGGTAACTTTAACTATCTTGAAAACAAAGTTGATGAAATAAAATCGGCAATAAACAGATTAAAGAATAACATTTAACGGTTGGCTTGCTATCGGCTGTTATTTTCGTGTATGATATTCGTTTCCCAGTAAAAGCGCGGGAACGTGATACGTGGGTTTCGCGCCCACTTTTTATTTGGATTAAAGAACGATTGATGAAGCATTCGATTGAAGAACAAGTAAAGGAAATATCTGTTCGAGCAGCGGAAGGAAACGGTTTGGAACTTGTTCATACCGAAGTTGCCGGAACGAAAAGGAATTTGACGATCCGGGTTTTTATTGACAAAGAAGGCGGTGTAACCCACGAGGACTGCGCGTCGGTCAGCCGACAAATGGGCGAAGTTCTCGATGAACAAGATATTGTTGCTTTATCGTACACTTTGGAAGTTTCGTCGCCGGGTATAGAGCGCGGACTTTACAGTTTGGAAGATTTCGAGAAATTTGCCGGACATCTTGCCAAAGTAAAAACCGAAAAAGCGATTGACGGACAAAAAAACTTTCGCGGGCGCATCATCGGAATTGAAAACAACGACATCGTTTTTGATGACAAGACAAACGGAAATGTGCGTTTTCCATACAGCGCGGTGGCAAAAGCAAATTTGGAAATTGATTTAGAAGAAGAATTAAAACGTAACGGCTAATGTTAGACGGTAACAGGTAAATCTTTTAATTTATCATTAGCCATTAACCATTCACCATTAAAAAAGTTATGACATCCATCGGACAAAGTATCGAAGCATTAGTTACCGAGCAGGGAATTGACCGCGATTTGGTGATTGAAGCGATGAAGGAAGCCGTCAAAGCGGCTGCCCGCAAGCAATTTAAATCGCAGGATAAAACCGGCGAAAGTATTGAAGTTGATTGGAATAATGAAGAGGGAATCATTGAAATTTCCGCACATAAAACCGTTGTCAACGAAGTGGAAAATTCATCAACCGAACTTTCGCTGGTTGAAGCTCAGGAACTTGCCGGCGATGATGTGGAAGTCGGCGATATGCTTCTGATTCCGCTGCCGACGGAAGAACTCGGACGGATTGCCGCGCAAACCGCCAAACAAATTTTAGTGCAAAAAGTGCGCGAAGCCATTCGAGAAAAGGTTTATGAAGAATACGTTGATAAAATCGGCACATTGGTCAACGGAACTGTCAAAAGATTTGAACGCGGCGATATGATTATTGATATGGGCAATAATCTCGAAGCGATTCTGCCGCGCAGCGAACAGGCGCGAAACGAAGTTTGGAATCAGGGCGAGCGTGTTCGCGTCGTCATTGAAGACGTTTCCAAGGAATTGCGCGGTCAGCAAATAAAAGTTTCACGCGCTTCGGCGGCACTTCTCAAACGTCTGTTTGAAATGGAAGTTCCTGAAATTTATGATGATACGGTTGTGATAAAATCAGCCGTCCGCGAACCGGGCGACAGGGCGAAAATTGCCGTTTCTTCAAATGAAAAGGACGTTGATCCGGTTGGCGCGTGTGTCGGTATGAAGGGATCGCGCGTTCAGTCAATTATCAAAGAACTGCGCGGCGAAAAGATTGATATTATCGAATGGTCGGACGAACCTTCGGTTTTTGCCGCCAACGCGCTTTCGCCCGCGAAGGTTTCGCAGGTCAGAATTACGGACATCAACAATCGCAAAATGGAAGTGATCGTGGTTGAAGATCAGCTTTCGCTGGCAATCGGCAAACGCGGACAAAATGTACGGCTTGCCACGCGGCTCGTCGGTTGGGATATTGATATTGTCAGCGAGGAGTTGCTCAAGAAGGAAATTGCTCTGAAAATGGGTAAAATGATGGCTTCCGGTGAAGCCGTTCCGATTACCGCTTTGCAAATCGTTTCGCCCGTTCAAGCCGATGATTTAAAGGAAAAAGGCATTGCGGACGTGGACGCTTTAGCAGCTACTTCGGTAGATGATTTAGTAGATATTTTGGACATCAGTTTGGATGAAGCGGAAAAAATTCTGGGTTCGGCAAAATCTATTGTCGAAGCAAGAACTACGCAATCCGAAAAAACTGAAGATGAAGAAAGTTCGGAAAATGCAGTTGAGGAATCTGTCGCAGTTGAAAACGAAGAATCTGAAAATGCAGTTGAGGAATCTGTTGAATCTGAAGAGGAGTCTGTTGAATCTGAAAATGAAGACTCTGAAACCGTAGATGAAACTGCGGCTGAGAATGCAAATTCAGAAACCGAATTAACAGAAGAAAATCTTTCGGAAACCGAAGTTGAGAATCCACCGATTGAAGAGGTCGAGGAAACAACGGATGAAACGGTAGAAGAAAATAAAACGAAAGGTGATGAATAAATTGTGAAATTTATCCATTACAACATCGGCAATATGCAAAACGGATCAGCATATAAAAAAAGAAAATCCGTAATAAAAGATAAATATGCCCGTAGGAACAACAGTTCGGATTTACGATTTAGCACGCGACCTCAAGCAGGACACCAAACGCATCATTGAGGATTTGCGGCGTGAGGGCGCAGATGTGTCCGTGCCGTCAAACTCCGTCAGCAAAGAATTAGCGGAAAAAGTCCGCAGCAGATACTTTCCGAAAGTTGACACCGCACCCAAACGAACGATCAAAATAATCAAGAAAAAAGCGATTAAAAGGGCGGAAAAACCCGTCGGGGAAGAAGTTTCGGCAGTCGCCGTCAAGCCTCGAATCGAACTTGAAAAAATTGAAATTGAACAAAAGGAAGAAGTCGTAACCGCGCCTGCCGTCGAGGACACCGAAACGGAAAAAACCACCCGGAAAATTAGAAAACTTCAGAAAAAAGTTGAAGAAACACCGACGGAAGAAGAAGTTATTTCCGCTCCTGAAGTTGAGGAAGAAAAGCCGGAAATCGTTGAGGAAACAAAAGTAGTTGAAAAGGTTGAAACCGCGCCTAAAACCGGAACCGTATTAAAAGAACTCAAATTAAAGGAAGCGAAACCCGAAGAAAAGAAAGAAGTTGACGCAGTTGCTAAAGTTCTTCGCCCGAGCGGAACACAGGTAAAACAACTGACATTAACTAAAGAAGCGCGTGAAGCCGGAATGAAAACCGGTGATCGAGTTGTTAATGACGCACCGACCAAAACCGGAAAACTCAGAACCGACAAGAAGGAAAAACCGAAAAGAGAATCGCGGCGCGGCGGACGCACTGAATTGCGCGGAACGCCGGGCGAAACTGCAACACCCAAAACAGTTTATACTCCGCCGACCGATCAGCGTAAAAAATTCGGACGTTCGAGCGGAAAAAAAGGCGGAAAACGATTTGAAGACAAGGGCAATAAATTTGCCGAAAGAGATTTTGCCGCACCGCGTCCGCGTTCAATCGAAGAACGAATTTTAGATCAAGTCGGCAAAGTTGAAACCAATAATCTAAAATCCGCTCGACTGACCGAAGGCGCGACCATCAGAGAATTTTCAGAAGCTCTCGGTGTAACGCCGCGCGATATTGTGCAATTGCTTGTCAAACGCGGCATTTTTGCAACGCTCAACCAACCGATTGGCGATGCGATGGGTTTGGAATTGGGCAAAACGCTTGGATATAACGTCAGCTTTGTGCCGTTTGAAGAAATGGTTATCGAGCAGGAATTTGAAGAACTGATTGCGGCTGACAGTGATGATGTCGAACTGTCGCGTCCGCCGGTCGTAACCGTCATGGGTCACGTTGACCACGGTAAAACTTCACTGCTCGACGCGATTCGTTCCGATAATGTTGCCGAAGGTGAAGCCGGCGGAATTACGCAGCACATCGGAGCTTACAGTGTTTTTGTGTCGAATCCCGATAACCCGGACGAAAAACGCCGGATGGTATTTATCGACACGCCGGGACACGAAGCCTTCACCTTAATGCGGGCGCGTGGCGCGAAAGCGACGGATGTCGTGATTTTAGTTGTCGCGGCAGACGACGGCGTGATGCCGCAGACTATCGAGGCTATTGACCATTCAAAAGCAGCGGGCGTTCCGATTATCGTCGCAATTAATAAAATTGACAAACCCGGCGCAAATCCCGACAGAGTTAAACAAGGTTTGGCGGCGCAAGGTTTGCAGCCGATTGAATGGGGCGGCGAAACCGAAATGATCGAAGTTTCCGCCAAACAGCACACAAATCTCGATACATTGCTCGAAACGGTTCTGCTTTCAACTGATATTTTGGATTTAAAGGCGAGTCCGACGCGACGAGCTTCCGGCGTTGTGCTTGAAGCGAAACTCGATAGAGGACGCGGTTCCGTTGCAACCGTTCTGGTTCAGCAGGGAACGATGCGCGTCGGCGACCCGTTTATTGTCGGACAATATTACGGAAAAGTTCGTGCGATGTTCGATGATCGCGGTGGAATCGTAGATGAAGCACCGCCGGCAACACCCGTCGAAGTTCTCGGTTTGCAGGGCGTTCCGCAAGCCGGTGATACTTTTCAGGTTGTTTCCGATGTTGATAAAGCGCAAACCATCGCCAATCAGCGACAGATTCACGCCCGAAATGTGGCGATGCTCAAAACGACCAAGCGCGGTATCGAATCGCTCGGTCTGGCGGAAGTCAAAGAATTGCTGGTTCTTCTCAAAGCCGACGTGCAGGGTTCGGTTGAAGTTCTTAAATCCACGCTCGAAAAACTTTCGACTGAAAAAGTAAAGGTCAGAGTTATTCGTTCCGGTGTCGGTGCGATTACCGAATCGGACGTTCTGCTCGCTTCGGCAACCCAAGCCGATCAAGTCTCGACTGCCGTTGTAATTATCGGTTTCAACGTCCGTCCCGGAACTCGCGCTGTTGAAACCGCCAAACAGGAAGACGTTGATATACGTCTGCATTCGATTATTTATAAAGTCGAAGAAGAAATTACGGCGGCGATGATCGGAATGCTCGATGCCATCGAGAAAGAAACTATTCTCGGCAAAGCCCTCGTTCTGGAAGTTTTCAAGGTTTCCAAGGTCGGCTCAATCGCCGGTTGCCGCGTAACCGACGGAGTTATCAGGCGGCAGGCAAAAGCGCGGCTGATCCGCGATGATGTCGTTATTTGGGAAGGCGATATTGACTCGCTCAAACGATTCAAAGATGATGCGGGCGAAGTTCGTCAGGGTTTTGAATGCGGAATAGGTTTGGTCAATTACAATGACATCAAAGTTGATGACGAGATTGAAGCATTTACAGTCGAGAAAATTGCGCCGACGGAGCTTTAAAAATATGATTACCGGGATAAGAGAAAAAACGATTGTCAAAGAAAACGGAATGGTTGAAGTTTCCGCGCTTGATTTGCCGATTGGAACGGAAGTTGAAGTGATCGTTTTAGTCGAGGAAGAAGAACAAGATACGACCGAATATCTGCTTTCAACCGAGGCAAACAGAAGGCATTTGGAACAGTCTATGCTCGATGCTCAAGACCCGACAAAATTGATTTATGTTGATATTGAGGATTTATGAAAAAGATTGCTTTCGTTAAAGATGCCTTTGAACATTATAACGATTGGGCAGGTGAAAACAAAAAGATTCACGCAAAAATAGCCACACTCATCAAAGATATTGGACGAAATCCATTTTCGGGAATCGGCAAACCCGAACCTTTAAAACACGAATTGAAAGGTCTTTGGTCAAGACGCATAACTTATGAGCATCGTCTTGTTTATGAAGTCAAAGATGATGAAATAATTATTCATTCGTGTAGATTTCATTACGAAAAATGAGAAGACCCGAAAGATTAGCAGAAACATTACGCGCCGAAATTATGGAAATTGTCGGTTACGAACTCGACGATCCGCGGCTGATCGGCGTAACCGTAACGGATGTTCGTGTGTCTGATAATCTGCGCGAAGCCAAGGTTTTCGTCATTGTTCAGGGCGATGAAAAAGAAGTAAAAGAAGCACTCAAAGCACTGCAGCACGCCGCTACTTTTGTCCGGCAGCAAGTTGCGTTAGACCTTGATTTGCGCCACGCGCCGATTTTAAATTTTGTGCGCGACACGGTGGAAGAAAACGCCATCCGGGTTAGTGAACTTCTAAAAGATTTACCGATAAAACAGGAGAGCAATGGAAAGGATGAAGGATAAATAAAAAGATTACTTTATCCTTTATCCTTCATCCTTCATCCTTTAAGAAGATGTTAAGCCAAGTAGTAGAATTAATTGAAAACAAGCAGAATTTTGCCATCACCACGCACGTCAGACCGGACGGCGACGGAATCGGCTCGTCATTGGGATTATGTTGGCTGTTACGCTCTTTAGGCAAAACGGCGGAAGTGATTGTCAGCGACGGTATTCCAATATCTTATCGTCAATTGCCGGGTGCGGATGAAATCCGAAAAGTTTCGGAGATTGACGGACAATACGACGCAATTTTCGTAATGGAGTGTTCCGATATTTCCCGCCCTCAAATCGAAGGTTTAGAAAATCAATTGGTTGTAAATATTGATCATCACGCGACGAGCGAACATTTCGGCGCAATTAATTGGATTGACGCAACGGCTTCGGCAGTCGGTGAAATGATTTACAATCTTTGCAAGGCAATCGGCGGACGCATTACAAAAGAGATTGCCGAATGCGTATATTTGGCACTTGTTACCGACACAGGCTCATTTCATTTTCCGAATACAACCGAAAGAACTCTCAAAGTTGCTTCCGAACTTATCAAAGTCGGCGTTAAACCGGCGGATATTTCACAAGCCGTTTATAACAGTTATCCGTGGAGTCGGATCGAGCTGATGCGTCAGGTTCTTTCAACAGTCAAACGCGATGAAAGCGGCAAAGTCGCGTGGATGCGTCAAACGCTTGAGATGAAGGAAAATTCAGGCGCAGTTGATGGTGACAATCACGGATTTGTCAATATCCCGCTGACAGCCAGAGAAGTCGAAGCGGTAATTTATATGCGCGAAGTCGAACCGAATTTCTTTCGTGTTAGTCTGCGTTCAAAAGGCATTATAAATGTTGCGCGAATAGCCGAAAAATTTGACGGCGGAGGACATAAGAATGCCGCCGGTTGTCGGGCAGCCGGAGATTGGGACACACAAGAATTTGAAATTGTTTCCGCCGTCATTGAAGCCGTCAAAAAAGCCGAAAATGATTTAAAAACCGTTGAGGAAGAAAAATTGGAATTAAGTTTGGCTTGAAATCACGCACAATAATTAAAAATAACTGATGACGGACACAAAAGAAAAACGCTATAAATGGCGGCGCGAAGGTTACAAGGAAAATACCAAAGGGTTGTTGATGGTCAACACGGGCGACGGCAAGGGAAAAACGACTTGTGCGCTCGGTCTGATGATGCGGGCGGCGGGACGCGGAATGCGCTGTTGTATGATTCAGTTTATGAAATCAAAGACAGACCGTTACGGTGAACACGAATCGGCGGAACTGCTCGGAATCGAAGTTCACACAATGGGCGACGGCTTTACTTGGGACACGAATGATAAAGCACAAGACATAAAAACATCGGAAGAAACGTGGGCGTTATGCGTCGAAAAAATGCGAAGCGGTGATTATGATTTACTTGTTTTCGATGAACTCGTGTATGTTTTGGATTATAAGCTTTTAGATTTGGACAAGATTCTCGACGAGATTAAAGAAGTTCGCTGCGAACAACCTAATTTGCATATAGTTCTAACCGGCAGGAACGCACCTCAAAAATTGATTGACGCGGCTGATTTAGTAACAGAAATGAAGGAAGTTAAACATCCTTTCCACGCAGGCATTTTTGCTCAGCAGGGAATCGAGTTTTAGGTTCTGTTGAAATTTTATCTAAGCCGGACGATTGTGCCGGCAAATTTCACAAAACTTAAATATTTCTTTGCCAATTTATCAGCTCCGGAAAATACTCTGCGGAAGTGTTTCAGTTTCCCGATACAGCATTCGGTCAGTCGTGCGACCATCCGGCAAGCGTTTATAAACCGAGTTCCGGTTTACCGTAAGACTCCGGCAAAAGCCGCCATTGCGAACCGTTGTGAATAATCCAAAGGACGGCTTCGAGAAACTATAGCCTTTAAGAATCTCGATTCTAAACTTCCGATTTTCCATCTTTGTTTTCGTTCAAATAGGTTTACTTGAACTTCAAAAGCCGCAGACTATTTAAAATTACCAAAACAGTTACGCCGACATCGGCGAAAATCGCCATTGCCAGACTGCTCAAACCGAAAATTGCCAGAACGACGAAAACGATTTTTGTCAGAACGGCGGCGGCGGTGTTGATTCTGATCGTCGAGATCGTTTTTCTGCCCAGACGGATCAAGTATGGAATCAGTTCAAGTCTGTCATTTAATATCGCAATCGAAGCCGCTTCAATCGCCGTGTCCGAGCCAGCCGCACCCATTGCCACGCCGACTGTTGATAAAGCGAGTGCGGGCGCGTCGTTCACGCCGTCGCCGACCATCGCCACCGCGCCGTATTTTTTCAACAGTTCTTTAATCGCGTCGGCTTTATGTTCGGGCAGCATTTCGGCTTTGACTTCGCGGATACCGACCGCTTTTGCCACGGCTTCGGCAGGTGCGTGATTATCGCCCGTCAGCATTACGGTTTCCACGCCGAGTTTGCGGAGTTCGGCAACCGTCGCCCGGCTTTCCGATTTGATTTCGTCGGTCAGTGCGATAATGCCTTCCACGCCGCCGTGATTGCTGATGACGATTGATGTTTTTCCGTCCGATTGCAAGGCTTCGACGCGGGCGACGACTTCATCTTGAACTGCGTGTTCTTCGGTGATAAACGGGAGTTTTCCGATGCAGTGATGACTGTCGTAACAGACGACGCAATCGGCTTTTGCGCCTTTTCCTAAAACGGCTTGGAAGTTTTCCGCGCCGTGAATTGCGATTTCTTCAAACTTTGCCTGACTGACAATCGCCTGCGCGAGCGGGTGTTCCGAATAGCTTTCGATTCCGGCGGCGCACGCCAGAAGATGTTCGCGCGAAGTTTCGCCGAACGGAATTACGTCGGTTACTTTCGGTTTGCCGTAAGTTAAAGTTCTGGTTTTGTCCATCGCCACGGCTTTGACTTGTCCGATTGCCTCGATGTATTTTCCGCCTTTAATCAGTGCGCCGCGAGCCGAAGCGTTGCCGATGCTCGCGTAAATGGAAATCGGTGTCGAAATCACGAGAGCGCACGGGCAGGCGATCACCAGAATCGTAATCGCCTGCTCGAACCACGGATTAAACGCCGCGCCGAAAAGAATGGTCGGAATAAGGACGAGCAAAGCCGCGATGACGATGATTGACGGCGTGTAATAGCTTGCAAAAGTTTCGATAAATTTTTGCGTTTCCGCCTTTGTTTTCGTCGCCGCAAAAGTCGTTTCGATAATTTTGGCGAGCGTCGTATCCTGCGCCGTTTTTAACACTTTTGCTTCGAGATAGCCCTGCATATTGAGCGTTCCGGCAAAAACCGTGTCGCCCGTGTGTTTGTCTTTCGGCAGTGGTTCGCCCGTAATTGTTGATTCATCAACCGATGACGCGCCCGAAACGACTTCCGCGTCCAGAGCGATCATATCCGAGGGCTTGATAATCAAAAGGTCGCCGACTTTTACGTCTTCGAGTTTTAACTTCTCTTCCAAGTTTTCCCGTTTGATTAAAGCGGTTTTCGGCGTGCGGTCAACGAGTGCTTGAAGCGCGGATTTGCTCGACTGAATTCCGAAACTTTCGAGCCGTTCGCCCAATGAAAATAGGACGATGACAACCGCCGCTTCTTCATATTCACCCAGATAAAACGCTCCCGCGACGGCAATCGTCATCAGCAGATTGATACTCCGAAAGTTGAGTTTCGAGAGAGCTTTTAGTCCGTGCCACAGCGTCCGCCAGCCGACCGCTAAAATTATTAAAGCGAAAAAAGGCAAAGCGATGTCGCGCCTGAGCCGATAGCCTTCGCCCATCAGCGAAAGAAATTCAAAAACGGCGACGAGCGCAACGCTTGCCAAGAGCCACAGGAATTTTCTATCCCGCCGCAAAGAGAGGTTATTTTGTGATGTTGTTGTCTGTTTCATAAAAATTATTCGGTTAAATTCCAGCCGTTAAGGTAGATAGACAGTTTTATATTAGAGAAAAAAGAATTTCTAGCTACAGATTTACATTTGACTTACAACTAGAAAAGCGTGAAATTCACTTTTGCAAAACGGATTCATTTTCAATTCGATCAGCAAGTTCGACAATATTTTTCTCCAACATCCCGACGGCATCCGTTTTTTCTTTGATATTGAAATCCGGTGATTCGCCTTTGAGAATCGAATTAGTGTTTTCTGTCAATTGCTGAATGCGCCTGACAATTCCGCGGTCAAATAAATAAAATGATACGACGCGCACAATTACGCCGACCAAAAGCGCGATAAAAATAAAAATATAATCGCGGTTGCGGATCGAATTTATTTCTGCGAGCCGTTCGGTTAAAAGCGTTTCTTCCTTGTTCTGCATTTGGCTGATTGCCGCGCGAATCTTGTCCATTGTGAATTTTCCGCGCTGCAAATGTTGGTAAAGTTCGTCGCGACTTTTTTCGTTTAGATTAAAACTTTGCGATTCCTTTAAATTTACAAGCTGAATATTGACTAATTCCTGAATTTTGGAAAGTCCTTCGATTCTTTCAAGACGCGGTTTTTCGCCCGGTTCGGCTTCGACGATTTCTTTTAATTGTTCGATGGTTTTCGGAATTTCCTCGACGGCTGTTTGGTAAGGTTCGAGATATTCGTCGCGCTGCGTCAAAATAAACCCTCGCTCGCCCGTTTCGGCATCAATCATCAAGGTCAGCAAATTGCCGTATTGTCTGACCGCTTTGAATTTTCTTTGAATGTCTTCCTGCCGCGCGGTGCGGTTGAGATTGCCGTAAATTGCAAAACAAAACGACACCAAAACGGCGACAATCGGAATAAAAACCGTGATTCCGCCCTGTGCGCGAAACGGCAGATGTTTCCAGACATTCATTGCGCGAAGCCAACGCCATTTTAAAATTGTGCGAATTTTTCCCATAAAAATTTAGTCGTTTTTTATTTTATGTTCCGCAATTTTGTCATACAACAATCGCCGATTGATTTCCAATTTTCGCGCCGCTTCCGTGCGGTTGCCGTACGATTCGCGCAAGGCTTTTTCGATCAATAATTTTTCGAGATTTCCGACGGCTTCTTTGAACGGCAAATCTAATAATTCGCCGAAACTTACGACTAAATTTTCAGCTTTGTTTTCAAACAAATTTTCCGGCGTGATCGCGTTTGCCATTCCGCTTGTAACGGCGGCGCGTTCGATGATGTTTTCGAGTTCGCGGACGTTTCCCGAAAACTCGCGGTTGATTAAAGTTTTCATCGCCGCGTCGGTCAAAAATTTGTTCGGCAGATCGTGTTTTTTGATGGCGCGTTCGAGAAAAAATTCGGCGAGTTGCGGCACGTCGGCGAGTCTTTCCCGCAAAGGCGGTAAATTTATCGAAACGACATTTAAGCGATAAAATAAATCTTCGCGGAAATTTTTTTCCGCAATTTCCGTTTGTAAATCACGATTCGTCGCGGCGATTATTCGCACATCAACGGGAATCAATTGCGTTCCGCCGACGCGCTCGATTTTTCTTTCCTGCAAAACGCGAAGAAGTTTAACCTGCGCCGATAAAGGCATTTCGCCGATTTCGTCAAGAAATAAAGTTCCGCCGTTTGCCGCTTCAAACTTACCTTTTTTCTGCGAAACCGCGCCCGTGAACGCACCTTTCTCAAAACCGAAAAGTTCCGATTCGACCAAATTTTCGGGAATCGCGCCGCAGTTGACGGCGATGAATGACGAATTTTTCCGCCGCGAAAATTCGTGAATCGCCCGCGCCGCGAGTTCCTTTCCCGTTCCCGATTCGCCCGTAATCAAAACGGTTGCGTCAGTCGCCGAAACTCTGCCGATTTGTTTAAAAACGTCGCGCATCGCACGGCTCGAACCGATTATCGAAACTGTTTCGTCCGACTTTTCCGCCATTTTTTCGCTTCGATTTTCGGTTTGCGGATTTTGCTTCGACTGTGCGACGGCACGTTTCAAAACATCCAGAATTTCTTCGATGTCGAGCGGTTTCGTGATGTAATCAAAAGCTCCAAGCCGCATCGCTTCGATAGTTTTTTCGCTGTCCGAAAACGCGCTGACGACAACAATCGGCGTTTGCAAAAGACTTTCTTCACCGAGTTTTTTCAGAAGTTGCAAACCGTCCATTCGCGGCATTTTTATATCGAGAAAAACGCACGCGAAATTTTCGGCACGAATTTGAAGCAAAGCTTCCGCGCCGTCTGCGGCAGATTCGACCGCGAAATTTTCGCTCTCGAAAAGTTCGACCAAAGTTTCGCGCAAGTTTTTTTCGTCGTCAACGACTAAGATTTTTTCGTTCATTAAAATTTATCCGGTTTTCAATCATTATTCCTTGCCCCAAAACGCGAAAACAACCGCGCCGACTAAAAATAAAAAGGAAACGAAATTGTTCCATTTCAGAGTTTCGCCAAACATAAAATACGCGATGATTGTAAAAACCGTCAGCGTTACGCACTCTTGAATAATTTTCAGGTGCGTAACCGTCAATCCCGCTTCCGCGCCGATGCGGTTTGCCGGAACTTGAAAAACATATTCAAAAAACGCTAAACCCCAACTCGTCAAAATCACCAGCCATAACGCGCTCGATTTGTGTTTCAAATGTCCATACCACGCCAGCGTCATAAAAATATTGGACACGATCAGAAGTCCGATTGTGTAAAAAATCGAATTCATAATTTTTTTCTCAACTCCACAATAAATTTCGTGCCGTTTTCCGATTCGGCTAAAAACAAACGTCCGTTATGTGCTTCGATTATTTCCCGCGAAATCGCCAAACCCAAACCTGTTCCGTTGTCTTTCGTCGTAAAAAACGGCTCGAAAATTTTCTCTTTTTCGGTCGGCGAAATTCCCGCGCCGGAATCGGCAAATTCGTAAATGATTTTGTCGGCTTCGTTAAAAGCACGAACCTTTAAAACTCCGCCGTTTGTCATTGCTTCGAGCGCGTTCAATAAAAGATTGTCGAAAACCTGCGTCAGTTTTTCCGCGTCGGCGTTGATTTTTAAATCTTCGGCTGAAAATTCGGTTTTGATTGCAACATTGTTTGCATCAGCTTTTTCCTTAATAAATTCCAACCTTTCACGCAAAATTTCCGTCGGCGCAATTTGCTTAAAAGTTAATTTCTTTTGCTTTCCCGCGTCGAGCATTTTGGAAATCAAATTATCGAGCCGCGCGATTTCTTCATTCAAAACGGCGAAGGTTTTTTCGATTTTCGATTTGTCAAAACCTTGCCGCGCCGCCATTTGAATTTTCAATTTCATCGCCGCCAACGGATTGCGGATTTCGTGCGCCACACCGCTGGCGACTCTGCCCAAAGCCGCGAGTTTTTCGTTATTTGCCAAATCTTTTTCGAGTTCATTTTGCTTTGCCAGATTTGTTTCCAGATTTTCCGCCAAACGATTAATTTCACGGCTGATTTTGTCGAGTTCGGAAATTTTCGGCGCGTCAATTCGATTTGATAAATCGTCCGAAATTTCCTGCAAACCGCTTTCGATTTTTTGCATTCCATTTTGCCAACGCCGAAATGTCGTGAACGCAAAAGCGACGAGTGCGATGGCTGAAAGCAACAGAAAAATTTGTGTTATTAAATTAAATCTGTCGCTCAAAGCATTGAATTTCGGCAGTTTTTGAAAAGCGAAAACGCCCGTTAAATTAGTTGCTTTCTCATTCGCCGAAACGGGCGCAAATGCGACATAAAAATCTTCGCCGTTCGATTGCATCGTCAGCGTTTGAAAATCATTTACATTTGCCAAAGTCCGGCAAACCTGTTGCGGCGCGAGTTTTGAAAAATCCTCGTTTCCCGCGATAAAACTGATTACTTCGTCATTTTCTCCGCAAAATCCGCCGGAAACTTCCTTAAACCTGTCAAGCGCAACCGCCGCCGAACGCGAATAGACATCGGCGTAACGGCGCATTATTTCGCGGACGTGCGGCGGAAAGGTTCCCTTTTTATCAATCGGCAAATCGCCGATATTTTCGCTTTCCCGCACGAGTTCCCGCGCCGCCGACTGGACATTGATTTCCGTCCGCCGTTCGGCAAACGACGCGCTCATCCGCGCCGTCCGAAACGCCGACAGCATCGCAATCAAAAGCGCAATTAAAGCCAACGCCGTCAAAATGATAAGCCGCGTCCGCAAACTGATTTTGGAAAGTGAAAAGTTCATTTTCAAGATTTTTTCCGCACTAAAATAATAACGCGAATCGGGTTTGTTTGTCGCACTCCCGATTCGCATTAAATATCTTAATTCACAAACTTTAGCGGTTGAATGTAAATGTCTGATTGCCGATGGTTAAAACTTTTGGTCGAGCAAAAGTTCCGAATTGACTTTTGGCGATTTCGCCTGTCGCATTGACGCTCGTGTTCGTGTCGAAACTCAGACCCGCCTCTTCGACTTCCTTGCCGAGATTCAATTGCTCGCCGTTTGCCAGAATCAAACCTCGCGGATTGCCGTCTTTATTGACGAGAACGTATCTCACCGTGCCGCTGACCGTCGCCGTTTCGGGCTGTGGAATAGTTGCTGCGGGTGCATTTTCCGCATTCGGCGGCAAAGGTTTTCCGTCATTTATTTCCGCATTTGGTGGCGAAGGTTTTTCTCCGTCTTTCGGACCTTTTTTGCCTTTCGGCGGATGCGGTTTGTCGCCTTTCGGACCTTTCGGTTTGTCGGCGATAGTTATTGTTTGGTCGCCGATCTGCAAAGTTTCCGCGTGAAATTCGCGTCCGTAATCGGACTTCGTTCCCGCGTTTCCGGTTGCCGTCAGAGGCGAGCCGATTTGCACGTTTGCCGTAACGACTTCGCCCGTTTCCGCGCCGAATTTGACCTGATCGCCCGTATCCAAAATCGCGCCTTCAACTCGTCCTTCGGGATTCAAAATAAACGAAACGACATTTCCCGAAACGGTCGTTTCACCAAAAAACATATTCGCCGCGCCGCACGCCGCGAAAACTCCGATTGCCAATGTAATCACCGCGATGGCGATGTTTCTGCTGTTAAATATTTTATTCATCATAATTTTCTCTCTTTCTAAATTTTGCCTGCCTTTCAAGCACTTGCCATTTATAATTACAAGCCGTGTGCCATTCGTAGGAAATCAGATAAATACTGTTATTTAAGCATTTACACATTTTATGATATTTAATTTAGCGGAGTTTTCGGGTTGAAACTTTACAGGCGATTGTGAAGATTTCTCACAGATAATAGACTGCTTTGTTAGTTTTAATTCTTATTTAATAAATTTGTTCAACCGCTTAGGTTTCGTTTCTCAACAATCGAATTCGTCCAATTTACAAAAACATTTCGACGATAATGAGTGCCAGAAATCCGACAAAAAACATCGCCGTCGCCAGCGGCGTTTCCCTTGCTTCGTGCGCTTCGACGAGAAGTTCTTCCGTTACCAGATAAAGCAGTGCCGCCGCGCCGAAGGCTAATATCGCGTCAAAGGCGAACCCTGTCAAACCTGACAAAAAATAATCGCCGACAGCCACGCCGACGAGTAATATCAAAGCCAGACCAGCCGCCGCCGAGAACATCACGGTCCTCGATTTTCCGGCTTTGCTTAGTGCTACCGAAGCCGAAAGACCGAGAAAAAACACTTCAAAAGCCAGCGCGAAAGTCAGCAGAAAACCTTTTTTTGCGCCCGCTGCAAAAGCAATTCCGATCAGCAGACCGTCAATCAATAAATCAACGCCGAGCGTAACCAGCAAACTCGTCGGCGATTCGCTGTTTTCCCCTTCGCCCTCGCCGCCGCCTTCGGCAAAATACTTGACCGCCAACATCAAGAGAACGCCGACGGAAAAGCCGACAACGGTTGCCAACGCATTATGCTCGTGCATAATGTCTGGCAGTATTTCTGCGGCGACGGCGGCAAAGACGAGTCCGGCGGCAAAATGCTGCACCAGACTGCGAATGGTTGCGGCGGGTTTCCAAAACGCGGCGATAATTCCGCCGATCAAAACTGCCAGAGCGGGAATCAGAGCGTAGCCCATAACCTGCCAAAATGAATTATTCACAATTGTTTTCCTCCTTGTCTTTTTCTATATTAAACTTTCAATCGCTTCAACTAAATGAAGCTTGTGCATAAATCGTCGCGTCGCGGCAAATTGAATTTAGCCGTGCGTTTTAACGCACGAAAAATATTATTCAAGTTCTGAATAATTCTGACATTTGTCAATCGTCAATTTTAATCTTCTCCTTCAAAAACTTCTTTCGGATCGCGTTCGATCCACGCATACAGCGTCGGTAAAATCAGCAAAGTAAGCAGCGTCGAAGTTATCAAACCGCCAATGACGACCGTTGCCAGCGGACGCTGAACTTCCGCGCCCGCCGATGTTGCCAGAGCCATCGGGATAAAACCCAAACTTGCGACGAGCGCGGTCATCAAAACCGGGCGAAGTCTGGTTATCGCGCCTTCTTTGACGGCTTCCAAAACGGTTTTGCCTTCGCGCCAGAGTTGGTTAATAAATGAGACCATCACCACGCCGTTCAAAACCGCCACGCCGAAAAGAGCGATAAAACCGACTCCGGCGGAGATCGAAAACGGCATTCCGCGAACGGCGAGCGCAAAAACGCCGCCGACAATCGCAAACGGAATTCCCGTGTAGATCAAAAACGCCTGTTTTATCGAGCCGAAAGTCGTAAATAAAAGAACAAAAATTAAAAACAAAGCAATCGGCACGACGATTAGAAGACGAGCCGAAGCGCGTTCGAGATTTTCAAATGTTCCGCCCCATTTCAGATAACATCCGGGCGGCAACTGCACATTTTTTTCGATGGCGGTTTGCGCTTCTGTGACGAACGAACCGATGTCGCGCCCGCGCACATTTAGTTCTACGCCGATTCTGCGGCGCGTATCTTCGCGCGTGATCTGCGCCGCGCCTTCGACGAGTTTGATTTCGGCGATTTCCGCCAGCGCGATCCGTGAACCGTTCGGCGCGGTGAGCAGTAGATTTTTGATCGTTTCGACATCGCGCCCGGAGTTTTCATTCAACCTGACCACCAAATCAAAACGCCGTTCGCCTTCAAAAACTTGTCCGGCTTTTTTTCCGGCAACGATTGATTCGACGAGATCGTTGACATCTTCGACGTTCAAGCCATAACGCGCAATCGCGGCGCGGTCGGGTTTGATTTGCAGTTGCGGCAAACCGCTCGTCGCTTCCGCTTTGACATCTTCCGCGCCGGAAATTTTTGAAACCACTTTGACGATTTCATCGGCTTTTTCCTTCAAAACATCGAGATCGTCGCCGTAAAGTTTGATCGCTACATCAGAGCGCACACCGGAAATCAGTTCGGCGACGCGAAGTTCAATCGGCTGCGAAAAACTGACGGTTGCATTCGGCACACGCTTTTCCAAAGCCTTCGACATTTTTTCAATCAATTCGGTTTTATCCGTTGCCGTTTTCCATTCATCGGGCGGTTTTAAGCCGATAAACAAATCGGAAAAATCAACGCTCATCGGGTCGGTGGCGACTTCGGCGCGTCCCGTTTTTGAAATTACCGTTTTAACTTCGGGAAATTCCATCAAGACTTTTTCAACTTCCGTAACGGTTTTAATTGATTGACTCAAAGACACGCTCGGCAGTTGCTGAACTTGCACCGCGAGATCGCCTTCATCAAGACGCGGAATAAACTCCGAACCCAAAAACGGGAAGATCGCGCCCGAAATCAGAACGAGACTGACGGCGATGGCTAAGGCTTGCGAACGATAACGCGACATAAATGCAAACGCCGGTTTGTAGATTTGTTTCGACCATCGAATCAGAAAACTTTCGCTTTCGGAAACTTTACCTTTCAAAATAAAGGTGAGCATCGCCGGAACGTAAGTTAAAGATAAAATCAGCGAACCGAGCAGCGCGAAAATCACCGTCAGAGCCATCGGCACGAACATTTTGCCTTCGATGCCCTGCAAAGAAAGAATCGGCAGATAAACGATGGCGATGATGGCGACGGCGAAAACGACGGGACGCGCCACTTCCAGACACGCTTCTAAAATCGTCCGTTCGGGCGGCTCGCGTGAGTGTTCACGTTGTGCTTCGGCTCGCCTCCTGACGGCGTTTTCAACCATCACGACCGCGCCGTCAACAATTAAACCAAAGTCCAACGCGCCCAAACTCATCAAATTTCCCGACACATTGAAAATTTTCATCAGAATCGCGGCAAAGAGCATCGAAAGCGGAATGATCGTTGCCACGAGCAACGCGCCGCGCCAGTTTCCCAAAAGCAGAATTAGAACGACAATAACTAAAATCGCGCCTTCGACCAGATTTTTTTCGACTGTGTAAATTGCACGCTCAACCAAATCCGTGCGGTCATAAAATGCGATCAATTCAACGCCTTCGGGCAGAGATTTTTTGACTTCTTCGACGCGCTCCTTGACGCGATTAACCACCGCCCGCGTGTTTTCGCCTTTGAGCATCAGCGCAATTCCCGCGACGATCTCGTCCTCGCCATCCGCCGTAACCGCGCCCTGCCGGACTGTTGCGCCTTCGACGACTTCGGCGACATTTTTGACATAAACCGGAACGCCTTCCGCGCCGGTTTTGACGACGATATTTGCTACGTCGTCCGCTTTTTCAACCAAGCCGATGCCGCGCAAAAGATACTGCTCCGCGCCTTTTTCGATATACGCTCCGCCGACATTTGAATTATTGCGCGAAACCGCTTCAAAAACGTCGCGCAAAGTCAACCCGAAAGATTGCAGTTTATTCGGGTCAATCCGCACCTGAAACTGCTTTTTGTAGCCCCCGAAACTGTTGATTTCCGTAATGCCGGGAACGCCTAAAAGCTGACGGCGGACGTTCCAATCCTGAATTGTGCGAAGTTCGGTCGCGTCGTAACTGCCATCGGTTGATTTGAGTTCGTATTGATAAATCTCGCCCAAACCCGTCGAGATCGGTCCCATTTCGGGCGAGCCGATATTTTGGGGAATCTGCTCACGCGCCTGTGCGAGTCTTTCCAAAACAAGCTGGCGGGCAAAATATGTATCAACCGAATCGTCAAAAACGACTGTTACAGCGGAAAGTCCGAACTTTGAAACCGAACGGATTTCTTCGATGTCCGGCAAACCCGACATCGCCGTTTCCACCGGAAAAGTAACCTGCCGCTCAATCTCAAGCGGCGCGAGCGACGGCGCGGCGGTCAAAACCTGCACCTGCACGTTCGTTACATCCGGCACGGCATCAATCGGCAAATTTATCAAACTGTAAATTCCGCCCGCCGCCACAATCGCTACCAGAAGCAGAACGATCAAACGGTTGGCAACCGAAAATTTTATAAGCGCGTTTATCATAATTTTTTTCTAGCCACGGATTTTCACAGATACACACGGATGAAGAAAAAATAAATCAATGTTTTAAAAATCTGAGTTCATCTGTGTAAATCTGTGGCTAAATTTTCTTTCTTAAATCCAAAATCCGAAATCCAAAATCGAATCAGTGTCCGTGTTCTCCCATTTCGCCTTTTTGCATTTGCGTCTTGAGCGTAAAACTTCCTTTCGTAACGACCTTTTCGCCAAGCTGCAAGCCGCTTTTAACACTCGTGTAACCGTCAATTTCGCCGCCGATTTCAATTTCGCGGATTTCAAACGCGCCCGCTTCGTTTTCTTTCGGCACGAAAACAATCGTTTTTTCGCCTTCGCGCTGAATCGCTTCGCTTGAAACGAACAGTTCTTCGCCCGTTGATTCTGACGTTCCGGCGTAAAAACCTACTTCGGTGAACATTCCCGCCCGCAGTTTGCCGTTTGAATTCGGGACTTCGACCCGCACACGCGCCGTCCGCGAGGTTTCGTCAAGGCGCGGGTCAATGTAGCTGATAATGCCGCTGATCGTCCCGATTGACGGCGATTTTATCTCGGCGACCAAACCGATTGAGAGTTTCCCGACGCTCGCTTCCGGCACGTTGGCGATGACGTAAACGGTTGACAGATTAGAGATGGCGAAAATCGGCGTGGCGGCATCAATTCCCGCCCCAGCGTTAAATTTCCGTTCGGTAATCACGCCCGAAAGCGGAGCGTGAACGGCGACGAGCGATGTGTCTTTTGTGTGATCGTCCGGCTCGTCAATGCTGACGTTTACGCCGAGCGAGCGCATTTCGTCCTGAATATGCCGCAAATCCACACGCGAAGTTTCGACTTCCGCTTTTGCTTCCTGAATTTCTTTGTTTAGAGAAATATTTGTCTGGAAATCGTATTCGGCTTTGGCGGTTTTGTAATTGGTTTCGGCGGCGATCAAATCTTTTCCCGCGCCCGCTTCGAGTTCGATCAGGCGTTTTGTTCTTCTCAAAGTCGCTTCGGCTTCGTCTAATTTGGCTTTCGCCTGCAAAATCGAAACGCGATTTTCCGCTTTTTGGACACGCGACAAATTTCTTTCGGCGAGTTCATAGCGCGTTCGCGCTTCGTGCATTTTGCCGTGCATCTGCGCGAGTTGCGGACTGGAAATAACGGCGAGCGTTGCGCCTTTGTTGACGTAATCGCCGACACCGTAATAAACATTTTCGATCCGCCCGCCGACCAAAGGCGTTGCCATCTCGGTTTTTTCGGGATTGAGTTCAACCGCCCCCGTAACATACAGTTTGGCGATTGCCGGACGCTGTGTTACGGCTTCGATCTCGATATTAGCCGAAGCCAATGTTTCCGGTTCGAGCTTTACTTCGCGCCCGGTTTCATTTTCGGAATGTCCGTCTTCCTTTTCGGCGGTTTCGACATCTACTTCGGTTGAAGATGAATTTTTGTTCACAACCCAAGCGATGCCGATAATAGCGATCAGCGCGAGTATCGCCGCCGTCAAAATCCACGCGAATATCTTGCGAGGTTTCGATTCGGGCGCATCGGTTTCAACTTCTTCGACAGTTTCCGTTATTTCTGAATTTTCAATCGTTTCTTCGCTTTCGCCGATGTTTTCCGTTTCTTCTTGTTTCTTAATTTCTTCTTTCATAAAAGTTTTTTGGTTTTTACTTTTGCCTTTTGCCTTTTTACTTTTAACCCTCATTTTGTGTCGGGCAAAAATCCACCCGCGCCGAGCGCGATCAGCAAATCGGCGCGGGCGCGATAACGCAAGGATAAGGCTTCGGTCAAATCGCGGTTTGCGTCCAATAATCTTCTTTGTTCGTTGATTAAATCGGTGATTTTTATCTCGCCGATTTCATAAACTTTGCGAAAGATTTCGACGTTTTGCATAGTGCGCGGAATCGCCGCCGTTTCTAGTGTCGAAACAGCGCGATTCGCCGATTCGATTCGTTGATACGCCGCGAGAATTTCGCCGCGCACGACTCTTTCGGCAAATTCGAGCCGCGCTTTTGCCTGTCTGATATTTATTTCCGCTTCCGCGCGCGCGCGCCCTGATTTTTGTTAAAAAGCGGAATTCCGATTGCCACGCCGAACGTCAAACTGCGGTCGCGCTGCGGAAAATTCCCGATTGATGTATCAATCACCGAACGCCCTTGCGAATAGCGCGTGTAAGCCGTCAAATCCGGGCGCGTCTGCGCTCTGACCAGCCGCAAACCGGCGGTCGAAACTTGTTCTTCGATTTGTGCCAGCAGAATATCGGGGCGCGTCCGCAAACCGATTTCGACAGCCGCATCTATTGTTGTCGGTAATGTCGGCAAAATCGCCGAACTCATCTGTTCGCGCAATCTCAGCGGTTCTTCAAAAGGCAATCCGGCAAGCAGTTTAAGCTGCGTCAGCGAAGATTGCAGACGACCTTCGGCAAGTTCCCGACGCGCCCGCAGACGTTCGACTTCCGCCTGCAAAAGATGAAGTTCGAGCGGAGGCGTGTCGCCTTCGTTGACGCGAATTTGGACAAACTTGGTCGTCTGCAAATCGAGTTCGAGCAGATTTTCCGTCGCTTCGAGTTCGCGCAAAGCGGCGAGTGCTTCGGCGTAATTCATCAAAACATTGGCGACTAAAATCCTTTCACGATTGCGAACTTCCGCCTCGCTCGCTTCGATAGCGATATTTGCAAAATTGATTCTCGCATCGCGCCGACCGTAAATTTCAATCGGAAGCGACGCGCCAACTGTAAAATTCCCGTCGCCGCCGTTTCCGACAAGTCTTCCCGATTCCTGTTCAAATTCGAGCGTCGGATTCGGACGCAAGAAAGCCTGATTAAAACGCGCTTTCGCCTTTTCGATTTCAAGCCGCGCCGCCGCCAAATCCTGATTTGTCTGCAATGCGCGAACGATCAGATCATTGAGCGAAATTCCATCTTGCGGATCATAAAATTTCGGCAAACTTGAAACCAAAATCGGTTTAGCCGCAGAAGAAACTTTTGTTTCCTCGCTCGTTAATAAAGCCACTTCTTGGGCGTTAGTTTTATAATTGGTAGAAAATATCAGCAGTAATAAAACCGCCGCCGCCAGCCATTTAAAACGGCTGTGCGAATTTAAAATAGTCATTGCTAAATTCCCTCTTAAACTGATAAAAACAGAATTATTAATTTCAAAAGAGCCGAAAAAAGACACACTTCGGCGCAAGTTGAAACAAACATAAAATGTTCAACGGAAGAAAATTTAGCTAAATTGCGGTGGCTGATACGGCGGCGGAAGATCGCTCGTAGGCTGGAACTTTAATTTGAGCGGAGAAACCGGAGTCTTCTGAAAATACTTCGGCATAACAAATATCAAAACATTAATCGGCGCTATATGACAAAGACATTCGTCATTGCAGTCTTCGTTCTGAAACTGGTGATCGGCGGCAAAGTAATTGTCAGCAGTAACCGAATTGTCGTGAGATTTGAGTTTTATTTCGGAAAAGGTTTTTGACGATTCGGAAGCATCATTTGAAACTATCTGGCTTGTGGTTGTTGAATTATCAATCGGCAATTCAACCGCAAAACTCCGACACTCAAGTAACGGACAGCCGATTTCCAAAATTATAAGAAAAACCCACAGCAAAGACCAGTCGGCGAAATAAAAGCGGACGATGCTTTTGCTTTAGCCGATGCAGGAAAAATGATTTCTTTTTTCTCTTAGGTTTCATTGCTCAAAATAATTATGCTAACTAAAAATTATAATCAAGGCAAGAACACCCGCGACTTTAATCGAACAGATAACACAAAAAGGTATTTTTGATGTTATTTTTACAATCTTATTATTCCTTTAAAACTTTCCTAAGAGTATTTTCCGGATTTGATGAATTGGCAAAGAACTATTTAAGTTTTGTGCAATTTGCCGGCACAATTGTTTGGTTACGGTAAAATATCAACAGACCCTAGTTTCCAAAAAATAAATGTTTTTTATCAGAAAGCACTAAATGGAAATACTCTATTTGCGATCATAGTCTTTAATTCTTCAAGACTTTTTCGAACTTGGTTATGAATTTCCTGAGAATAGTTGAAATTAATTGAATTCTCTTCAAACTCATCCAAGTCTAATATCTCAAAGGAATAATCACTCCAAACCAAAACATCAATGTCTAAATCCACATAATCCAAAACATCTCGTTCAAAAGTTGGAGGCATATTTAAATTACAGTAAAAATTTCTCAAATCGCCGTTCGGTTCGTGAAAGCGAAAAATATTATACCAGCGGTCAAGCCAATAGAATTCGTAACTAACAGTTTTACGTCTGATAACGCCGAGATGTGAATGCTTAACTTCTTGTTCAAATTCGCCTACAAATGTTAGCAAAGAATCTTTCTTCTTGATAAATTCGGCTTTCCAGCTCCGGTGAATATTCCCGTCAAATTTTCTTGAGTTTATGGTAACGATTTTATTTTGGTTTATCATTTTATTTTACTGCGATTTCGCCATTCAAATTTCTTTCCAGTTTATCGAATAGCTGAAACAAAATCAGTTTTTCCGTTTCGGTGAAATCTAACAATATCTGATTTTCAATTTTAAGCCATTGTTCTTCGATTAACATTCTTGAATCAAAACTTTTTTGCGTCAAAAAAGTTCTCAAAATTCTGCCGTCTTCATCATCGCCTTTCGTAATCACAAAATTATCTTCAACTAAATTTTTAACCATTTTATTGACTGTTGGCGGAGCTAAATTCAGATTTTTTGAAAGTTCGATCTGGCTTTGCCCGTCTTCTTTAAAAAGAGAAAGCAACACAAAAACCTGACCGCTGTGCAGATTTATTTCGTTCATTAATTTTTCAAGTGTTGACCAATAAGAGTTGGAAATCGGTGTCAACAAATAGGTTAATGTATTTTCGAGTTCAATCATAAAATCAATAGTAAGCTAATGAAACAAAAATAGCAAGCTAATTATTAGCTTGCTATTTTTATTTCATTAGCTTACTAATTATCATAAGAATTTTCGGGAAGAAATAAAAAAGGCGTGAAATGAATCACGCCTCGTCATAATTGTCTTTTCTAACTAATTATTTTCTTCCGCTCTTTTTCCAATCGTCTAAAAACGCGTTCAAGCCTTTATCAGTCAAAGGATGTTGGATAAGTTGATTTAGAACTTTGAAGGGAACAGTCGCCACATCCACGCCGGCTAGAGCGCAGTCAACAATGTGCATCGGATGCCTGATACTTGCGGCTAGAACTTCGGTTTCAAAATCATAATTGTCGTAAATCTGAACAATGTCGTGGATAAGCTGCATTCCGTTTTCCGAAATATCGTCGAGCCGTCCGATAAACGGGGAAATATAACTCGCACCGGCTTTTGCCGCCAGAAGTGCCTGCGAAGCAGAAAAACACAAAGTTACATTAACCTTAATGCCGTCTTCACGAAAAGCGCGGGTGGCTTTCAGACCGTCCCAAGTGAGCGGACATTTGACCACAACATTCGACGCAATTTTCGCCAATTCACGCCCTTGTTTTAACATTCCTTTGGTGTCCAACGCCGTAACTTCCGCCGAAACATCGCCGTCAATAATTTCACAAATTTCGGCGATCCGTTTCTTAAAATCAATATCTCCTTCTTTTGCCACCAACGAAGGATTGGTTGTTACGCCGTCAATCAAACCCAATTCATTTGCTTCCCTTATTTCGTCTAAATTTGCAGTATCTATAAAAAATTTCATTTTAATCTCCTTGTTATTTTATTGGAACTATACTCAATAATAAATTGATTGCCAGAATAACCAAACCCGTAATTGCAAAACCTTTATATTTTCCGTATTTCAGCGCGATAAAACTCGTAATTGCTCCGACGATCAATAAACTCAGCCAAATACTGAACTGCCCGGAAGTCAAAAAGGCAACGGTTGTGCTGTAACTTGCTTTTTCTAAATACAGCCATTGCCAATAATTATGTATCAGAGCAATTACAATCGGAGCGGTTTCGATAACTTTGTTGCTTTGATAAGTTACTTTTTCCTTTATATTTGCGAGTTTATCGGTTTCCTTTTTTATGAGAATTGTTTTCTTGGAAATCTCAAAATTATTTGGCGAAGGTTTGGGAACATCATTTAAAACTGCGGTTTTCGCATTTGTCGGATTTTCATTTTTAGAAGTGAATAACTTTGAACCGTCTTCGAGACAAAATTCCAGCGTATTATCGAGATATTCAGCATTACATTTCGGACAACTTTTCATCAATTTGAACTTTTTACGGGATTTTCCAACACTCCGATCCCTTCAATTTCCACCGTAACAATGTCGCCGTCATTCAGCTTTGAAACTCCCGAAGGCGTTCCGGTGGCGATAATGTCGCCGACGTTTAAGGTCATCTGTTTTGAAATATATCTTATCAAAAACGGCACGGAAAAGACCATCTGCGAAGTTCTTCCGTCCTGCTTAATCACGCCATTTACTTTGGTTATCACGCGAACATCTGAAATATCCGCTTCGGTTTCGATAAAGCCGCCAATCGGACAAAAAGTATCAAAAGATTTGGCGCGTGTGAACTGAACATCCTTGCGCTGTAAATCTCTGGCGGTTACGTCGTTTAGGCAAGTATATCCGAAAACATATTCCAACGGATTTTCATTTTCGGACAAATTTTTACATCTGCGTCCGATAACGACGGCAAGTTCACCTTCGTGTTCAACTTGATTTGATTGTTCGGGAATAATAATCGCTTCGCCGTCGGTAATCAACGAAGACGTAGCTTTTAGAAAGAGAAGCGGTTCTTTCGGAACTTCGTTGCCGAGTTCGGCGGCGTGTTCGGCATAATTTCGCCCGACGCAGACAATTTTTGAGGGCGTTGCGGGCGGCAGAAATTTCACCTCCGATTTATTTACAGTCTCTGAGATTTTCAAAGCCTCAACAGATTTGCCCGAAACATCCGTTTCCGGCAGAGGGAAAATCGAATCGCCTTGGACGACACCGTATTTTAATTCGTCATTATGTAGAAATCGGCACAGTTTCATAAATTTTAAGGCGCGGTTTCGGAAACAATTTCCGAAGGTGCGCTGATATTTCCCGCCTTGTCTGCGGCGGTTAAATAATAAAAATAAGTTTTGCCCGATTCGACTTGTTTATCTTGAAAAGTATTGGTTGTCAAAAGTTCGAGCGTTAAGTTTTGCCATTCGGCTAACGGCAAATTTTTGTTTGTCGAGCGATAAATCCGATAACCGGCGATGTCTTTTTCTGGATTGGCGGCGAAAAAGATTGATAAATTATTCGGCGCGGCAGCAATTGTTATTGCGCTCGGCGGACTTGGTGGAAAAATGTCTTTCGGCGAAATTTTGACAATGTTCGATTCCAGACTTTCGACGGGTTCGCCATTGCTTCCAAGCGAAACCGTCCGCGTAAAATATAAATAATCTTTACCGAATTCAAAAGGTTCATCATCAAATTTTGTTTGATTGATCGGCGTTTTATTCAAAATTTTCGCCGTTTCATTTTCCGATGTCGAACGATAAATATTATAACCGAGAACATTTGCGGGTTTCGAGCCGTCAACATTCGCGTCGGGCGCGTTCCAATCCAAAACAACCGCGTTTTCGGAAATTTTTGCCGAAAGGGAGGTCGGAGAATCGGCAATTCGCGCCGTCGGTTCAATCAATAGAAAATTTGAAAACGCCGCCTTTTGTCCCGAAGCATTAACAAATCGAATGGCATAACGAAGCCGCACGGGTTGTCCGGCAAATTCGAGTGTGTCAATGTAGCTTATTTTTTTCAAGCCGAAATCGGCATCCGTAATTTTTAAGGATGAAATCAGAGTGTTGCGCGAAGCAAATTCTTCTTCAGAAAGTGTCAATGTCGAATTTAAGGGTTCAGCCAAACGATAAATGTCGGCGCGGTCAATATTTAAAATACTGCCGTCGGGTGCATTGCGGGCAGGCATTGTCCAAGTCAGATTAACTTTATTGCCGCGCTGAAAGCCGGAAATCTCGACCCGCTGCGGAACTCTTTCAATCGGCGGCAAGGGCGGAGTGCGTTTTCCGCAGCTTAAACAAACAAAAAAAGCAAGCATTATAAACGCTAATGCCGCTTTACTGCTTGCTTTTTTGTTTAACCCGATTTGTTTAAGCATTGTGTTTAAGTGCTGTTTAATTTACAAAACATATTGTCTGAGGTTTTGATCTTTGACAAGTTCTTCGAGTTTGTCTTTGACATATTCGGAATCCAGAGTTTGGTTCTTCTCTTCCAGTTCGCTGCCGAGAAAACTTATTTCCTCCAGCAACTTTTCCAAAAGCGTGTGAAGCCTTCGCGCCCCGATGTCTTCTGTAGTTTTATTAATGCTGACGGTCATTTCGGCAAGCGTCGTAATCGCGTCTTCGGTAAATTCGAGATTGATCTCTTCCGTTTTAAGCAGTGCTTGATACTGCTTAATAAGCGAATTTTTAGGCTGTATAAGGATGCGCTTAAAGTCGTCTAAGGTTAAGGACTCGAGTTCGACGCGAATCGGAAAACGTCCCTGCATTTCGGGAATCAAATCCGAAGGCTTTGAAACGTGAAAAGCACCCGCAGCGATAAACAAGATATGTTCGGTATTGACCATTCCGTAGCGCGTGTTGACGGTTGTGCCTTCGACAATCGGCAGTAAATCGCGCTGAACGCCTTCACGCGAAACATCAGGACTGCCCGAACCGGATTCCCGACCGGCGATTTTATCCATTTCGTCAAGAAAAATGATCCCAGAATTTTCAAGCGAATCAATCGCCGCCCGCGTGATTTGCTCCATATCAATCAAATTTTCCTGTTCGTCGCGGAGCATATAAGTTCTCGCTTCGGCGATTTTTGTTTTGCGGCGGACGGTTTTTGCCGGAAAAAGATTTCCCATCATATCGCGCAGATTGACACCCATTTCCTCCATTCCCTGACCGCCGACAAAATCAATCATCGCGTTGGAACGATCCTGCGTTTCAATCTCGATCAAACGGTCATCGAGTTCGCCGCTTCGCAATTGTTCGCGGAGTTTTTCGCGTGTCCGATTCGGCTGCGAGCGTTCCTGCAAATCCAAAGAATTATCGTCCTCAAAACTGTAATTATTTGAAGAAGGAAGCAGAATATCGAGAATTTTTTCTTCGACATTCTGTTCGGCTCTTTCAAGAATTTCCTCATACGCGGCTTGTTTCGTCATATCAACAGCCACGTCGGTCAACTCCCGGATCATACTTTCGACATCACGTCCGACATAGCCGACTTCCGTAAATTTCGAGGCTTCGATTTTTATAAACGGCGAATTTGCGAGCCGCGCCAGACGGCGGGCGATTTCGGTTTTTCCGACTCCGGTCGAACCGATCATCAAGATATTTTTCGGCAGAACATCACGCGCGATTTCCGGCGGCAATTTTTGTCGGCGCACACGATTGCGAAGCGCGACGGCAACGGCACGTTTGGCGTTTGCCTGCCCAACCACATATTTATCCAATTCCGCGACAATCTGGCGCGGCGTTAAGTCGTCTAATTTTAGTTTTGGCACAGTTTCCTTTATCTCGCCACTCAAATAGATAGGCATTTTTTATAAATATTTCTCGTTAAATTTCTTCGATAATTATATCAGAATTTGTATAGATGCAGATTTCACCGGCAATTTTCAGTGATTCCTGCGCGATTTCCTTGGCGGAAAGTTCCGTATGTTTCATCAAAGCCCGCGCCGAAGCGAGAGCATACATACTGCCCGAACCGACTGAAAGCATTCCTTCATCGGAGGAAATAACATCTCCTTTGCCGGAAATCAAAAAAGCGTCTGATTTGTCGGCGACAATCAAAAGAGCTTCCAAATGGCGCAGATATTTGTCCGTTCGCCAATCTTTGCTCAATTCAATCGCGGCGCGTTCGAGTTGTCCTTGATATTGTTCGAGTTTCGCCTCGAATTTTGATAAAAGCGAAAAAGCGTCGGCGGTTGCACCCGCAAAACCGACTAAAACTTTGTCGTTGTAAATTCGCCGCACTTTGCGGGCGTTTCCTTTAATAACCGTTTCGCCGAGCGTAACCTGCCCGTCGCCAGCCATCGCAATTTCGTCGTTGCGGCGCACGAGCAAAACCGTTGTCGAGCGTATTTTTGTGTTTTCGTGTTTCATAAAAACCTTAATGATAAATCTTTAAATTGAAATGCTCAAATTGACAGACAGCGACAATTTGTTTGAACATTATAAAGTTTATGAAAAAAAGACCGAAAATCGGACTGACAATGCGCCTTGAGATCGAAACACGACGTTTTTATCTCGGACGCGACTACTGTGAGACTCTGGAAGCATTCGGCGCAATTCCATACCACATTCCGCTGATTCCCGAAAAGGAATATATTGCACAGGCAATGGAAAATTTAGACGGAATTTTACTGCCCGGCTGCAATTCAGATATTGATCCGCTTCTTTACGGCGAAGAACCTCATCCGAAACTTGGCAGCGTTATTACTGAAAAAGACGAAACGGATTTATTAGTTTTGGCAGAAGCTGAAAAATTGAAGATGCCCGTTCTGGCAATTTGTTTCGGAATGCAGATATTAAATGTATTTCGCGGTGGCACACTTTTTCAAGACATCGAAAGTCAAATTCCGAATTGTCTGAAGCACGAACAGGGAATTCCGCAAACGAGAGATTCACACAGTCTTGATATCAAAGAGGAAAGTTTTATAATGCGTCTGATAACGAATGGAGATGTAGAAGACAATGTTAAAGTAAATTCTTCACACCATCAGGCGATAAAAAAAGTAGGGAAAAATTTGAAACCAACCGCGTGGGCAAAAGATGGGGTGATCGAGTGCATCGAAGATATGCGCGAAGACAGATTTAATTTGGGAATTCAATGGCATCCTGAACTTTCTTGGAAAACCAACGAATTTTCCAAAATAATATTTGAAACATTTGTTGAACGCTGTGCGGAATATGCTCAGGGAAAAGTTTAAGTAAAGTTATGGCAAAAGCTCAGCGAAAAGCTGTTAAATTAGGGTTAGAAAAGATCTTAGACGAACAGGTAAGTCTTTTAAAAGGTTTGCGCGTCGGTTTAATTTGTAATCCGGCATCGGTCGATCATAATTTTCAACACGCGGCGGATTTGTTTCATGAAAATGAAAATATAAATCTTACAACCCTTTTCGGACCGCAGCACGGAATTCGCGGCGATGTGCAGGATAATATGATCGAAACAGGGCATATTATTGACAGCCGCACCGAAATCCCCATTTATTCATTGTACAGCGAAACGCGCGAACCGACTGAAGAAATGCTCTCAGGTTTAGATGCGTTAGTCTTTGATTTACAAGATGTCGGCTGCCGCGTCTATACATTTATTTATACGATGGCGAACTGTATGCGGGCTTGTGCCAAATACGGCAAAAAGATGTTTGTGCTGGATCGTCCGAACCCGATTAATGGTGTGGATGTCGAAGGTAATTTATTGGAAATCGGACACGAGTCGTTTGTCGGGATGTATCCGATTCCGATGCGTCACGGAATGACCGTCGGAGAACTCGCGCAATTGTTTAATGAACATTTTGAACTTCATTGTGATCTCGAAGTAATTACAATGGACAATTGGAGCAGGGAAGATTTTTATGACGAAACGGACGCGCCTTGGGTAATGCCGTCGCCGAATATGCCGACGGTTGACACAGCCGTCGTTTTTCCGGCAACCGTCTATTTTGAAGGAACAAAAGTGTCGGAAGGACGCGGAACAACCAAGCCTTTTGAGATTGTCGGCGCATCATATATTAATGCTTTACATTATGCTGATGCTCTCGAACTACTTAAACTTCCGGGAGTTATCTTTAGACCGATAAACTTCTTACCGACATTTCAAAAGCTCAGGGGTGAAAACTGCGGCGGAGTTTTTCTCCATATAATTGACAGAAAATTATTTGAACCCGTCATTACGGGACTGGCAATGATAAAAACTATTTTCGATCTTTATCCAAATAAATTTGAATGGAAAAATCCGCCGTATGAATATGTTTTTGATCGCAATCCGTTTGATGTGATTGCCGGAACGACACAAATTAGAGAGTTTTTTGAGCAGGGAAAGGAATTATCGGCGATTAAGTCATCTTGGCAGTCGGAAGTTGAAGAATTTTGTAAGGAAAGAGAAAAACACTTGTTGTATTAGAGTTAAAGTGAATTCTAGAGATAGTTATATTATTTCAACATAACAACTTACAAGGTATTTATTGAAATAACTTTAGCAGTCGGCAGTCAGACTGTTAAAGTTATAAACTAGGAATTTGAGGCATAAAAATGGATAATCCGTATCTTATCGGAATAATTTCGTGGTTTGTTCCCGGTCTTGGACATTTGATTCAAGGACGAATGGCGAGAGGCATTATAATCGGGGCGGTAATTTGGACAATGTTTATCATCGCTATTATCAGCGGCGGAGCATATTATCCGGGTTTTGGATTCAAAGACGGAGCATTACTTTATTTACTAAATATCTTTGCACGACTGGGAAATGGTTTAGGTGCGATAATAAGTTTATTTCTTTCCGCAAGTCCGCCGCCGAATGTCGCTTCTTGGGCGACCTTTGAATATGGCGGAAGGTTTTTGGAGATTGCCGGACTATTGAATTATCTAGCGGTTATGGATGCCGTTGATATAAATTTAGGGAGAAAAAGATGATTCATTTTTTATATTTAGTCGGTTTTGCTTTTTTTACGGCAATCGCCTTCGGTGTGTTCGCTTCCGGCACGTCAAAGGAAAAAGTAATTTACGGCAGCAAAATTTTCGCGCAATTTGTCATCATCAGTTTGGTCTTGGCTTGGATTTTCTATTTTTTGCCGTGGTAATCGAAAATGGGTTTAGTTGAAACAGAAGGATTAATTCTAAAAAGTTACAGTTTGGCGGAAGCCGATAAAATAATTGTTTTGCTGACACAAAACGAAGGACTCGTGCGCGGCGTTGCGAAAGGCGCGAAACGTCTGAAAAGTAAATTCGGCGGCAGTCTCGAACCGTTCACTATTGTCCAAATTCAATATTTCCAAAAGGAAGAGCGCGAACTCGTTTCAATCAGACAGATAGATTTAGTCAAATCTTTTTTTGATAACGCCAGCGAACCGCAGTTTTTGCAAAAATTCTCATATCTGGTTGATTTGTTAGTCGAGTTTGCGCCGCCGCACGATCCGAATGAAAGGCTTTATCGAATGACAAAAGTTTGTTTGGAGACCGCCGCCGAAAATTCTGAAAGACTTGAAAGTATCGCGGTTTATTTTGAACTTTGGATTTTAAGATTAGGCGGCTACTTGCCGAACTGGAATAACTGCGACGGCTGTAAAAGGGAATTAGCCGTTAATGAAAGTTCCAGTTTGCAGATAAATTTTCATCTACTCTGTAAAGGCTGCCAAAAAAGTCCGAATAATTGGAACATTTCAGCCGAACAAAGACAAATTTTTATCAACGCCCAAAGATTTTCACCGGCAAAATTCACGGAATTTGCAAAAAATTATTCGGATGAGGTAAAAGAAGTTTCGCATATTCTAAGGCGAATAATCTCAAACATTCTCGGCAAGGAAACCGTCGGTGAAAAGATTTTGGCGGCAAAGTTGTAATTTTTCAAATGAAGCGTTTTAGTTGGTTAATATCGGCATATATCATCCGGTCAATCTTTCCTTACTTCATCTTTTCGTGGCTGTTATTAAGCGTGATTCTTTTTGTTCAGCAAGCGAGTCGTTTCTCCGACATTTTTTTCAGCGTTAATATTCCAAAAAATTTAGTTTGGCAATTAACCTTTGCGCTCATTCCGAATGTCATTGCATTCACCTGTCCGATGGCGGTTTTAGTCGGCGTAATTATCGGACTGTCAAAAATGCAGGGCGACAGCGAATTGATTTCGATTCGCGCCGCCGGGATCGGGAATTTTCAAATTACCTTTCCCGTTGTTATTTTAGGAATTTTACTGTCCTTCTTTGCCTTTTTTATAAATCTCGACGGCGTTCCTTTTGCCGCCCGGATAGTCCGCCAAGTCGCGCTTCAAACCGCGCTTTACAAACTCGAATCGCCAATCGAACCGGGTGTTTTTAATTCCGAAATAAACGGCTACACTATTTATGTTAAAGACGGAGATGTTGAAAAAGGAACGTGGAAAAACATTTTTATTTATAATGAAGACCCGACTGAAAATCTAGTGCGTCTGATAACGTCAAAAAGTGGGAGAATTGATACAAATAACGGTAAATCGGAATTGGTTTTGGATAATGCCGTTGTCAATTCATTTTCGACAACGAAAAACCAGGATAAATTCATATTTGAAAATATCGGACAAATTCGTGTTGCCATCAATACGAAAAGAAGCGAGATAATCGAAAAACTCAGTTCGAGCGAAGGAACACCGGAGGAATTAGGATTAAATGAACTTTCACAATTAGCCAATTCAAAAGAAGGTAAAGAGAGGATCGAAGCGCAGATACTTTGGCAAAGAAGAATAATTCTTTCGGTAACGCCTTTGATCTTTGCACTTTTGGGAACAGCTTTAGTTTTGCGGTTTAATCGCGGCGGCAGAGGTTTCGGTATATTTCTGGCACTTATCAGTCTGGTCGTTTATTATCTGCTGACGCTTTTAGGTGAACAGCTTGCCAGAACAAATCAAATCAGCGTTCTGTCCGCCGGGTTGCTTCCGCTGATCGTCGGTGGATTTTTTATCGTTTGGTTTTTTATATCAAACCGTTTTTTATTGAAAAAATCCATTAGCGGTTTTGGAAACTTTTACAAAATCAGTTTCCCGACCAATTTAAAAAAGGTGTCGGCGCGTAATTTTTACATTGATTTGACAACCGGAATTTTGGATTTGGATATAATTCTGAATCTTTTGAAATATTTTTTTCTGACTTTCGGCTTTCTCACGGCAATTTATATGATTTTTACGGCGTTTGAACTCTGGAAGTTTGCCGGAGAAATCAACAATGGTGTGATACTTCTGCTGACTTATCTTTTTTATCTGATTCCGTTTATTTACATTCAACTCGCGCCGTCGGCTTTGATGATTGCGACTTTGGCGACATATATAATCAAATCCAGACAAAATGAAATCGTCACGTGGACGGCGGCAGGGCAAAGTGTCTATCGGCTTTTGATGCCGTGTTTTATTTTGATGTTTTTGATCGGCGCGATGAATTGGGGAATACAAGAACTGGTTTTGCCGCGAACGAATCAAATTCAGGATCAATTGCGCGGTCAGATACGCAGCCGCGGCGTTCCGGCAAAAAAAACCGGCACAAACTGGGTGGCAAACGATCAGAGGATTTATTCTTTCGAACTTGAAGAAAGCACCATCGGAGAGCCGCAAAAGGTAAAAAATCTAACGGTTTATGAATTTGCCGATGATGATTCCAAACTTCTGGCAATTTACAAAACTCCGCAGGCGATTTGGGAAAAAGACAAGATAAAATTGTTGGAAAACACCGAGAAGATTGTTTGGACGAACGGCAGAGCAAATGTCGAACAAGTTTCAAATATCGAACTAAAAGAGAAATCGAATCCCTTTAATAATTTGAGTGAAAAGCCGAGTCATCTTTCAACAAAAGCGACGAAAGAACAGGTCGAAAATTCGGAATCGGAAACTGAACAGAGAATTTATGAAGTCGCCCTGGAAAAAAAATCAACAACACCGTTTTTGCCTTTTGTTATCACGCTTTTTACTGCACCTTTCGCTTTGTCTTTAAGCCGCAAAGGGAAAGTTATGACGATTGGCTACGCGGTAGCGGTTTGGCTTTTATTTATGGGCGTATCAAGCACTTTCGAGCAATTCGGGTTAAACGGCTTCGTTAGTCCGGCAATTGCCGTTTGGAGTCCCGTTGTTTTGTTTGCCATTCTCGGAGCATACTTGATGTCAAAAGTCAGAACTTGAAAGTGCTGAGTGCTAGAGCGGCTGCGGCTTGCATATATGGCATAAATAACAGATCTTTGAAAGATGAAACCTATTTCCAATGATTTACGGCGGCGGATTATCGAGGCGATTCAAGACAACGAAGAAGCCCAGCCGGAGATTGCCGAACGATT
>JBBPXX010000096.1:0-24972 GCA_038200505.1 Pyrinomonadales bacterium | reverse complement strand
GTGGAAGAATTAAGTCAACTGATGAGTTTGGGGCTGAACAGCTTTTCTAAAACAAGTCTGAGTTCTATCACCTCATTTGGATATTTGATGTCGGCTTGGAAGTCAGCTATTGCATAATTGATATATGTAATCCGTATAAGCTGTAATGTAATTTAAAGAACATTAAAAGGGTAGGAAACAAGCGATGTCAAACACTAGAACCAATAGTCTTAAAGAATTCAATCAAAAAACATTTGCCGACGAAAATGATTTTGCAGATGCTGACATTCTCTGTATTGACTGCGGAAAAGATTTTATTTGGACAGCCGGTGAACAGGTTTTCTTTCGTGATAAAGGATTAAAAAATCCACCAAAACGCTGTAAAGACTGTAAACAAGCCAAAAACGAACGGCTTGCTTCGATTGCCGCCGCGCAAGACTCCGGCATAAAACAAAGAATCGAAGTCGCCGTCTATTGCGCCGGATGTTCGGGTTATACGACCGTGCCTTTTTATCCTTCACAAGGTCGTCCCGTCTATTGTCGTTCCTGTTTCTTGGAAATGAATCCTTCAGTTATCAGCGGCGGCGAATAATTTTTCAGCCGCCGACGTGAACATTCGGACGCAGTTCAGGATCAGGTTCTGCTTTGCGGAGAATCTCCCGCGTCAGCGGCGCGGTGTCACCTTCGCCGAATAAGACGTAGCGCAGCAAATATCTCAGCGGATTGCCTTCGCTCCAGCCAAAGTAGACGTGCGGAATTTTGCCCGTCGTGTCGCGCAAATAAAGCAGTAAAGCGGCAATTGCATTCGGCACGGCGGTTGATTCGGCACGCAAAATTTTATAGCCGTCAATTTCTACGCCGTGAATATTTAACTTTCCTTTAAATTCCGAAGCGTCCGTCAAATCAACTTCATAAAATATTAAAGGATCGCTTGACGGAATATGATTATCAATTCGTTTTTCGTGTTCGTTGAAGCGGTATTCCGCGACATCGCCGACTTCGCGCCGATTGGTAATAATCCGAATTTCGCTTCCCGCCAAATCATCAAGAAACTCCTGCGCCTTTTCGTCCAACACGATTTTATCAATTCTCAATTCGGTCGAACGCATCACCCGCGAGACAAACGATGTGGCGATAATCGTGAAAATAAAGATAGAGGCGATTTTAATTCCGTCGGGACGCTCATACACATTTGTTAAAGTCGTGTAGATAAAAACAAGCGCAATGGCGGCAAACGCTAACGTCCAACGACTTTTTCTGCGTCTTGCCGAGATAGTTACGGCGACTGCCGCCGAACTCATCAAAAATAACACGCCGGTTGCGTAAGCTCCGCCTTGCGCGTCAACATCCGCCTGAAAAAATATCGTAATGGCAAAACAAATCGCCATAAAAACAAGCACCAGCGGGCGAGTCGCCCGCGCCCATTCGGGAGCCATTCCGTAACGCGGCAGATAGCGCGGAACGATATTCAAAAGTCCGGCGAGAGCCGACGCGCCCGCAAACCACAAAATCAAAATCGTGCTGATGTCATAAATCGTTCCGCCAAAATCACCGAAAAATCTGTGCGCCAAATAAGCCAGAGCGCGTCCGTTTGCCTTGCCCGCGTCTTTGGTAACTTTGTTCTCTATTTCCGTCTGAGTGCAGACGCAATATTGCGGAACGTCGTCATCCGCTCCATTAAATCCGCAGGTCAATACCGGACAATAATCGGTTTCGGGAATAATCACGCTCGTTAAAAAACTGCTTGAAATAAGCATAAAACTCATTATCAACGCCGCCGTAAGAAGCAGTTTGCGCGTGTTTGCAATGCGGTTCGGGCTTTTTATCAAAGGCATCACCGCCACGCCGGTTTCAAAACCCGACAGACCGAGCGCGAGTTTCGGGAATACCAGCAGAGAAATGCCGATAATCGTAAAAATACCGCGCGTTCCCGTTTCGCCGCTTGCGGCGCGGCTGGTAAAAATCGCCGCTTTCCAGTTCGGAAACAACTGCGGATGAGTTGCCACGTCGTAAAATCCGAAGCCGATAACGATTAAATTCAGAAGAAGATAAATGCCGACCAAAAAAACGGCGATGCTGATGGCTTCTTTAAAACCTTTCAAGAAAACCGCGCCGAGCAAAATTATCAAACCCAAAGTTACCGGAACAGGATGATTCACAAATGGAAGCTGCGTTCTGACAAACGGATTTTCAAGAATGTGAGCCGAAGCGTCCGCCGCCGAAAGCGTGATCGTGATGACAAAATCCGTCGCCACGAAACCGAGCAGAACAAGCACGAAAAGTTTTCCCTTCCAACGCGAAAGCAAGGCTTCGAGCATTGCGATTGAACCTTCGCCTTTCGGACTTTCCGCCGCGACGCGATTGTAAATCGGGAGTGCGCCGAAAAGCGTCAGTAAAACCAAAACGAGCGTGGCAATCGGCGACAAAACATTTGCCGCCAGAAAAGCGATGCCCGGCTGATAACCGAGCGTCGAAAAATAATCAAGTCCTGTCAAACACATCACTTTCCACCACGGTTGCTGTTGATGCCGACCTGTTTTTTCGTGAGGTGCTTCAATTTCCGTTATGCCCTGAAGCAGCCAGCGTTTGAAACGATTGTCGCTCGAACCTTCAAATTTATTCATTTAGTTTAAAAAGATAAAGACCATAAACGCAAGTCATTACGCTTATGGTCATTGATAAATTTATCAAAGCCAAATGGCTTGTTCTTCCAATACGCCTGCGAGGTTAGCTGTCGGGCTGGAACTTTGGAAGTGTTCCTTATTTGTAAAATAATTAGCCCCAATTTTCGGGTTCCCCGCGCTGCTTCCATCAGAAACAACTTCGGCAAGAGTTTGTCAAAAATCAGAATATACTCCTGAAGCTTTTCAAAAGCAAATACAGGTTTATCCGCCGACGTGAACGTTCGGTCTGAGTTCGGGATTTTCTTCGGCTTGCCGCAAAATCCCGCGTGTAACCGGCGCGGTATCGCCTTCGCCGAAAATAATATAGCGAATCAAATAAGCTATCGCTCAGACGTTGATATTTTCACATCGGGTGTTTATCATAAACCGAGCAAACCCACAAATAAAGTTGAATGAGTTGGAATTCCATAAACTAAACTCTACAACTTTTTTGTCGATTTGCTACTATATTTCAACTACTGATTCGCATTTTAATTTGGAATTTATTATGACAGAAGATCAATCAACCGATATTCATTCGACATACGCGGACACGCATACTCCACGCGAAAAACCAAAAGGCAAATATCTGGCATCTCTTTCATTGGCGGCTTTAGGAGTCGTTTATGGAGACCTCGGGACTTCACCTTTATACTCACTTCGTGAATGTTTTTACGGCGAACATGCGATTTCGCCGACACCGGATAATGTTCTCGGCGTTTTATCATTAATTTTTTGGTCATTGATAATTGTTGTTTCTATTAAATATTTGGTTTTTGTGCTTCGGGCGGACAATCATGGTGAAGGCGGAATTCTTTCTTTAGCCGCGCTTACAACGCCGATAAAGCCCTCAAGGCACTCTGAAAAGTGGATTTTGATCGCGCTCGGAGTGTTCGGTGCCGCGCTTCTCTACGGTGACGGAATTATCACACCGGCGATTTCCGTTCTCAGCGCAGTTGAAGGACTAAGCATCGCCACGCCGCTTTTTACACCGTATATCGTCCCGATAACGATAATTATTTTAATCGGTTTGTTTTTTTTACAAAGTCGCGGAACCAGCGGAATCGGTAAAATTTTCGGTCCGGTAATGGTCGTTTGGTTTATTACTTTAGCCGTGCTTGGCATCGCCCAAATTTTTCATTATCCGCACGTTTTCATTGCCATCAATCCGCTTCAGGGCATTGATTTTTTTATCCGCAACGGTTGGCAGAGTTTTGTAGTTCTCGGTTCGGTTGTTCTGGCTTTAACCGGCGCAGAAGTGTTATATGCGGATATGGGACATTTCGGAACGAGACCGATTCGCCTTGTCTGGTTCACGCTCGTGCTGCCGTCGCTGGTATTAAATTATTTCGGTCAGGGAGCATTGCTTTTGGAAAATCAAGGGCATTCCGAAAATCCATTTTATGGACTCACGCCTTCGTGGGCTTTAATCCCGATGGTTATTTTGTCAACCATGGCAACCATTATCGCTTCACAAGCCGTCATTTCAGGTGCGTTTTCCCTGACGATGCAGGCGGTTCAACTCGGTTTTATCCCGCGATTAAAAATTAACCATACGTCCTCGAAAGAATACGGACAAATATATCTGCCGTCGGTTAACTGGGCTTTAATGATCGGCTGTATCGCAATTGTTCTGGGTTTTGAATCATCCAGCAGTCTGGCATCAGCCTACGGCGTGGCGGTTACTTCGACGATGGTTATTACAACGATATTATTTTATGTGGTTGCCCGAAGTCGCTGGAACTGGGGATTTCTTCCCACTACCGCATTGTGTCTTTTCTTCCTTATTATTGATTTATCATTTTTCGGCGGGAATATAATTAAAGTTTTCGATGGCGGTTGGTTCCCGTTACTGCTTGCTGCGGCTGTTTTTGCTGTTATGATGACATGGAAACGGGGACGCAGTATTTTGCAAAGAAGAATTCAAAAGGAAACACAGCCTTTAGAGGGTTTTTTACAGGATATTTCAAAGCAAAAAATACACCGCGTTCCGGGTATTGCGGTTTTTATGAATGGAAATGCGACCAGAACTCCGCCCGCGCTTCTGCATAATATCGAGCATAATAAGATTTTGCATGAAAGTGTTTTGTTCGTAACCGTTAAAACGCGATCTATTCCGTATGTTGATCCGGGCGAACGAATCAAATTCGAATCAATGGGAAAAGGCATCAGCAGAATGAAAATTTATTACGGATATATGGAAGAACCGAATATTCCCAGAGTTTTGGCTGATGTCAAACATCCGGGATTTGTCTTTGATCCGAACGACACGACATATTTTCTTGGACAGGAAACTATCATTTCGACAAAAAAAACGTCGGGAATGGCGCGATGGCGCGAAAAACTTTTTTCGATCCTCTCAAAAAACGCCAGAAGCGCGACTTCTTATTTCGGTATTCCGGCGGACAGAGTTGTCGAATTAGGTGAACATTTCGAAATTTAAATAACGTCGGTTCGAGATAAGAATTAAGCCAAAACCAAGTCTTTATCTAGTTAAAGACTTGGTTTTCTTTCTTGAGATGTGTAAGCGATCAATCCCGCGACGATGTTACCGTAGAAGTTCCATACCGAACGATGCCGCGTATCTTGATGAAATCGGGTTGTTTAAAAGTTAAAAGGGCGACGTCTCCCACACCGTCGCCCCTAGGTCACAAGTCCTCACCCCTCGTGACCAGATGTTCACCGGGGAGGTGAACACTTATAGATTATCCACAAAGAAAATTAAATTGCAAATCTAATTTTTAACTTTTTTTATTTTAAAATATCGGATAACTATTCCACGGATTTACAAAACTTTCGACGGTCAAACCACCGACTACGAAATTTCTTTCATTATCTTTATTTTTTACAAAAAAACTGTATTCGCCCACAGGAGTTCCGGGAATTACTTTAATTTCAAAACTGACAACCGACAATTCCAAACCGTAATCCAATTTCGTCATAGTGTCGGGCGTAGCAGTAAAATACGGGGAATTGAAACCTATTTCGATGCTTTTGACATCCAAATTCTTTCCGCCGATATAAATTGTATAAGAATTTCCGCTATTGACAGGCACGGCAAGTTCGGAAAGCTGACCGTTGAAGCCGATATATTGAACGTCGAAATTTTTAGCTTTATTTTTTATTTTGTTTGTTAGATTGATGGTTTTGCCGCCCGTAACATCAACTTTACCGATTTCTTCCGCCGCATTTTTTCTTTCACTCGAATCCTGCGCGTAAATTGTGTATTCACCGTTTGGCAAACCTTCGATCAGATAATTCCCTTCCGCATTTGTTACAACGCCTGCCGCGACGCGCCCTGTTGCGCTTTCTTCCGCCCAAACTTGGAAATTTTTTGTGCCTTTGCTGTTTCCCGTTAAGAGTTTTCCGTTAATCGTGCCGCAACATTTTTCATTGGAAATCTCCGCGCCGTATAACGCACGAACTCCCGAAATATCATCTTCGGCTAAGGTTCTCGAACTGTAACCCGGCAAATTGTAAATACCGTTTTTGCCCTGATGCGCGTGCATTGTCGCGCCGATAATCGTTGAGTGTTCGAGTCCGAGAAGATGTCCGATTTCGTGAGTCAGCGTCGCTTCCAAATCGAAAGTTCCGATTGAACCGTCGGTAGAAAATTGTTGATATGGATTTAATACGATGTCGGCTTCGGTGATAAAACCTTTACCGTTATAAAATATTCGCGTCCGCGCCGAAACCGCTTCCGAATCGCTTCCAAAAAGCATTAAATTATCGGTTGTCTGCGCGATTGTTATCAAACTAACGCCGTCGCCGAATTTCCCGGACGGACTGACTGATTGTTTGTCCGCCGTCGTAACTTCAAATTTGATATTAGCGACCGCTTCCCAAGTTTCCAAACTCCGTCGAACCGCACCTAAAACATCGCTGTCGGCTTTGATGTTAAGATTTTCTTTGGTCAATGAACTGGACAAAGCAATCGGAATTACCCCGTTTTTCCAGTGCAGACGCTTGGTTTCGCCTTCATCGGCAAACTGCGTCGTGTATGCCGTCGTTGACATAGAAAAACTTAACAACAAAAGCAAAACCAAGAAAATTTTAGAAATTTTATACATCACACCTTTAAATCAAATTCATTAAAGTATCGCTTACAACTAAACTATGCCCGCAAATGTCATCATTACTTCAATAATGCGGCATTTAACGATTAAATAGTTACTGTTTGGCGGCAAAGCCTTCGATGTTATCCCGGTCAACATTTTCCAGATCGGCAAAGCCGACAATCAAAAGCAAAGCGACCAAGGCAAGGGTTGCCAAAACATAAAGAAGCGCGATTTGCTCATAAGCAATTAAAGTTCCGATAAGGATGCCAAATACGACCAGCCAGAAAAGCGCAATGGTGCGGCGGCTGAATTTATTTCGAGTTGCCATATATTTGTTAAAACTAATCTCCTCAGATATTCGAGATTGACTATTAAAAATATCAAATTTTCGCGTTTAGAACAATTAAAACAATGAATTTTTTACAAAAACCCGGCTAATTCACAATCCGCAAAGGTAATTTTGACGGATTTTTATCGGCTGCGTCATCAGTCCTGATAAGCGGAGGAAACTTTCTTTTTTCCCGTCCCGATTGCTCAACTTCAACTATATCAAAGGCTTGCAGAACAATGTCTTCCTGCTGTTCGGCTTTAATTTTTTCCAAATCGGCTTCGATTATTTTTGTTTCCGTTCCGCCGCGCCGAAAAATTGTAATTTTTTTCTCATCACCGTCTTTTGCGACACCTCCGGCACTGGCGATGGCGCGTGAAAGTGTAATTTTTGAATTTGTCGAAATTTGTTTTGGATTTGCCACGCCGCCGATGATGTAAATCGGCTGCGCCTCCAAAACCGTTACAATATCGCCGCTTAAAATTAGCGGATTAGCTTCTTTTTTTCCGGCAAGCAGATCACTGATTTTGATGTTGATAAACTGCGGGTTGCTGCCCTGACTCGCTGTTACAAACCTTTCGTTATTTTCGGATAAAGAGATAGTTTGATCGGAAGTTTCGGCAGCTTTTGACAGACAATTTGAACCCGAAGCGCGAAAAATTTGAATTTCGCCGCTGGCTTTGTCAGTTATTCCTCCCGACACGATAATTAATTCGTTTAACAGCACCGGACGTTTTATCTGAAAACGCTGCGGTGTTTTTACTGCGCCGTAAAGCACGGAAGACGGGCGATTGGAACGGTCGAGAATTCTGACGATAACCTGCGGATCGCGTAAAAGTTTGCTGTAACCTTTGGCGACATCAACGGCAACGTCTTCTTCGCTTCGGCACAAACCATACACGGGATTTTCGACAAAATTTATTCCATTTAAAAAACCTTCGGGATTAAGCGTTCCGCGCCAGTCATATTCGGTGCTTCCGATCACGTCAACATCAATCAAATCTCCCAAATGAATAAGATTAGCTTCGATTTCCGTCGGCTTTGTTTCCGATAAATCTTCCGGTGTCGGAGTCGGCGTTTGAGCTGAAATCAAATTATGTAAAAGGAGAATGAGAAAAAGGATATATGAGAAATGATAATTACTTTTATTTTTCATTATTCCGCCGCTATTTAACCAAAACCCGATTTTATACTTTTTATCATTTTTGATGCGTTATTCAAATGATCTGTTTCAGATAATTTTATGCTTTTTTATCTAAATTATTTACAAGAGCGTCAATTTTCTGCTCGTTCAAGTCCGGCGGTTCAATCGTTGACTCCCGTTTTTTCTTTCTTCTATTGGGTTTTGTAGATACAGTTCCGGGAACGGCAAAGCCTTTAAATTCCCAATTGCAGCCGTCGCAAAGTAAATTATAACGAAACAGAACTTTCGACCAAATCCGAGTTGGACGATAACCGCGTCTGATACGCGCACTGCCGCAGCGAGGACATCTTTGACTAATCATTTATTTTTTGTCTTTTCGATTTTTTTGTAATTACCGCTTGTTCCTTTTTTTCTGCCAAATCTCTCAGGTTTTCAATTTCCCGGTTTATTTTATCGGCAATCGAATCCTTTTCGAGGCTTTGCACGTTTTCCCGCGCTAAAAAATATAGTGCGTCTTTATAATGGCTAATTGCCCTTTTATAGTTGCCTTTAAATGCTGACCGTTCAGCTTTCTCAATCCAATGAGAAATTTTTATCGAAGCAATAAACTCTTTAATCGCGCCTTCCGATGCCGTCAATTGCAAATCATTCGGATAATATTTCAGCGCGGAATCAAGGACGGACAAGGCACTTTGAGCAGTTTCCAATTTTTCTGATACGACAGCAGAGTTTTTTGCTTTTTCAGTTAAAGACCGTGATTCGATCTGCGCCCACGTCAGCAAATGATAGCGATGCAAATCTCCGATAACTTCCTTGCCGCGCCGCAAAGCTGCGATGCGGGGCGAACCGATGCCGACATTTTCCAATTCACTCTCGTTGACTCGCAGATATTCGCTGCATATTTCAAAAACTTCCCAATGACCGTCGGACAACTTCCCCAAAACCTTCGCGGCTTCCGATTTTTGCAGAATTTTATTTATTATGTCGGCATTTTTTTGCAGTGAAAGTTTGTTCGCATTGCGATTCATTGAAGAATGAATGTGAACATTTTTCAGATTATAATCGAGTCTGTTTTGTATCAAAATAAAGCGATTTCGCGCTTTTCTAAGAACGACTTCGCGCAAAAAAACCGCGCCGCCCAACACGAAACTTGCACCGATGCCTGCCGGAATCCAAGGCATTTCCTCGCCGCCTTCGTGCAGAAATCCCCACGCCAGAAAAAAGAAAGCAATTACTACTGCCGCCGTTAAAGCATAATAACCGGACGCAGGAAGCCAAAATGGGCGACGATGTTTTTGCGGTTTATGCCCGATATTTCTTACAGGAATTCTCTGTAATTGATGTTGGCGGTTTGGTCTGCTATTCAAGTTTTCCCCCAAATGCCTTTCATTAGTTTTTTATTTTAGCAAAAAAAATTAAAAATGTTAATAATTAGTTACGGATTATCGAACTGCCCGCAATTCCGAAGACGCTTTTAGCAATTTTTGATATAATTTTTGAGATATGGACAACAAAAAAAAGAAAAAGCCTGAACGTCCGATCTATGATTCAATTCGCAAACCGACTGCGCCGCCGAGCGTGAAATTCGGAAAGGACAAACCCGACGAAAAGATTCATCCTTCACTTCGTAAAACCAAACATAAGAAAAACGAAGATTTAGAAAATTGAAATGAATTTTTTCAAGAAACTTTTCATAAAAATCGAACGCGAAAGCGTTTGGGCAAGACCCGAAATGGCAATTACCTTCCGCGCCGAACTGATGCCCGGAAAAAGCCATGAAGAACGCACGTTTAAAATCAAAAAAGTTCTCGGCAACGGTCGCGTTATTCTTTATAATTTTACCGGCGAACACCGAAAAGGCGAATTTGAATCGGTAAAGTTCAGCCGGAATAACTTGTAAATTTATCAAAACTCGTAGATTTTACCGACTTGTAAAATTTCTAAATTTTCGACTCCCAAATTTTCAACCTGCCGCACGACTTCCTCAAAATACATCGGCTTAATATTTATTACATAAATCGGACAATTTTTGCAATCAAATTTTTTCAATTCATTAAAAAGCATTTTCGGCGTTAAGTGATGTGAAACCTGTGCCAAGTCTTTCAATTCGTCGGGGAAAGCACATTCGATCAAAAGCGCGTCGAGATTTTTTTCAGAATTTATGACATCCCAAAAACCGTTCATTTCCGATGTATCGCTGCTGATTGCAAATGTTGTTTTCTCGTCTGAAATTACAAAACCGACGGTTGGAACTTTGTGGTTTACTTTAATGGATTTGACGCTAAGATGTTTGACAAGAAAATTTTCGCCGGTTTCAAAAGGACAATATTTCAAGACCGCGCCATTTTGATTGGTGAGTTCGGCAAAGTTCGGATAAATATCCCAATTAAAAATATTTCTTTCAAGAACCTCGATTACATCGTTAGTCGCATAGACGGAAACAGGAACTTTCAATTTAGCAAATAAATCGTCTATAAAAAGCGGCAGTCCGGCAATGTGGTCAAGGTGTGCGTGCGTTAAAATAATATCCCGAATTAATTCTTTTTGTTTGCCCGCCGCCGCCATTGCCAAACTTCCGGCATCAATTGCAACGCAGTCGTCAATAACAAAACACGCCAAATGCTGGCGCGGCGAAGCGCAGCCTTTTTCGTCAAAGGTGCTTGGAAGCAGTTGAACTCTCATCAAAATAAAATTTAAAACTACCGCGCACAAGTTTGAGCGCGTCCGCCGTCAATTTCGTAAGTTGCGCCCGTAATCCAGCCGGCTTTTTCGGAAGCCAGAAAATAAATCAAATCGGCAATTTCTTCCGGTTCGCCGACTCGTCCAATCGGATGCGTCGTTTTTGAATGTTCGAGAAATTTTTCGTATTGCTCATCCGCCATTCCGCCACGTTTGTGCAAATTTGTCACAACAACGCCCGGATTTACCGCGTTGACGCGAATTCCCTTCGGCGCAAGTTCGAGTGCAGTACATCTGGTTAATTGGTCAACGCCCGCTTTTGACACACAATACGCCAGAACATTCGGAAAAGCGCGGGTTCCCGCCACGCTGGAAACATTAACGATATTCCCTTTCGTCTGCTCAAGATGCGGAACACTTTTTTGCATTATATTGAAAAGACTGCGAAGGTTTATGTCCATCATTTTGTCCCAATCTTCAAGCGTCGTATCTTCGATTGAACCGTTGCCGATAATTCCGGCGGCATTTATCAAAGCGTCAATTTGATTGAAATTTTCAATCACGAAATCAAACAATCGTTCAATTTGCGAATTTTCCCGAATGTCGGTCAGATGAATTTTTATCACACCGTTTTTTTTAACCGATTCATCCCGCAATTCGTTCAACTCTTTTTCATTGCGTCCGACGGCGACTACTTTTGCGCCGTTTTCTGCAAAAAGCAAAGCGGCTGCACGCCCGATTCCGCTGCTTGCTCCGGTAACAATTACTGCTTTTCCATTCATATTTCAATTGTTTCTCGACTTTTTGTAGAGTTTAACATAAAAACCTGTTTGCAATCTTACAAAGTCGGACAATATTAGCAGGATAAAAACGATTTGCAAAATAAAAAAGGACAGCCGAATTCGGCTATCCTTAATGTTTTACAAATCAAATTTTCCTGCACGAAGATTATTCGTTGTGAGATGTTATTGTATTAAAAAACTACGCACCGTTCGCTTGAGGTTTGTTTGAAAGAAATGTTTCAATCGCTTGTTTCGTTTCAAAACGCCGCCGCTGCTGAAATTCATTTACCCAGTTTGAAACCGTCGAAACCATTTCACGCGCTGCTTGCTGTTTTGTAACTTTCTCCTCTTTTACAGGCACTTCTACAGTTTTAATTGCACCTTTCTTTATAACTTTTATTTTAGCTTTTGCTGTCATTTTCCTAATTTCCTTTTTGTATGAATCTGATACTATAATTGCAAGAAGTCTGAATTTTATTCCTGACATTTTTTTCTTTGCAAGTTTAATGCCACTTTTCAGACGTTTGAAATTTTTCTTTTTTGCGATTCGCTCAAACAATATTTTTACTTTTGCAATCTGCAAAGCAGAAGATATTTTTTTGCGGTTTGCTAATTCGTTTTAACGACACTCTTTCCGGTTTGTTCCATTATTTTTTTCTCCCGCCTGAAATTTACGGCATCCTGCACATATCAAACGATTTTCAAAAATTAAAATCCGAGTTGGCATAACCGTTGCAGACGTACGCTTATAATGAACGAAACCGACCTTATAATTATTTATCTGGCTTGCGGCGCACCTTTCGGAGTTTATTATTTCTTACAAAATCGCCGACAAAAAAATTTAAATTTGTTGTGGATCAAAACGATCTTTGTTTTTATGTTGTGGCTTCCTTTTGCTGTGCAACGGCTCTGGAATAAAGCTATTTTTGACCGTTTGCAATTCTTAACAGTAAATAAGGAAAAGAGCATTTTTTCCATTCAAAAACAAATTGAAGCAATGATGCTTGAAAGTAATTGCCGAATTTCAATCTATAATTTTCGTGAAGTTTTTGAACGCTACGTCGGATTAACCTCAGCAATCCGCGATGAAAACAGCAAACCGACAAACGCCGAAAAGGAAATTTTTCGCATTACAAAAAACTCCAATATCGAATTGGCGGCGATTTGTCAGCGCAGACGCAACCGCAAGCGACTTTTTTTTCATCATAATTCAGCACGGCAGGATTTTTTAAACATTATCGTTGAAATATCCGATTTAAGTTCGGACAAAAAAAAACTTGGCAATTTGTCAGTCGAATTTGTTAAACTTTTAAATGACATAGAAGCGGAGGATGCACTCGAAAAATTGTTTAAAACAACTTCGCAAATCACTAAAGATTTTGCCGTCCAAAACCCGGAGAAAGATTTATGGAATCCAGAAATACAAAAACCGCCGAATATCAATCCAATTTCGACTCGATTTCAAACTATGACCGCGAGGACGAACTTGCGCTCCAAAGATTAGACTTGCTTCTCGCCGCTGACATCGAAACTGTCCGCGAAAAGAAGTTGTTCCGCTCGGAACACGAAAAAACCGAAGCGGCATTAATGAAAAATCCGCTTTCAAGCGTTCAGACATTTTCGTATTTCGGCTTGATTATCGGAACATTTCTTCCCGCCGCAATGTTCACGCGGTTTCTGATTGATTCCAGAGGTTTGCGAAGCGAAGACGTTTGGATTCTCGGAATACTTGCTATTGTCAATATAATTTCTGCCGTCGTCGGTTTTTTATCAGGCAAACTGATTGGAAAAATTGTCCGTGAAGTCGAAACTTATTCGTGGTGGAATATGCTTCTGTTGCTGCCTTTTATCGGTGCTTTTTGGGGAATTATAACAGGCGGCGCGGGCGGCATTATCATTGTAATCATCGGCGCGTTTTTCGGCGCACTTCTCGGCGGAATGGTCGGAAGCGTTGCTCTGCCGGCTTTTACGATTTTTCACCGTCTTCTCAAAAAAGGCGATATGATTGACCGCAAACATTTTTTGCCGTTGGCGTTCGGCATTACGTTCATTATCTGCGGGTTTATTCTCGGTTTGTAATTTTCATTGAAACCAATTATTTTGTTTGTAACAAACTTGTTACATAATTTAATTTTCAATGAAAAGTTTAATTTTACCGGCGTTAATTTTCGTTTTTATATTTTCAACATCGTTATTTTCACAAAGTACGCCAATCAGAAGCGATTTCCAAATTTGGAACGAAACTTCCGTTTCAGTTCCGTTGAAAAAATCAACAGACAAAAACGGCAAAGAATTTGAGCGGATGGCGGTTTCTATCAACGGAACTTTGCGCTTCGGTCAAAATGTTTCGCGTCCGGTTGATGAACGAATCGGACTCGGTTTTAATTATCGATTAAACAAATATATTAGTTTTGCGCCGGACGTTTTTTATCGCGGAACTCAGCCGACTAAAAACAGAAGAGATTATGAAAGCCGCTTTCGGTTTGCCGTCGTTTTGGAAAATAAATGGAAATATTTTTCTTTGAATGACCGCAATCAAATAGAATATCGTCTGCGAAATTCGCGCAGTGATTCCGTTCGATACAAAAACAGACTTCGCTTAAATATTCCAGTTACTAAAAGTAAAAAGGAAATTTTTACGCCGTTTGTTTCCGACGAACCTTATTATGATTTTCAGGCGCACGATTGGACACGAAATGAATTTTTTGCGGGAATCAACAAAAAATTTAATAAAAACTTTTCAGCCGATTTTTTTTATCTTTTCGTAAAGGATCAAAGTTTTCCAAAAACAGTCAATGGAATCGGTATCGGTCTAAAATTCAAGGTTGACGGAAGGGGCAAAGAAATGAAGTTCCAAAGTCGGCTACACCAAATTAGAAAGATAAAATAGCGATGTTGCAGCAGCAAAACTTAAAAATTACGCTGTTAAATGGAGAAATAATAGAGGCAAAAACTTAGTCATTAAAAATTCACGGTTATTTCAGCTTTGGTCAACGCCGAATTTCAAGACTTTGGATTGCGATAGTTTGCTGCCGTTTCGCAAAAAATCTTCGTAAAATTCCTTGCATTCATCGGAAATCTGCACGATTTTCGCGCCGATTATAAATTTGCCCGAAGAAGCAGTTCCGTCAACTTGTTCATATCTCCGCCCGACAACTTTCATACTTATTTTACCGTTCGGCAGATCGAGTTCGGCATTTAAAACACGATCTTCGCCGACCAGATAATTTTCCTGAAGGCGAATTGAAGAAACCAGAAAACCAATGCCCGACTGACTCAAATCCTTGGTTTCGCCATTGATATAAAGCGGAACTCGCGGCATTTGCAGTTTGCCGGTTTTATTGTTTTGTTCAAAGGTTAATTTGATCGGCACTTGATACGAAAAACGTGAACAAACGACACGTTTGGCTAATGATTTGTTAAAGTTTGCAAAAAGTTCTCTTATCATTTGATTATTTTTAATTAGATTTTGTCGGAAAATCTAAAAATAGACTGTTCTAAATTTGTCGGTCGGATTGAAAATAATTTTTATCGGATTAACTACTTATAAACCTTTTCGTTCTAAATTTCAACACATAATTTCAAATTTTCGTTGATTTTTTTATTTTTTTACAAAATCGAGATGTTTCCCATTATTGTCTTTATTGTGCAAAGAAGAAGTTTTGCTGCCGTTAACTTCATACCAAAAAGATAATTTGCCGGTTTTGCCATAGACAGCCGGTTCAGCCGTCGCTGTAAAACTTTTTTTGTCGGTTGAAAGATATATTTTGTAAGTATATCCGGTTGTTTCGGGTGTTTGAATATCTTCGGGGAGGAATTCGCTGCCGATCAAAGCCGGAATGTCGCCGTAAATACCTTTATTCTGCATTGCAAAAATCATTTGCGCCTTGTCAATCCGGTTAAGCATCGCTTTTGCTTCCTGTTGGTGGGTTTCGATTTTCAGCGCGAAAAAGTAATTTTTTCCTTCCTTTTTAATTTCTTTTTCCGCTTCTTCGTCAACCGTCAAAATCACCCAAACATCATTTTCCCGCCGCAATTTTATTTCCTGCAATCCTAATTGATCGGTGTCATTGTCAGGCAATTTGGCGGTTACAGTTGCATTATTCTCAACAATTATCTCGCCGTTTATCGAAACATCAGCCGGAATCTGACCGGCAAGCGGCGCAAAATCAATTTGCAAATCTTTTAATTCATTTTCCGTTAAGCCTTCAATCGCCGGACGCAGATTCGTTAAAAATAATGCTTCACGAAACCGCTGTTCGCGCAGATTTTTGTAAAAAATTCTGACCGTATCAGCCGGAGAGTTTGGCAAAATTGTAATTTTTGTTTTGCCTCCCGAATTTTTCGCTGATTCGATTTTTTCGGCAGGTTGAATACCTGCCTTTTCACCTAAGTTTTTTTCTTTAGCGGCTTCAACTCTGCATCCGCTAATAAACAAAAGCAATAATATTATTGCAGATACAAAGATAAATTGGCTTGAATTTGTCCGAAAAATCCATTTAGACATTGCTTTTTTCTCCGAAACTAAATGTAGTTTGAGTAAGTAATTTTGAGGTTTTGCTGAAAAATGTTTTTCAGCAAAAAGATTATAACTCAGTTTGTTTAAAAAGTGTAAATCTTTTTTAACTTATTGGAAGAATAATCGAATTGCGAGTTTAGGAACAAAATTAATTTCAATTTTGTTAAGTTTTTTTTAATATTCGGTGCTGCCGTTTCTATTGAAAACGCATTAACCAATTTTTTGCCGCATCGCGCGGAACAATGTTTTCGCCGTCAACTGCATAGTTCAAGCGGCGCATTTCATCGGTTGAGATGGCATTTTTTAATTGCTCGAAAGTTTCGCGTAAAAGTTTATCTTTATCTTGACGCGCAATAAAAACTGCCTGATACGGCGGGAAATATTTTTTGTCGTCGGCAAGTTGAAACAAATCGAGTACGGAAATCAAACCGTCGGTTGAGTTTCCGGCAATTAAATCAACTTGTCCCGACTGCAAAGCGCGATAAGTCAGTGCCAAATCCATTTCACGCGGCTGTTTCGAGAAGTTAAAATTATAGGCTTTTGAAAATCCGTCGTAACCATCCGGGCGCGACATAAAATCCTGTCCGAAACCGGCTTGCCAATTTTTTGAAAGCGGCACGGCATCGGAAATTGTTTGCAGATTGTTTTTTCGCGCTACATCGCCGCGCACCAAAATTGCAAAATCATTTGAAAAACCGAGCGGCGGACTGACAATTAAGTTAAACTTTTCGGCATATTCAGATTTCGTTTGATTATAAACCGCGTCCGTGTCGGTAATCGGCAGATGATTCAAAATCGCCGTAAAAGCCGTTCCGGTGTATTCCGGGTAAACGTCAATTTGGTTTGAAAGCAGCGCGTCGTGTGCGAGATTTCCGCCGAGTTCAAATTGACGTTCGACCTGAATTCCCTTCTTCTCCAACATTTGCGAAAGTATTTCCGCCAGAATTACCGATTCGGTGAAATCCTTCGAGCCGACGCGAATTGTTTGATTTGCGGAATTTTGAGTTTGTGATTTGAGATTTGAAATAAGTGAAAATCCCAAAACCGCAATAATTAAAGCCGCCGCGCCGACTAAAATGAATTTTCTTCTTTTGTGCGCCGCTTTATTTTGCACATTTTGCAGTGCGTAAAGTTTCCCGATTTGTCCGAGCGCAAAATCGGCGATCAACGCCAAAATCGCTGAAAAAAGTGCTCCCGCAAGCAGTAAATTATTATCATTTTGCCGCAAACCTCGAAAAATATAAGTTCCCAAACCGCCCGCGCCGATTGCCGCCGCAATTGTCGCCACGCCGACGGCGATGACGACCGCGACACGAATTCCGGTCAAGATCACGGGCGCGGCAAGCGGCAGTTCGACCATTTTCAAAATTTGCCAATCGGTCATTCCCATCGCCGTCGCCGCTTCTTTGATTTTCGCGTCAACGCCCGAAATTCCCGTTACGGTGTTGCGAATAATCGGCAAAAACGAATAAAGCGTCAGCGCGATAATCGCCGATTTCGCGCCGATGCCGCCGATAAACGGAATCGGAATCAGCAGACCGAACAACGCAAGCGACGGAACTGTCTGCAAAATATTGGCGATTCCCAAAATCGGAGTCTGCAAAGATTTTCGCCGCGTCAGCAAAATGCCAACCGGAACGCCGATTAATACGGCGAGCGCGGTTGAGATAAGGACAAGCCAAAGATGTTCGCGTGTTAAGGCAAAAATTTCAGACCAATTTTGTTGGAGAAACTCGAAAAAAGACATAAATTTGTTTCCCGCAAAGGCGCAAAGTTCGCCAAGAAAATTTAGCCGGACAGATTAAATTAAACCTACTAACTTTGCAACTTTGCGCCTTTGCGGGAAATTACTTTTGAAATTCAATCGTTTCCAAATATGCTTGAACCAATGGTAAATCCGATTTTAAAAAATTTTCCGGCGTATCAACCAAAGCGAATTTTCCATTGTCCATTAGCGCGATGCGCGAGCCCAAAATAAAGGCTTCGTGCAAATCGTGGGTTACAAAAACCGCTGTTTTGCCCAATTCTCTGACAAGTTTTGCAAATTCCTTTTGCAGATTTGTTCGCGTAATCGCGTCCAACGCGCCGAAAGGTTCGTCCAACAGAAGCAAATCGGGATTTGCCGCCAACGCTCTGGCGACTCCGACGCGCTGACGCTGACCGCCGGAAAGTTCGTGCGGAAATCTGTCTGAAAATTTGTCGGGATTTAAACCGACGAGTTCGAGCATTTCATCAACTCTTTCGCTGATTTTATCTTGATTTTCGAGATTCGGCACGAGCGCGACGTTTTCCCGAATCGTAAAATGCGGAAAAAGTCCGGCTTCCTGCAAAACATAACCGATTCTGCGGCGCAATTTTATCGCGTTCCAATCGGTTGTCGCTTTTCCTTCAACTAAAACTTCGCCGCCAGTCGGTTCGATCAAACGATTTATCAACTTTAAAGTCGTCGTTTTTCCGCAACCTGATTCGCCGAGCAAAACGAGCGTTTCGCCTTTGTTTATCTGCAAATTCAGTTCATCGAGAATCTTTAAACTGCCGATTTCAAAATTGACGCGCCGAAATTCGACGATTGTTTGTGATTTTTCCGCCATCGTTTATGCTGAAATTTTATCATTAGACAAGTGTTTACAGAATCGGCGAAAATGAATTTACAAATATGAAAAACTTTAAACCGAGCAAAGAGGACTTGCGCGACGCGATAAACCGCACGACCGAAGATTTGATTGATTACAATTTGAAGGTTTTATTTTGCGGAATCAATCCCGGAATGTGGTCGGGCGCAACCGGCTTACATTTCGCCAAACCGGGCAATCGTTTTTGGAAGGCTCTGCATCTTGCCGGTTTTTCAGACCGCATTCTGCATCCGTCGGAAGAACACGAATTGCTTGAAAACGGCTACGGTATTACTTCATTTTGCAAACGCACGACTGCCCGCGCCGATGAATTGTCGAATGAGGAAATCGTTCAAGGCGGAAAAATACTTATCAAAAAAATAAAAAAGTATAAACCGCAAAATTTAGCTGTTTTGGGAATCGGCGCATTTCGCATTGCTTTTCAAAATAAAAAGGCGCACTTGGGTTTGCAGGAAGAAAAAATCGGCGAAACGAAAATCTGGCTGCTGCCGAATCCGAGTGGTTTGAATGCTCATTATCAATTAAACGATTTGGCAAAACTTTTTAGTGAAATTCCAAAGTAATTTTTAGTTTGCAGTAAATGATTGCCGCATTTATGATTGACTCTGCAAAATATTCGCACGGAGAAAAAATTAATGAAAAATTTCTTAGTAAATAAATTTAAGATTTACAAGCAAAACTATGAAAAATCCGGCAGAAATCGAAAATGAAAACCACATTTGGACAATAAAAAAAGGCGGCAGTCCGCTAATTGCAACAGCGATTCACGACGGACACGATTTGCGGGATGAAGTTGCTGCGATTATGAAGTTGAGCGAACGTGATCGTCTGCGCGAAGAAGACCCTTACACGAGCAGTTGGGTTGATGTCGCCGAAACGCAAATCGTCGCTCTGCGTTCGCGTTTTGAAGTTGATCTGAATCGTCCGCGTGAAAAGGCGGTTTATGTTACGCCCGATGATTGCTGGGGTTTGGAAGTTTGGAAGGAAAAACCTTCGGATGAAATTATTGAAAAATCTTTGAAGGAATACGACGCTTATTATTCGCTGATAAAAAGAATTTTTACAGAAACTCAGGAAAAACACGGAAAATTTGTTCTCTACGATATTCATAGTTACAACCACAAACGCAACGGCGCGGACGCTCTGCCGGAATCCGCCCAAGAAAATCCCGAAGTAAATATCGGAACGGGAACGCTCGACCGCGAAAAATGGGGTTCTTTAATTGACCATTTTATTAAGGATTTGCGCGAATTCGATTTTATGGGAAGAAAATTGGATGTGCGCGAAAATGTGAAATTCAAAGGCGGAAATCAGGTTAAATGGCTGCACGAAAATTTTACCGAAAACGGTTGCGGTTTGGCGATTGAATTTAAGAAGTTTTGGATGGAGGAATGGACGGGCAAAAAGGATGAGAGAATGGTCAAAGCGATTCACGAAGCGTTGAGTTCGACTGTGCCGGGTGTTTTGGAAGAGTTGAAGAAATTATGAGTCGTGCGGAAACTAAAAAAGTAGAAAATGATGATTTTATCAATCGGGAGATGATTGATGATGTCGTGCAAAAACTTACGGAAAACCATCCGATTCGCAGAAATATTGCCAAAAAAGGACGCTTGAGTATTGATCGTCCGCTGCCGTTTTTGTGTGTTTATCGAAAGCCGAAAGGACGCAATGATAAAGGCACGGCGCATCTGATTTTGGGTGAAGCGGCTTATTTGATTTCAATGGGCGAAACTCTGGAATCCAAACAAAATCTGGGTGCGCTGGTTGAAAATATTTCCAAAACTTTAGCCGACAAATTCGGCGCGTTTTTGATAATCGAAGTTTGGGCGGCGCAATTAGAAGAAACATTCGGCAGTTTTACCACCGATTCAAAAGCGAAGTTTCGTATTTTTACCGATAAAACAAAAGAACTTCCTTCGACCATCGAAACTTTAAAAGAATCGCTCGAATGTCTGGAAATTTCCAATTGTCGGAACGAAGTCGAAATTGTTGTCGAAGAAAGAATTGCGCCGCCGAAAATGAAGCCGCTTTTGAACCATAAAACGATTTTAAATCTGAGTTGTTTGTTAATTGGTCTGGAAATTTCACCAATTTACCGTGATGTGGAAACAGGAGAAATTTATCTTTCGATTTTGCGCGACTTGCGTCGAAAGTTGTCGAACGCTTTGCAGCAGACGTTTTTTGAATTCGTCCACGTTCAAACGCCGGAACGTCCGACAAAACCGCAGATGCTTGGACGGCGTTCGGTGGTTGATGCCGTTTGGTCGGCAGACGCGGAACTTTCCGCTTTGAGCGATAAGTTCAACTATTTAATGGCGGTTACGCCGGTTAATTCGAGTCAGGCTTACAGAGAATTTAAGAAAAGCAGTTTTGAAAAAGAACCCGTTTTTCATTACCGACTGCTGGCGATTGACCCGGACGATTTGAAACGAAAACTTTATAAAATTTCGTTTGACGACATCGAAGACCCGACGATGGCGTATCTTCTGCGCGACAAACGCATCGAACTCGACAGGCAGATTACGCTTATCGAAGACCGCAACACGCCGCGCTTTCTTTATGAGAGTTTGCAGCTTTTTCCGCCTGTTGAAGACGAACTGATGGAATTAGCCGGGAAAATCTTGAGAAAGCCGAAGCGTTCGGAAGGCGGCGGCGGGAAAGTAGAAGCGCGTGAAATCGCGGAAATTGCGAGAAATGAGGTAGATTATTACCGCGAAATTTACCCGGAAATGACGGCAAAAGTCGAGATCCGCGAAGACACGCCGCCGGGTTTGATGGTTTCGCACGGGAATTTAATGATCGGACATCGCACGGGAATTTCCCGTGCGCGAATCAACGCTCTGATTCAGCACGAAATCGGCACACATTCGGTAACTTATTTTAACGGGCGTTCGCAGCCTTTGAAACTTCTTTATTCAGGACTTCCCGGCTACGAGCAATTACAGGAAGGTTTGGCGGTTTTCGCCGAATATTTGGTCGGCGGTTTGAGCTTCGGGCGGCTTAGAACGCTCGCCGCGAGAGTTATCGCCGTTCGCCGTCTGACAAACGGACACAACTTTTGCGAAGTTTTTAACGAACTTCACAAAAAGTATAAATTCGGCTCGCGTTCGGCTTTTAACGTCGCAATGCGCGTTTTTCGCGGCGGCGGTTTGACGAAAGACGCGGTTTATCTGCGCGGTTTGGTAGAAGTTCTAAATTACATCGGCGGCGGCGGCGACATCGAAACGCTTTTCGTCGGAAAGATGGGACCCGAACACGTTTCGATTATCCGCGAACTGCAATGGCGCGAAGTTTTGCGTCCCGCGCCGCTCGTGCCGCGTTATATGACATTTCCCGAAACTGCCGAACGGTTGGAAAAAGTCAAGGAAAACTCTTCGATATTAGATTTGATTTGAGAACGGTTTATCGTAAAAAAGGAGAAAAAATAATTATATGAAAATTGGTTTTGTAGTAAATGACGTAAAAACGGAGCATCCGCGTTATACAACGACGCGGATTGCCAGAGCCGCACGCGAAATGGGACACGAGGCTTGGACAATCGGAGTCGGGGATTTTGCCACCGAGGTTGACGATCACGTTCGGGCGAGAGCGCGAATGACAAAAGGACAAAAACACAAAAACGGTGAAACTTACTTGAAAGATTTGTTAAGCGATAAGGCTTACAACGAGCGGATTAGAGTCGCCGATTTGGATATTTTGATGCTCAGAAACGATCCGGCAGACGACGCGGAAAGAACTTGGGCGCAAACTGCGGGGATAAATTTCGGTGAACTTGCTTTACGGCACGGTGTAATCGTTCTGAACGATCCCGGAACTTTATCGAGCGCGTTAAACAAAATGTATTTCCAACATTTTCCGCCTGAAGTCCGCCCGCGGACGCTCATCACACGCAACCTAAACGAGATTCAAAAATTTATCAAAGACGAAGGAGGCAGAGCGATTCTCAAACCGCTTCAAGGTTCGGGCGGGACGGGCGTTTTTCTCGTCAAACCCGAAGAAAAAGCCAATATCACTCAGATGATTGAAGCCATCACACGCGACGGTTATGTGATCGCTCAGGAATATCTCGAAGCCGCCAAAGACGGCGACACGCGGCTATTCGTCGTCAATGGCAAGCCGCTTAAAGTTGACGGACATTATGCAGCTTTTAAAAGAGTCAGCAAAAGCGGTTCTGCCCGCAGTAATTTGAGTTCCGGCGGTTCTATCGCCAAAGCGAAAATTGACGACGAAATTCTGCACATCGCCGAAGTTGTCCGCCCGAAACTCGTCGCCGACGGAATGTTTATGGTCGGTCTGGATATTGTCGGCAACAAACTGATGGAAATAAATGTGTTGAGTCCCGGAGGTTTGGGAAGTGCCAGAAATCTCGAAAATAATACGAAATTTGCTCACGCCATCATCGAAAAATTGGAGAAAAAAGTCCGCTACCGCGACCACAGCCAAAATGACAATTTTTTGCGCGGCACGATTGACAATAAAACTCTGGCGGCTTTGTAAAAATTAAAAGTCCAAAGTCAGACATAAACCGGCTTTGGACTTTTGATTTTGGACTTGGAATAAATCGTTATTTTCGCAGCCAGCCGAACAAAGCGTTGACGGTTATGTCCCGATTGGTTTCATAAATCGCGCGTGTCAACGGAATTCCCATCGGACAAACCTGGATACAATTTTGCGCGTTGCCGCAATTAGTTATTCCATCGTCCTGCGTCAAACCTTCGAGCCGTTCGTCAATCGTAATTTTCCCGGTCGGGTGCATATTAAAGAGCCGCGCCTGTGCAATCGCCTGCGGTCCGATGTAATTATCATCGTGGTACTGCGGACACGCTTCCAAGCAACAGCCGCACGTCATACAGCGCGAATAAGCGTAGCGTTCGGCTTGCGTTTCCTGCGAAGTGTGCGGTCCCGGACCCAAATCATAACTGCCGTCGAGTTCGATCCAAGCGTGAACTTGCTTCAAATGATTGAACATCCGCGAACGGTCAACGACTAAATCGCGCACGTTCGGAAACTTCGACATCGGTTCGAGCGTTACAGTGTTTCCGCCCGAATCAACCAGAATTTCATCAATTAAAGCCGAACACGATTGACGCACGCGCCCGTTAATAACCATCGTGCAGATTCCGCAAACCTGTTCCAGACAATTCATATCCCAAACCGGCGGCGTAGTTTGTTTGCCGTCTTTGGTAACGGGATTTTTGCGAATGTCCATCAGCGCAGAAATGACATTCAAATTTTTGCGATACGGAATTTCAAAAGTTTCCGTATAACTCGCCGCGTCGGGGTTTTCACGCCGCTGAATAGTTATCACAACCGTTTTCGGTGGATTTGTTAATTTCTTTTTTTCTCCGTTTCCGTTTGTTTCGCTCATAAATTTATTTAATTTCTACTCGCTGATAAATTTCGTTTAATTCCAGTTCAACCTCGATTGAAGTGAATTTCACGCGACTTTTCAAACCGATTGTCGCCTGATATTTCCAGGTTCCGTCGTTTTCACGTTTAAGTTGTTCGACTTTAGCTTTGTCCTGCGAAACCAGAATATATTCCTGCAAAGTTTCCAAAGTTTGATAAGCCGCAAATTTCTCGCCGCGATCTTTGGCTTCCGTACTGTCGGATAAAACTTCAACGATCAAAATCGGATTTATAATCGTATCGTTACGCTTTTTATAAAATTCCGGCTCATCGCAAATTACCAAAACGTCCGGGTAATAAAATTTTCGGTAACTTTCAACCCGAACTTTGACATCGGTTGTGAACGACTCACACTTTTTGTCGAGTTTGTTACCGAATGAACGGTCAATATTGGAAGTAATTCGAGCGTGATTTAGCGAACCGCCCGCCATTGCGACGATTTCACCGTTTTCATATTCGCTCCGATATTCGGCTTTTTCTTCCAAAGCCAGATATTCTGCGGGTGTATATTTTTTACTTTCCGGTATTGCCGACATCTTAATTTTCTCCCGAATCATAAAATCTCTTCAGTTTCAAATTCAACCAGATCGTAAATATCTTTTAATGATAATTTCGTTTCCACCGATTCAAAATATACTTTAGACATTATTTGAAATAAGATAATTCCTCAACATTTGTAAGATCAATCGTTTGCATTGGCTGGCGAAATGTAACTCGCAGATTGTGCAATCCACAGGCAATCTCCATTATTACGTCCGAGATATTCTCTTTCGTCAGT
>JBBPXX010000095.1:0-31772 GCA_038200505.1 Pyrinomonadales bacterium | reverse complement strand
CCGCAAGCGTCAACAAAAAGTTTGGCGGCGAAAATTCTCCGCTTTCCGTCCGTCGTATTCTCGCATTCGACAAAAACCTTATCTTTATTAACGTAAGCGCGAATGAAACGCAGATTATTGATAATTTTCGAGTTGTAAGTTTTGAATTTTTCAACCGCCAGATGCAGCAATTTGTCGGCTTCGAGCGCAACGTCCAGAACATTGTCCATAAAAAGCGGCGGCGTGTTTATTTTGGAGTTTGCGTCGTAAAATTTAACAAAACCGGTTTTATAACGATTTGCAACGGCGGTTTCGATTTCTTCTCCGGTGAAAAGTCCGGTTTGGAAAAATTCCTGTAATTCCGCATCGGAAATGTTCCAATCGCGGTGTGTTTTGCCGACTGTGTGTGCGTCGAAGACCAAAACTTTACGATTGTATTTTGTCGCCATTACAGCCGCGTGAAGCAAGCCGAGCGTTCCGCCGGCGTAAATTATTTCAAATTCGTCTTCAATTTCCAAGTTTTTCGGCGCATCGTCAAATAATATTACTTCGTTCGTTTTGTCTGGATTTTCACGAAATATCTGCCAACGCTGTTCGATTTCCCAAATGCGGTTGAGCCACGCTTCACGATTCGGAAGATGCGCCAGATTTTCAACCGTTTTCGGAAATCGGCGGCGAAGTTCAGTGAGGTTTAATTTCGGCAACGGCGAATGTGTCGGCATATATCAATCATGAATTCGGCGGACGTTATTAAGCAAATTTTGATTGGCAAAATAAAAAACATCCGCTAAATTACAGCGGATGTTTTTTATTTTGTAAATTAATTCAAGAGGATTTTATCTTCTCGGGCTGATAAATGCACCGTCATTATTGCCGTCTTTGACAGCGACATAAATTATGGCGGCGGCAACAGCTCCACCAAGAATAATAAGCGGAGCCAACGCGCTGTTTCCGTCAGTGTCATTATCATCGTCTTGAGCGGCTTGTACCGGAACAACCGTTGTTCCATTGTTCATATAAACCGCGCCTGTTTCGGCAAAAGCATTTGTCGTTCCCGATTGAACATCAACACTGAAAACACCTTTTTGTTGTGCTTCATTGCTGATTAAGCTGTCAGGAGTTTGAATATTTACTTCAACACCTTCGTTGTTAAAAACTTTAATTTGTCCGGCGGACAATGTTCCCGAAATTTTATTTTCGCTGAAACTCAGACTCAAATTCGAGTTAGGCATCAGATTGATAAAGCCTAATTTTCCTAATTTAATGGTGGCGGATATATTTTCCGCAGTCGTGATCGTACCGGACGAAAAAAATGTGCGTCCGCTGAAAGCCGGTTCTCCGTTAATAGTCGCCGAAATTCCGGTATCGTTCACATTATGACCGGAAACTATAAGTTCTCCCATCAGTGGTTTGTTATCCGGCATAGCCGAAGCGGTCATCGTATAAGTGCTAAAAACAGCCAGCATTAAGCAAAATGTTAAAGTGTGGCGAAGCCAAGTTGCATTTGTGTTTTTCTTCATTTCTGAAACTCCTTTGATTTTTTAGTTTGAAATTTATTGTAATTGATTTCTTATAAATTTGTTCTAAGTTAATACTTTGAGAGAATAAAGTCAATACTTTTTACATCTTTTTTAGTTTTAAATTTTATTAACGCCGAATTCGTTAAAATTATTACAGTTGATTTGTTTTCGCCTCGTTCCAAAGCGCGTCCATTTCCTGCAAACTTGTATTTTCCAAAGATTTGCCGTCTTTTTTTAATTCTTTTTCGATAAAAGCAAACCGCTTGCGAAACTTCCGATTCGTCTTTTTCAAAGCGGTTTCGGCATCAATTTCCAGCTTCCGTGCCAGATTCAAAACAACAAATAAAATATCGCCGATTTCCTCGCCGATTTCCTCAATTTTGTTTTCAGACAAAGCAGTTTTGAGTTCGCCGACTTCTTCGTCCAGTTTATCAAAAATCTGTTCCGAATTTTCCCAGTCAAAACCGACTTTGGCAGCTTTTTTTGTCAATTTTTGACCTTCGAGCAAAGCGGGAAAATTAAGCGGAACATCTTCTAAAATCGAATCTCTCTGCTTTTCCTTTTTGCCGGAAGCGGCGCGTTCCGACTTTTTTAGTTCATCCCAATTGTTTAAAACATCGTTTGCCGTTTCGAGTTTTTTGTCGCCGAAAACGTGCGGATGACGCAAAATCAATTTATTGGTTACGCCTTCAACAACTTCGTCAATTGTAAAATTGCCTTTTTCCGCCGCAATCGTCGAATGAAAAACGACCTGCAAAAGCACATCGCCGAGTTCTTCGCGTAAATTCGTGGTGTCGCCCGTTTCGTTCGCTTCCTGAATCGCGTCAAACGCTTCATGGGCTTCTTCTAAAAGATATTGCGCCAACGAAGCATAAGTTTGTTCTCTGTCCCAAGGACAACCGCCCGGCGCACGTAACCGCGCCATCACATTCGTAAGTTCATCAAATTTTTCAGACATATTAGTTCGTGAATCGTAAATCGTGAATCGTAAATCGCAAGAATTTTAAAACAAGTTACGATTTACGATTCACGATTTACGAACTAATGCGATTTTGAACTTTCTTTCGCCAAAATGCTAATATCGAAATATCAATTTTTAACATTTATAAGGAAAAGCAATGATTGGAAAAGAAGATTTGAACAACGAAGAACAACCTGCCGTGAAAGTTACGGACAAACGCAAATTTAATCTCGACGGAAGTGTGCGCGAAGGTGTCGAACTCGAAACGGAAAAGCCGAAACAGGAAGAAACGCCGATTTATGAGCTTGATGAGGAAACGGCGGCAGCTTATGACGAAGCATCAGTCGAAAAACAAGTCCAAGCCGAAGCTGAAACCGAACTCACGGAAGAGGATTTTGACCCGGAAAACTTTCCCGGCGCGGACGATCCGGCGAGTTTTGTCAATTTTATGATGACGCTGGCTTCACAAGCCGCCGCATCCTTAGGCGCGGCACCGAATCCGGCAACCGGACAGCGTTCGGTTGATTTGGAAACCGGAAAATATTGGATTGACGTGCTGGCAATGCTGAGTGAAAAAACAAACGGCAATTTGCTTCCGCAGGAAGCTAAGCTGCTCGAAGGACTTTTAGGCGATTTGCGAATGCAGTATGTCCAACTCGTGCGGATGACGGAAGAAAAACTAAAGGCGCAAGCCGCTCAGAAATTTTCCGCTAATGACATTCTTGGGAAGAAATAGTTTATGGAATTATGCAGAATGTAGAAATATTCAAAACAGAATTATGGCGCGAGTTTGAGGCGTTAGCAAAAGCCGAAAAAGAAAGTCCGTTGGAACTTCTAACGGACTTTCTCAAAGAATATATCAAATCCCGTTCCGATTCGGTTTTGTTCGACAAAATCGCCGAAGAAGGTTTTAACAGCGAATACACGGAAGACGACGCGGTTGAACTCGTTCGACGCGCCCGACTCGAGAAAATGAGGAATTGATTTTGGCATTAAAGAAAGATCGAATTCCTTCCGTTTTTGATACGAATCTTTTTATTACGCGGTTTATCAAACATAATCGTTACGGTATAAATCGGCGCGTGATTGACTTATGGCAGGAATATCGAAAAATTCAACTAATCCTCAGCCAACCGCTGCAAGACGAATATTTGTATGTTTTGAAAACTATATAAATATTTCGGATTCCCGTTTAGAAACTTTAACAAATCGGCTTGCAACCGCTTCATACATTACCCGCGTTAATCTCGGCAAACACTTTTATTTAAGCCGCGATCCGAAGGATAATATGCTGCTCGATACGGCGCATATCGGAAATGCAAAATTTCTCATCACGTTGGATAAAGACCTTTTGGAAATTCCGAAATCAGAATTAAAAGGTTTTCGTTTTGAAATTGTTACACCGTTTGAATTTCTCAAAAAAATCGGTGAAATTTAAAATATGAAACTAACATTTTTAGGAACGGGAACATCAACGGGCGTTCCGTCAGTCGGTTGCGATTGCGAAACTTGTCTTTCAAACGACCCGAAAGATAAGCGTTTGCGCGTTTCGATTCTTATTGAGCATAACGGCAAAACGATTCTCGTTGACACTTCGATTGATTTTCGCCAACAGGCTTTGCGGGCAAACATAAAATACTTGGACGCGGTTTTGATAACGCATTGCCACGTTGACCACGTTTTCGGTTTGGACGACATTCGCCCGCTCAATTTTCGTTACGGCGCAATGGGAATTTACGCCGACGAAATTGCGTGGAAGGATTTGCGCCGCATATTTCAATATATCTTCCAACCGACACATTTCGGCGGCGGTCTGCCGCAGCTTATTCCGCACACTGTTGTAAAAAACGCGCCTTTCTGCATCGGCAAAGATTTGCTGGTAATGCCGCTCGAAGTCATTCACGGCAAACTTCCCGTCATCGCTTACCGTTTTAACGATTTTGCGTATGCCACCGATTTGAATTTTATTTCGGACGAATCAATTGACGGACTTCGTGATCTCGATGTGCTGGTTTTAGATTGCGTGCGAATCAAACCGCATTCGACGCATCTCGGCTTAAACGAAGCACTCGAATATATCGAACGAATCAAACCGAAACGCGCTTTTTTAACGCATCTGAATCACGATATTATGTATCAACGCGACTCCAAATTGCTTCCCGATAATGTGCAGTTTGGTTATGATGGTTTGGTCGTTGAAGATTAAAAAGGAGAATTTATGAACATTAGTTTAAAAATTATTTTAGCAATGATGATTTTGCTGAATTTCTCTTGTTCATCAAATAATCAAAATGCAGATTTAACAAAAGCAAATTCTCTTCAGACGGTAAATCAGGATTGGGGAATAACTGCACCTGAATTAAGCAAAACACCAAAAGTTTCTACTGATCCCAATTTAAAAATAACAAAGATAGCGGGTGAAATAACTAATGACGATATATTTCAAGGTCGAGATATTTCACTTTACGAAAAAACAGACACATCAAAATGTAACAATTACAAATGTATTGAGAGAAAGATGCGTAATTTTATTTGGGAACATTGGAATAATAAAAAACGCGGTTACATTAAACATAAACTTCAAGGAATTGATGTTTCCTATACGGAACATATTTTTATCGAACCAGATTCGCAAGAAAATTGGAGAGTTGTTTGGAAAATAGAGCATTATCAAATTTCAGATACTGTTGATAAATCTATTAAAGAATTTATCGGAATAAATTCTATCGAGAGAGTAAAAGGTAATGAAGAATTGATTTTCAAGAACGATAATGGTGAAACTGTGAGAACATTTTAATTTATGAATCTTAAATTCCGCCAAGCAACACATGAAGATTTGCCGAAAATAGTTCAAATGCTCGCCGATGATTTTCTCGGCAAACAGCGGGAACGATATGAAAATCCTTTGCCCGAAAGTTATATGAGGGCGTTTGAGGAAATCGAAGCCGACAAAAATAACGAGTTGATCGTGGCGGAAAATGACGGCGAGATCGTCGGCGCGTTGCAGATCACATTTACGCCGTCAATCAGTTTTCAAGGCGGCAAACGCGCCATCGTCGAATCGGTCAGAGTTGATAAAAAATATCGCGGCTGCGGCATCGGCAAAGAACTGATGCTGTGGGCAATCGAACGCGCACGGCGGGAAAATTGTCATATCCTGCAACTGACGACCAACAGCGAACGCACGGACGCGCAGCGGTTTTATGAAAATTTAGGTTTTCAGGGAACGCATCGCGGAATGAAATTGTATCTAACCCGAGTTTCCGGTTAAAGAAATTTGCCTGCGAAACACACGAAAGATACGAAAAAAGAAAATGATAAAATAAAGAAACAAGGAATTCTGATATAGAAAAACCCTGCCGATTTCTCGTGCAGGGTTTTTATAGTTTTAGACTTTAAAATTATTCTTCATCGCGTCCGTGAACGTGCGCGGGCGGATGCGTGGCTTCGACTGCCGTGAACGATTCGAGAATTTTATATTTATGCGACGCGCCTTTCGGAACTACATAAGAATCACCTTTGTTGAGCAAAACAATTTGTCCTTCGAGGTGCAGTTCGGCTTTGCCTGAAATTACATAACCGACGGTTTCGTAATCGCGGGTGTGCATTTCCTTGTCATCGTTCGGCTGTTCGTTTTCCCACAGGCGCATCGCTATGGATTTGCCCGATGCCATATATTTTTGTCCCAATTCGCCGCTCGGCGAATTGTCCGAATCTACTTTTGTTACTGTCGTATCATTCATATTTTAATTGATTTCCTCCTTGTTTGTTTGCAGAATCCTGCAAATTGATTATTGCACAAATTTACCGAGAACGTCTTTTTCAATAATTTTTTATTTTTTGTAATACTCTATACCGTCTTTAAGTTCCACAGAAATTTTACCTTCCGATTCCGCATAATCGAGATGAGCAACCGCTTCGGAAATCGCTAAAAGACCGTGAACATCCTTTCCAATCGCATTCGGGAAAAGTTTCTGCGCGACTTCAAAAGCCGTTATGCTATTTTTTTCGACAATCCCGACAACATTTTTCTGTCTTTCATCAATCGCACGAACGTAGCGATGAAAAATTTCTTCAAAATCGTGAATCGGTTCGCCGTGACCGCCGTGAATAATAGTCGGCGCATAATTACGAATTTTCGCCAGACTGACCAGATATTCCGCCAATGATTTGAAACGCTTTGTTTTATCAATCGGGTCGGGCGAAATTATCGGATTCGGCGTGATGCGTTTGAGAACACAATCTCCGGCAATCAATGTTCGGTTAGCTTCGCGGAGAAACGAACAAGAACCCGGCGTATGTCCGGGCGTGTGCAGAACTTTCAAAGTTCCGCTCGTGAAATCGAGTTCCATTTCATCACACAACTCCGAAAATTCGCCTTCGGCAAGCGTGTCGGTCAAAAGTGAAACTTCCTTATAGATATTTTGTATTTCTTGGAAAACCGTCGCCGGAACTCCGGCGCGGATCAATAGATTTTGATGTTCTTCGCGGGCAAGTCTGCCGAAAAGATGTCCTGTTTCCCAATTGTGAACGAAAATTTCGGCATTTTTCGCTTCATCGCGTACCTGTTTTGCCAGTCCGCAATGGTCTTCGTGAGCGTGAGTCAAAACGATGCGCCGAATATCTTTAAATGACACGCCGTTTTTCCGAAGTTTTTCGCGCAGCACATCAGCGGCTTCCTTTGTTTTCGGTCCGACATCAATTAGCGTCAACGGGTCTTCTTTGATGAGATAAACATTAACATCGCCGACGTAAAAAGGTGTCGGAATCGAAAGCGGTATAATTTTCATATTAAAAACAGCTTACACAAAATAAAAAAAGACCGCCAAATTCCGGCGGTCAAATTATGATATTAGCTAGTTATAAAAACATCTAGGCGGCGAGAAGATCGTTTGACGTTTCGGCAAAAACTCTTCTTCCATTCAAAGCATCGTCAATGATTTCGCGGACGGCGGAAGCATCAGGATTAACATCCATCTTGGCACAAGCCCGCAGATGTCTGATAATTCCTTCCGTTGCAATTTCGACAGCCGCACCGCTTAATTTTGAAAAACGCCGCGCCTGAATATGATCTATTTGCAGAATTCTTTCCTGCAGTGTTATTTGTTTTGTTGCTGCCACTTTATATTCTCCTTCTTTCATTTTTGAATTAAAACCCCCTTGCTTTTTATAAATCTTTCTCGCAAAGACGACAAAACATCTGGAAAACCCGATAAAAATTAAGTTTTACCAAGTATTTAGTTAGAACTAACAATTTCAAAATTTGCTAATCTGATTAGTTCGTCGGTAACTCTTCAACCAATGTAAGAAAAGTTTAACAAAGAATTCACCTTTTGTCATCATTTTTTTTTAATTTTGTGATTTTTTTCTCAAATAACATTTAAACAAGCAAAAAGACCGACAAACTTTTAAAGTTTATCGGTCTTTTAAAATTAGAATTAGCCGCGTTCTTATTCGCTGACGGCATCTTTCATAGCTTTTCCAAGACGGAATTTGACGGTTGTTTTAGCCGGAATTTTAATGGTTGCTCCGGTTGCCGGATTACGACCTTCACGCGCTTTGCGTTGCGCTTTAACTAATTTTCCGAAACCCGGAAGTGTGAATTCTCCGTTCTTTTTCACTTCGCTCGCCGCTAAATCCGACAAAGCATTAAAAAATTCCTTCGCGTCAGTTTTCTTAACACCGGTTGTTTCAGCCAAATGATTGATAATTTCCGTTTGTGTCATCCGTTTTGTTGTTGTTTTTGCTGCTGCCATAATATAAATTTCCTCCAAAAGTTTTTTTGTGATTGTAAATTACTATTTAATTGAACATAAATGCCTGCAAAAATGCAAACATTCAAAGGTTGAAATCTTCCCAATCTAAAAAAAAATTGGTCGGGGCGAGATGATTCGAACATCCGACCTCTCGGTCCCAAACCGAGCGCACTACCAGGCTGTGCTACGCCCCGCGATTTCTGCGTTTCATATAAGAAACACTACCAAATGCCGAATTTTACAGGCGAAAAGTGCTGTGGTCAAGTTGTCAGACAGTAAAACCGCCTAAAAAACGAATAATTTTTTCAATTGCCTGCGCCCGATGGCTCATTTTTCGCTTAATTTCGCCCGAAATTTCGCCGAAAGTCTGTTCAAAACCGTCGGGAATAAAAACCGGATCATAGCCGAAACCGTTTTTGCCACTTGGCTTTACGGCTATTTTGCCGTTGCAGATGCCTTCGGCAATAAATTTGATTTCACCTTTTTCATCCGAAACCGCCATCGCACAAACAAATCTCGCCTGTCGTCTGTCAAAAACTCCTTTTAATTCCTGTAAAAGTTTGTTGATTCTTTCTTCGTCCGTTGCAAATTCACCTGCATAACGCGCTGAAAAAACACCGGGCGCACCGTTTAATGCTTCGACTTCCAAGCCTGAATCGTCCGCCAAAGCCCACATTTTTGTTTGCAGAGCGTAAGATTCTGCCTTTAAAACAGCATTTTCCGCAAAGGTTTTGCCTGTTTCTTCTACTCCGTTGATATTCGGGATTTCATTTAAATCCTTTAAAACGAAATTTGAACTTGATAGTAACTCTTTGAGTTCTTTCGTCTTATTCGCGTTTTTTGTGGCAACGAGTATTTCCGTCATAATTTTGAACAATCAAATTTTTGACAACTCGCTTTGTTCAGCCAAAACACTCGCGGAAAGCAGAATAAATGAGATCCAAACAGCGTCCGCCAAAAAAAGATGAATAATTTGCATCACAATCGGCGCGAGTGTCAAAAGCGTAACTGCGCCGGATGCAAATTGAATTAAAACTAAAATTGACAAAACATTCGCCCATTTATTGACCGATAAATTTTCCTTTGCTTTTTTTCTTAACCAGCTTGCCAAAAAAAGCAGATAGATACCGACTGAAATTGATAAAATCGGATGACTGAAGCGCAGACGAACCAGAATATTTGAAGTCGCCGAAAAGTCTTGTTTGAAACCTTCGGCAAGCGAATTCACCGGAAAAAGCATACTGCTCAAAGCCGCCACCGAACCGCTCATTCCGATAAAAAATATTCCGAAAATCGCCAAACCGAGCAGCCACAATATTTTAGGCTGAACTTTAGAGTTAAACGGTTTGCCGCCGCTTGCAAACCACGCCGTCAAACTTAAGGAAGCGAGCAAAACAAAGGTGTTCGTCAGATGTCCAGCCATCCAAAACGGACGCGCCGCCGTCAAAGTTTCCGCCGTGTTTCCGGTCAAAACCAACCCCGCGCCGACGAGGGCTTCGGTAACAATAAAAATAAACGAAATAAATGCCGTCTTGCGGATCGGATTGCCTTTTCCAAATCTACGAAACGCCCAAAACAACAAAATTAGAACAAAAATAAACGCCAAACCGCTGGTCAAACGATGTGAAAATTCGATGACGGTTTTCAGTTCCGGCGCACTCGGGATAATTTCACCGTGACAAGTCAGCCAATGTTGTCCGCAGCCGTCGCCCGATTTTGACGCACGCAAAAATACGCCCCAAATTATTACGAGAATATTGTAAGCCAATACGAACCAAGCGTATTTTGCAAATTTCGACAGTTTTAATTCGGCAGTCATTTTGTTAAATTCAATTCGTGGATTTCAAATATAAGAATAACACTTGTGTTTTCAAACATAAAAGGTGTAGTTGATTAGAATAACTTAATGGAAATTGAACATTTTTTTACTTGCCCGTATTGTTGGCAGGAAATTTCGATGGTTTTGGATTTATCGGTTGAAGAGCAAAATTATATCGAAGACTGCGAAGTTTGTTGTCGTCCGATTCAAATAAATTATACGGCGCAGGAATTTGAGTTACAGAATTTTTGGGCGGAAAGCATCGAACAATGAAAAAACTTTTCATTTCAATCATACAAATCCGCTTGTTCAAAACGATAAAAAGAAAATCAGAGAAGTAAAATCATAAAGCTTCAATGTCGCTTTTGAGAGGCAAAAAATCGAGTTGTAACGCAAGCGTCCCGCTTGCCGTCGTGAGTGCGTCCCGCGTTCACGTCTTTCGATATACTCACCATTTTTCACTCGGAAGCGGGACGCATCCGATACGGCAGTCGGGACTGCGTTACACAAAAAAGTTAAAAAATCTTGTTTCACACTTGAAACGCTATGCAACTTATGCTAGATTTGTTTCATCAGTGAAACTAAACGTCTTTGACGGTAGATGTTTAGGAAACGGAAAGTAAGGAAAAACATTAGAAATTAAGCAAGGAGAAAGCATAATGAAAAATACAAACAAACCAAAAATAAATCCATTAAGCCGGATGCCGCGCCAACAGCGGCTCGTGATGGCGATTCGCGGCGGTGCGGGCGTTGGCAAAAGTCATTTTATCAGTTCGATGGCGGATGCAGATTTGGGGAAACTCTGCATCTTCGACACTGAACGAAAAGCGCGTCTGCTGCGCGGAGTCGGACAGAAATTCGACGCGCTCGAAATCGAGCAGACGGATGAATTGCCCGAATTTATTGATTGGGCAATCAACGGCGAAGGACGAGAACAAAATTACGGATGCTTTGCATTAGATAGTTGGGCAGCTTATTTCGGCGCGAAACATTCGGAAATGATTGAAGCCGTGCGCGCGAGAACGGGCGATCCGTTGGCACAGCCGAGCGCGGAAGAACTCGCCGCCGATCAGATGATTTTGCAATCTGTTTTGCGAAAACTCTGCATCGAAAGCGGAAAGTGCATCGTCATTTCCGACCAAATCGCCGCGAAAGGTAAAGAAGCCAAAGAAGACAATGAAATCGGGCGTGTTCTGCCGATGACGGCTTCGGGATTGGAATATTTTGTTGACGTAATGATCGAAGTTTCGATGCAGGAACGTGACGGCGAAATCACAAGAGTTTTTCAAGTCATCAAAAGCAATTCACCGGCGTTTGAAGTCGGTTTTGAAATGACCGGCAACATCGGTTTCAAAGATTTTCTCGAATATATGAAAGGTGAACAGGCGTTGGAATTGGCGTTTGATAAACCCGCAAAATCCGACGTTCCCGAATTTATCGAAGACAAAACGCCGATTTCGATTGCGCCGAACACGATGTCAATAGAAGATTTAATCAAAAAAGCCGAAGAAAACGGTTTTAAACAAGCGGACATCGTAACGGGCGCGAAAATTTATCATAATCAGCCGAATATTTATCATTTGACCGACGAGCAAATTTTGGATTTAGACCACCGAATGACGGCGCGAATCGAAAAAACACAATCGTCGGCTAAAGAAGTAAAAAGCGATAAACGCGCTAAAGCAGCGTAAAAAGTTTTGCTAGGCAAAAGCAAAAGGCGAAGAACAAGCAGGAATTGCGTTTTGCAACGATTTTCTTATCTGATAGACTTCAATAATCAACAAAAAATAATCAAAAATTTGATATATTCGGTTTAATGCAAGACGCAAAAGTGAAAAATTATCTGCACGAAAATTTGGCGGAAGTTCGGCAAAAGATTAAACAGGCGGCAAAAAAAGCGGGGCGCAATGCGAGTGAAATAAAACTCGTCGCCGTCAGCAAAACGCATCCGGTTGAAACTTTAAATAGAGCAATCGCAGCAGGCGCGGAAATTTTCGGCGAAAATAAGGTGCAGGAAGCCGAAGAAAAAATTCAATCAATCGGGCGCGAAATTGTCAAATGGCATTTAATCGGGCATTTGCAAAAGAATAAAGCGCGAAAAGCCGTCCAAATGTTTGATGTCATTCACTCGCTTGATTCGATTGAGCTTGCGGAAAGATTAGAGCGTATTTGTCAGGAAGAAGAAAGAGAAAGTTTGCCGGTTTTGATTCAAATTGACTTGGCGAATGAAGAAACAAAAAACGGTGTGGTTGAAAAAGATTTGCCGCAATTGGTCGAGTTTCTGCAAACCTGCGATTGTTTGAAATTCACGGGTTTTATGATTATTCCGCCGTATTTTGAAGTTGCGGAAAACGTGCGCCCGTATTTTAGAAAACTGCGCGAAATCCGCGATAAAATTCTGCCAAGCGGCGAACTTTCGATGGGAATGAGCCACGATTTTGAAATCGCTGTCGAAGAAGGCGCAACACTCGTCAGAGTCGGCACGGCGATTTTTGGCAAAAGAAGTTACGAAAAAACATAAATTATTCTATTTCAGGAGCAACCTCAACATCAGAAGATTGGCGCACCGGAACGAGCAGAACCGGACAGGTTGTTTTTTCGATAACGCGCGTCGGCACGCTGCCGAGCGGAAGTTGTTCAATGCGGTGCTTCCCGCCGCGTCCGTGCGTTGCCATCACGATTAAATCGGCTTGTTCGCTTTCGGCAAAAGCGAGAACCGTTCGTGCTGGACCCGAACCGCCGAGCAGAACTTTAGTCTGCGTTTTTTCCGAATCGAGTCTGGCGGCGATTCCATCTAAATATTGCTGCATCGTTTCCGCGTAATTTTCCGATTCAGCACCTTCCGGCACTGAAATCAGCAAAACTTCGTTGTCAAATTCGTCAGCGAGGAGTTTGACGAGCGGTAAAACACATTCCGCTTCAGCCGAACCGTCAAGCGAAACAATTATTTTTTTGAATTCACTATGACGACTTTCCCACTTGTCAGTTGGGCGAAGCAGCAAAATCGGCAAATTCGTCTTTTGAATCAGACGCTGTGAAACGCTTGCCGAAAATAATTTTCCTATTTCAAAACCGCCTTTCGTACTAATAACGATTAAATCGGCGGCGTTTTCAAGCGCGAGACGGTTTATCGTTCGCGCCGGTCCGCCCTGCGACATAACATAATCGGCGGAAATCGAATCGCTTTTTATCAATTCGGCAGTGCGCTGCAAATATTCTTCGTAATCAAACTGCGCGGAAACTTTTTCATCGGATTTTTTATCTTCTTTGACATTCGCCAAAATTATACCCGCCCCGAAAACACCCGCTAAACGCCGCGCAATCGGCAGCGATTGTTCGGCGAGCATCGAGCCGTTAAGCGGAACTAAAATCTTTTTGAGTTTGGCATCCGAATCCGTTTCTTCGTTTATAAAATCGGGCAAATATTTCTGTTCGGCGACGAGCAAGCCCAAACGGTCTTCAACCGAACCCGGTGCGCCGAGTTTTTTGCGGTAATAATTAAAAACGAAATAAAGAGCCGGAATAAACAAAAGATATGTCCACGCGCCCTCAAAAAAGCGTTCGTCGAAAATAATTATCGTCGCGCCGGTGGTCAAAAGCGCGGCAACAATTGTTCCGACGAGTGAAATTACTCCGAGCGATGAAAATTTTTGGCGCAATTCGCGCAGAAGCCGTTTGCTCGCCGCCCAACCCGTCATACTCAAAAGAATAAAAACTCCGGCGGCGTAAAGCGCGAGATAAGTTTCTTCCTGTGTGCCGAAAAGCAAAAAACATAAAACTACAATGCCGACTTCGAGCCAAACAGGTCTGTCCGCCACGTCATATTTATTTCGTTCGCCGAAAGATGCCGGAATGTAATGACGATGGCGCAAACCCAAAGCTAAATTCTGCAAGCCTTGTGCGCTTGCCGCGCAAGCCGATAAAAGCACGGCGACTCCGATCAAAGTTCCTAAGTAAGAACCCCACACCGGAAGCAGTTGATCCATCGTTTGAGTGAAAACGGAAACGTGTTCGTTGGTCGGGTCGGACAACGCGAAAATCGCGGGACCGACGACGAGCATTGTCAGGGAAGTCGTTCCCATAATAATTATCAAACTGTTGAAGGATTTACGGCTTTTCTGTTCGCGCGTTCCGTCGTAGGCGGCGACGAGATTGGCGAAAATCTCGATGCCCGTCATCAAAGCCAGAATTCGAGCGTAACCGCCGAGCGTTAAATGAATATATTCGGATGAAAATGCTTGTAAATCAATTGTCGGAACATTAAAGCCGAACTTTAAAAGACTGGCGAAAATCATTACCCACAACAGCAAAAGAATCGCAAAAGTCGCCGGACCGAAAGCGCGAGCCGCCATTTTCGGTCCGCGATTAACCAGCCAGCCGGTCAGAATGCTGAGCGCGACGGCGAGAAAAACGCGGTATTGAAAACCGAAAATCGTGCTGTTAAGCGTCGGAAATCTGTCGGCGATAAACGTAACAAGAGCCGCCATACTGACCAAAAATGTCAGCGTGTATTCGGTAAAGGTAATCGCCGCATTGATTTTAACCGCCCAACTGCCAAACTCTTCTTCGCTCAAACCGCTGCCGCCGCTGCCGTCGGTGACCCACGTCATCACTTGGCGATACATCGTCGAAACCATCACGACCGTCAAAACAGCGAGCCAAACCGTTGCGCCGAATGTGACTTGCGCCACGCCCGCGACGACGACTAAGCGCAGAAAAGGTCCGAAAACATACAGCGGGGAAGTCGCCGCATCGCCGCCGCCGGCGAGTGCGCCTTCAAATGAACTCGATAATTTATGGGAAACGTGTGCCATTAAGTAAATAAGTAAAAATATTAAAAAAGTAAAATTAAAATCGTCTGCGATTTTTGCAAACTATCAATCTATCATATAAATATATTGATAAACCAAGTTGAGATTTAAAATGAATTTGGAAACCGAACGATTAATTTTAAGAAAACTGCGCGAAAGCGATTTGGATGATTTTCACTCTTTTCGCTCAAACGCGGAAATCTGTAAGTTTCAAAGTTTTGACGCTTTTACGATTGAAGAAAGCAAAAATTTTATCGAGGAGCAAAAAGACGCAGCGTTCGGAATGCCCGGCGAATGGGTGCAGGTCGGAATTGTGTGGAAGGAAAATAATAAACTAATCGGCGATTTTGCTTTGAAACCCGAAAAACACGAACCGCGAATTGTCGAAATCGGCGTTACGCTTAATCTCGAATATCAAGGAAAAGGTTTTGCCGTCGAAGCATTCAACAAAGTTTTCGATTATTTATTTACCGAAACTGAAACACATCGAATTTTCGGATTGTTAGACACTGAAAATCTCGGAAGCAAACGATTGATGGAAAACTTAAACTTTCGCCGCGAAGCCGAATTTAAGAAAGGTTATTGGGATAATGCAATGCAGATGTGGCGCGACGAATATCTTTATGCGATGCTTAAAAGCGATTGGAAAAAATAAAACAAGGGAGAAAAATATATGATTTTAGATGTAAAAGACAATGAAGACAGAAAGCGTTTTGAAACGACGCGCGACGGGAAAACGGCGTTTATTGATTATGTAATTCACGGCGAAACTTATGAATTGACGCATACGGAAGTGCCGGAAGAAATTCAGGATAAAGGAATCGGGACGCAATTGGTGAAAAGAACGCTCGACATTATCAAGGAAAAAAGACAGCCGGTTAAACCGACTTGTGAGTTTGTCGCCGCATTTATCGAGGAAAATCCCGAATATCAATCGTTAGTCGGATAATGAAAATTTTTCACGGAACGGACAACGCGAATATTTTGCGCGGAACGGTTTTGACGCTCGGCGTTTTTGACGGGCTTCATCTCGGTCATCAGAAAATTATGGAAACAGTTGTGAATCGCGCCAAATCTATTGGTGCGATTCCGACTGCTATTACATTTGACCCGCATCCGCGAGCCGTGCTTTACCCGGAAAACGCGCCGCCGCTTCTGCAAACGCTTGATCAGCGATTGGCAAATTTTCAAGTTTTAGGAATCGAACAGGCGATTGTCATTCGGTTTAGTTTGGAATTTGCCGACGTTGATGCGGAGGAATTTCTGCAAAACACGCTGCACGAACGGTTGGATGCGAAGGAAATTTATCTCGGCAAAGGCTTCGCCTTCGGCAAAAATCGCGGCGGAAACATCGAACTTTTGCGGAAAATGAGCGATAAATCAGGCTTTTACGCCGACGAAGTTGACGAAGTAAAACTACGCGGTCAACGCATCTCGTCATCGAAAATCCGCGAACTGCTCAAACACGGCAAAGTGAATCTCGTCCGCAGAATGCTCGGCAGACCTTACGGCATCGAAGGACAGATTATTCGCGGAGATCGGCGCGGGCATACAATCGGTTTTCCGACTGCCAATCTCAAACCGCATAACCGCGTCATTCCGAAATACGGCGTTTATGCAACCGCCAATTTGATTGACGGAAAATGGCGCAAAAGCATTACAAACGTCGGCGTTCGCCCGACTTTTGCAGGCGACAAAGAACCTTCGATTGAAAGCTATATTTTCGATTTCGACGGCGATCTTTACGGCGACGTTCTGCGCGTCCGTTTCCTGCACCGCATCCGCGACGAGCAAAAATTTGCCGGAATTGACGAATTGAAAGCCCAAATCAAAAAAGACACGCGCACTGCACAAAACTATTTCTCGCGCAAAGGCGTTATCAATATGTTAGATTTAGATTGAGGTGTTTTTTATGGAAATCACAATTTCAGTTTCGGAACGCGCCGAACAAAAAATCAGAAAGCAAGCCGAAGAACACGGCAAAGATGTCAGTGAATTCGTCGGCGAATTTGTCGAAGAAAATTTTGCGAACGGCAAAATGAACGGCGGAGATAAAATCGAGAACACAGAAAATAAAAAAGAACGCAAACATAATCTTTTGAAGTTTGCCGGAATGTTTTCAAGCGGAAAGACCGATACCGCCGAACGAATGTACGAAATTTTGTATTCGGAAGATTTCGATCCGGCAGAGGGATTTAGTATCAAATGAAACCTTGCTTAATGGATTCAGGCTTTCTATACGCGCTGATTGATGAAACGGATAGTTACAGTCAGGCGGTTAAGCAATCTTTGGAAAATATTTACGAAGAAATAGTTTTGCCCGTTTCGGCGATTACTGAAACGGCTTATTTCATCTCAAGAAATTTGGGAGTAGGGAAATTGGCAAATTTTATTGAAAGTTTGCCGGAAATGGAAATAACTTTTGAAACTCCGACAGCCGAAGACTACAAACGTGCCGCCGAAATTGTCCGCAAATATGACGATGCAAACCTTGATTTTGTTGATGCCGTCATCGCGGCGATTGCCGAACGATTAAACATTACGAAAATTTTAACTGTTGACCGTCGGCATTTTGGAATGTTCAAACCGAATCATTGGGAGACGTTTGAGATATTTCCTTAAAAGATTTTAAATTGTTTTTGTAACTTTTGAAAGCGAGCGCGGCGCATCCGCATTTATTCCTTTGGCTTCGGCGAGCAGCGCGGCGAACATCTGCGCCGGAATAATAAACGGAATCGGCGATAAAAATTCGTCCATTTCCGGCATTTGCAAAACGCGCGAACTTTTGGAAATTACTTTTTTGTCATTCGTAATCGAAAAAGAATCAGCGTGAAGTTCTTTTAATTGTCCGAGAAGATCAATATTGCTTTTGTTTGAAACGCCTTTCGGAGCAAATAAAATCACCGGAAAACGCCGTTCGACAATTGCCAAAGGTCCGTGAAAAAAATCGGCGGACGAAAATCTTTCCGCCACAACGTAGCAGGTTTCCATCAATTTTAAAGCTAACTCATAAGAATTTCCGTAGTTCAAACCGCGCCCGACGACGACGCAGTTTTCCATAAAAACGTATCTTTGCACCAAATCTTCGACTTCCGGTTTGAGTTTCAAAACTTCGGCGGAAATCTGCGGAATTTTTTCGTAATCAATTCTTTCATCTGCCAAAACCGATGCCAGCATATAAAGAAGGAGCATCTGTCCGGTGTAGGTTTTTGTCGCGGCAACCGATTTTTCGCGTCCGGCGTGGATCAGCAGCGTTTCATCAACAATTTTCGACATTGACGAATCGGCTTCATTTGTAATTCCGAGCGTGAACGCGCCGGATTTTTTCGCCGACTTCAAAACCTGATTGATGTCTGCACCTTCGCCCGATTGCGAAACGCCGATGACCAGCGCACGGCTTAATTTCAGCTTTGCTTTGTAAAGCGTAAAAACCGAAGGCGCAGACAGCGAAACGGGAATTCCGGTTGTGATTTCCAAAAGATAACGCCCCAGAAGCGAAGCATTATCGGAACTTCCACGCGCCGCGAGAATAATCAAATCAATATCCTTGCCGCGCAAAAACGCGCCGAGTTTTTTGAATTTAGCCTTTTCCGCCCGAATCGTTTTTTCCAAAACTTCCGGCTGTTCCTGAATTTCCTTTAGCATTAATGACATATTATTTTTTATGATTTCCGAGATGTTTATATTTAATATATTTCAAAAGCCATCTGTGCGGCAGCGACTGCGGGCGACAGAGGCGGTTCAATTAAATAAGCCTTCGGCGCAATCTTTTGAACCGTTTCAATCAATGGTTTTGTAATAATTTGACCTGATTGGAAAATTCCGCCGACGGTCGCAATCGGAAATTTTCTTCTTTGTAATTTTAGTCGGCGAATAACCGCCGTTGCCGCCAGACCGAGTTCGTATCCGGCTTCGGCTATAATTTGTTTTGAAACTTTGTCGCCTTCGGCGGCGGCTTCGGCAACGAATTTTGCAAAACCGGCGATTTTTGTATTGTCAATTTGCGGAGCATATATCGCCACGAGCAAATCCTCCGGTTTTCCGGCGCGAAAATATTCCATCGCTTTCTTATTTAATGTTGTCGGATTTCCGCGTCCGTCCGAAGCCTTAGCAATCGCCTGCAAAGCACGCCGCGCAATGCCCGCGCCGCCGCCTTCGTCACCTGCCAGCGGACCCCAACCGCCGGCAATCGCTTTTTCCCCCTTTTCATTTTTTCCAAGACAAATCGAACCTGTTCCGGCAATTACGACTAAACCTGTCTTGTCTTTGACCGCGCCGTAAAGTGCAATGTCTGCATCAGTTACGACTTCAACAGATTTTGTTCGTAACTTTTGGGCGATGCGTTCACGAACCCGCAAACGTATATCATTTCGTCTGACTCCGGCTAAACCGAGCGCGGCGGCGACAATATCCGTCGAGTTACGATTCGATTTATCGCAGGCATTATTTATTGCTTCTAAAATATTCGCAACCGCCTTTTCGATTCCGACACGCATCGGATTTGACGCGCCGGAAAGTCCTTCGGCAACCACATTGTTTTCCCCGTCAAGCAAAACCACAAGCGTTTTTGTGCCGCCGCCGTCAACGCCTAAGAATAAATTATCGGATTTGCGCCCGTTTTTTCTTTTATTTTTTCCTGCCTGACCCGAAACCATCAAAATTTTTATAGACGAAAACCTAGATTCTGGTATATTCTAACTATATTGGTCTTATAATCAAAATTAAAAGATTTTATCCGAACGATAAGCAATAGTAATGGATAAGTATAAACAGTGAGCGAAATTTTGCTCTGCAATTGTTTATAAATTGTGTGAAACCTCAAAATTTTTCTTATTGATTTAGTAAATTGCAAGCAATAGTGGTATTTTGTTTTGACATTTGCAGTTCATAATTTATTGTTCACCACTAAAAAAAATGGAAATTAGACAATTAAAAGCGTTTTTGGCAATCGCGGAAATGAAAACTTTTACGGCAGGCGCGGAGCAGGTAAATATCACGCAAGCAGCAATTTCTATGCAGATTCGCCAGCTTGAAGAAGAAGTCGGCTTGCGGCTTTTTACCAGAACGCCGCGCCGCGTGATTTTGACCGAAGCGGGCGAACATCTTTTGCGGCGGGCGCGGCGAATTTTGCGCGAACACGACGACGCGCTTGCCGAAATCGCCGAAATTGCGGGCGCGGAACACGGACGTTTAAGAATCGGTTCGGCTTCGGCGATGTTTGCCACCGCGCAATTGCCCGATATTTTGGAAAAGCTGAAAAACAAATTTCCAAATGCTGAAATCAAGGTCAGTTCCGGCACGAGCCAAACGCTGGTTGATAAAATTATGCACGGCGAAATTGACATCGCTTTCGTGTCGCTGCCGGTTGAAAATTCAAATATCCAAACTGATTTATTGTTTCGTGATGAAATTGTCGCAATTTCCAATCCGTCGCATCCGCTCGCCAAAGAAAAATATATCAGCGCGGCGACGCTTGCCGGTGAAGAATTGATTTTAGGCGAAAAAGGCGGCAACACGCGGCGGATGATTGACGATTTTTTTTCGGCGGCAAACGTCAAACCGAACGTCGTGATGGAATTGTCGCGTCAGGAAGCGATCAACAAAATGGTTGAAAGCAAAATGGGTATCGGAATCGCGGGAGCAAAAGCCGTTGCACAGGAAATCAAAGAGAAAAGACTGAGTTCGTGGCTGATCGAAGGCGCGGAAATCAGTTGGGATTTAGGCTTGGCGCGTCTGCGCGGCGGTTATTTTTCGCTGATCGTCAAGGAATTTATCAAACTCTGCAAAGACAGCTTTAAAGAACGTGAGAAGGGATTAAAAGCAGCAAAATGAAAAGATTATTTTTTAACGCAAAGATGCAAAGACGCGAAGGCGCGAAGGTTTTTAAAATTATTAAAGAAAAATTGTTATTTAAAATTTCTTTCTTTACGTCCTTGCGCCTTTGCGTCTTTGCGTTACTATTCTGCGCTTTTGCCAACGCGCAAGGTTTGCCCGTTGCCGCGCCGAATGCGGTTGGAATGTCCGCCGAAAAGTTGAATCAGATTGACGCGCTGGTTGCAAAAGACATTGCCGATAAAAAACTTCCGGGTGCGGTTGTTATCATCGGACACAAAGGCAAAATCGTTTTCCGCAAGGCTTACGGCAATCGCTCGCTTGTTCCGACGGTCGAAAAAATGACGGTTGACACGATTTTCGACGTGGCGAGTTTGACGAAAGTGGTGGCGACGACGACTTCGATAATGATTCTCGTCGAGCGCGGGCAGATTCGTCTGAACGACACAATCGGCAAATTCATTCCCGAAATCGAGGACGAAAACGTCAAGAAAGTTACGATTCAACAGCTTCTGACGCACATTTCCGGCTTTGCGCCCGATTTCGATTTGCGCGAAAAATGGACGGGACGCGAAGGAATGTTAAACGCACTTTACAAAGAAAAACTTCGCCAGCCGTCGGGAACAAAATTTGTTTATTCGGATATAAATTTTATTGTGCTTGGCGAGATTGTTGGGCGAGTTGCAGGTGAGCAAAAAATTGTAACAAAAAATGGCTTAGTAGCTGAGGATATTGAATATTCGCGTTTAGCCAGATTTTCCTACTTGAATATTTTTGATGCTCTTACTATGAAAGATTCAGGTTTCTTTCACGGAATTGATGACGATTTAGGATTTATTCATGGAGAAGGGAAAGTAAAAATTGACAGAAGAAATCGTATTGCTCCAACTGAAAATATCAAAGGGCAACAAAATTATCTCGGCTCGAAATTTGAAGGCGATGACAAAACGGGAAATGAAATTTTGCGCGGAAAAGTTCATGATCCGACGGCGTATCGAATGGGTGGAGTTGCCGGACACGCCGGACTTTTTTCGACTGCCGAAGATTTGGCGCGGTTTTGTCAGATGCTTTTGAACGGCGGGATTTTGGACGGCAAACGGATTATGAGCGCGGCAACGGTTGCCAGAATGACTGCGCCGATTGTTGTTTCGGAAACGGGCGCGACGCGCGGACTCGGTTGGGATATGAATTCCGCTTTTTCGTCGAATCGCGGCGAACTTTTCCCGCTCGGCTCATTCGGACACACTGGATTTACCGGAACTTCGATCTGGATTGACCGCGTTTCACAAACCTTCGTCGTCTTTATGTCAAACCGCGTTCATCCTGACGGCAAAGGCGACGTAACTGCTCTGCGTGCAAAAGTTGCCACCGTCGCCGCGTCCGCAGTCGAAGACACGCCGATTGAATTGTTTCGCCTTGCCGAAGACATTTATTCATCGCAAGTCGCCGCGCAGATTGAGAAATTCAAAATTCAAAATTCCAGATTCCAAATTCAACCGACAACCGACAACCGACAACCGACAACTGCAAAGGTTTTGAACGGAATTGACGTTCTCGAAAAAAACAATTTCAAAGAATTAAACGGTTTAAAAATCGGTTTGGTAACAAATCAAACGGGAAAAGATTTGTCGGGCATTCCGACAATTGATGTTTTGAAAGCCGCGCCGAATGTAAAATTGACCGCGCTTTTCTCACCCGAACACGGCATTCGCGGCGAACTCGACCAATCGAAAATTAACGATTCGATTGACGAAAAAACCGGCTTGCCCGTTTATTCGCTTTACGGCGAAACGCGCCGCCCGAAACCTGAACAATTAAAGGATTTAGACGCGATTGTTTTTGATATTCAAGACATCGGCGTTCGTTTTTACACTTACGAAGCAACGCTTTTGAATGTTTTGGAAGAAGCGGCAAAAGCCGGAAAACCCGTTTTTGTATTGGACAGACCGAATCCGATCAACGGCGTAACAGTCGAAGGCGCAATTGCCGACGCGGATAAATTGTCGTTTGTCGTGTCGCACACCGTTCCCGTGCGGCACGGAATGACCATCGGCGAACTCGCGCGGATGATGAACGCCGAAAAGAAAATCGGCGCGGATTTGCGCGTTGTAAAAATGGAAAACTGGACGCGCTCGATGTGGTTTGACCAAACAATGCAAACGTGGATAAATCCTTCGCCGAATATGCGTTCGCTGACCGAAGCGACGCTTTATCCGGGAATCGGTTTACTTGAAACGACAAATCTTTCAGTCGGACGCGGAACCGACACGCCTTTTGAAGTCGTCGGCGCACCTTATATTGACGGGCAAAAACTCGCCGCATTTTTGAATGCCAAAAACTTGCCCGGTGTTCGTTTTGTTCCTATCAAATTCAAGCCGAACGCTTCGGTTTTCAAAGACGAAATGCTCGGCGGAATCAACATCATAATTACTGACAGAGCAGAGTTTAAGTCCGTCCAAACCGGCATCGAAATTGCTTTCGCCTTACGCGCTCTTTATCCGAATGAATGGAAACCGGATAATTACAATCGTCTGCTTGCAAATTCAGAAGTTCACGAAAAAATAAAGCTCGGAAATGCTCCCGAAGAAATAGAAAAATCGGAGCAGAAAAAAATATCCGAATTTATGGCGCGTCGGGCATCATTTTTGCTTTACAAATAACCGTTTTAGATTTGCAGCCGATTCATATTTTTCGCTTTTAATTAAAACTCAACATTTACGGCGTTTTGGAAATTTTATACTAATTTTTGCGTTTGAAACCATAACGAAAATTTGGAGATATTTCCAAAAACCTAAATAAAATTGATAGGTCGCAATTTATAATTTCTACAAAATTTCAAAAAGAGGAAAAAAGAATGAAACAAAATTTTAAGCAGACATTGAGCCTGATGATAATTCTAACCGGATTATGCTTGGGCTTGAGTAATAATATCTTTGCACAGGGAGAAACTACCGCTACGATTACCGGACGGGTTGTTGACAGCAATGGCGGCGGGATTCCGAATGTTGCCGTTATGGTTGAGAACACAGCAACCGGCGAAACACGCCGTGTGCAAACCAACGATGACGGAAGTTACATTATATTTCCGCTGGCTCACGGAACATACACTATTACAGTTGAACAAGCCGGCTTTAAGAAATCGGTTACGAGCATAGATTTAGCTCCGCGTGATCGTCGTCCGGTGCAAATTATTCTCGAAGTCGGCTTAGTTACTGATGTCGTTACCGTAAGTGCCGAAGCACCTTTGATTCAGGATAGTCCGACCGGACAGGCTCTTGTTTCCGGCAATCAGATTACAGAACTGCCGCTTAATAACCGGAATTTTATTCGTTTATTGGAAACCATTCCCGGCGTTAGTTCGGATTTATCGGATGAAACAGGTTTCGGTTTGACGAGTTTGGCAAATATTTCCATCAACGGTTTGCGGCGCAACGCGGTCAATTATCTGGTTGACGGCGTGAATAATACCGATGTCGGTTCAAACATCACTTTGCTTTCATCGCCGACGGTTGATTCAATCGGCGAAATTAAGGTTTTAACTTCCAACTTCACGGCAGAAATCGGACGTTCCGGCGGCGGCGCGGTTATTATTTCGACACGCGGCGGCGGCAACACTTATCACGGAACAGTTTATGATTTCGTCCGCAACGATTATTTTAACGCCAACAGCTTTTTCAACAATCGGCTCGGCAGAAAAGCCGACGGAACGCCGGTTGCGCCGGTGCCGAAACTTCGCTACAACAATTTTGGAGCAACCTTCAGCGGTCCGCTTCCGTTTCTCCGTTTCGGCGAAGGAACACCGCTTTTTTACAGCGGAAAAGACAAAACATTCTTTTTCCTATCGTATGAAGGAAGGCGGCAAATACGCGGCGTAACCGACACGATCATCAACGTTCCGACGGCTGCCGAACGACAGGGCGATTTTTCCAGAACGCTCGGTTTGCCGCTCTGTCGTCAAACAAACAACACGGTTTCGACGGCTTGCACCGCCGCCGGAGCAGTTCCGGTTAATGTTTTTGATACAACCGGCGCGACGATTCAGGCGCGGCAGGGAATGATTTTTCGGCAATCGGACAATCGCGCTTACGCCGGAAACATTATTCCGTCATCGGCGATTGATCCGCGAGCGACCGGACTTTTGGCAGCATTCCCGCTGCCGAATATCGGAGTCAACGGTTTGCAAAGCACACCGTTTAACATTTTGAACACCGATCAATTTGTCATTCGTTTAGATCATAATTTTACACCGAATCACAAACTTTTCGGTAGATTTACCCGCGACAACAGCCAGACGCGCGAAGCCGGCGGATTGTTCACGGGAATTTCGATTCCGGGCATTGCAACAACCGACACTAATGTTCCGGGCAAAGTTTTTGCCGCGACCTATACCGGAATTTTCTCGAATTCTTTGGTCAACGAAACGACGGTTAATTTTTCGGGAAATGAAATTCTTTCAACTTTGATCGGTCGCGGATCACGCTCCGATTATGCGGGCGCGGGCGCGATTGCCGAGATTTTTCCCGAAAATAACGCCAATGCGATTCCGACGATCAACACCAGTTCGAGAGTCGCCACACTCGGTTCTTTGCAGGGTTACAGCATTGAATATTCGAATGTTACTTTTAAGGATAATTTGACGTATTCGCGCGGCAATCACGTTTTCAAATTCGGCGCGGAATTGACCAAAGAAATCAAAAACGAAAACACCGGCGGCGCGACCCAGGGCGGTTTTGTTTTCGCCACGACGCAGACTCTCGGAAATACGCTTAATTCGACGGGCGCAAATCTGGGAATTTCGGGAACGGGCGATTCGCTCGCATCATTTTTGCTCGGACGCGCTAATACTTATACGGAAGCGCAAACCGATTTCCGCGTTCATTTAAGATTCGGTCGCCGCGAGTTTTACGCGCAGGACACTTGGAAAGTGCGCCCGAATTTAACGCTCGATCTTGGCGTTCGTTATCAATATTACGTTCCGCCGTATGACCGCGACAACAAAATCGGTTCATTCGACCCGACGCTTTACAACCGCGCGAACATCAACTGCACGACGGCAACTTGCACGGCGTTCACTGCCGCCACTTCCGATCCGAATAACGGCATCGGCATTGCCGGAAGCACTTCGCGTTTCGGGCGTACTATCGTGCCGAATGATACAAATAATTTCAGCCCGCGCGTCGGTTTGGCATACAGCCCGAATTTTGAGAGCGGCATCGGCAGACTGATTTTCGGCGGACCGAATAAATCTATTATCCGCACCGGATACGGACTTTATTACGATCAGGTTTTGGTCGGTATTTATGAACAGGCGGCGTTTGTAACACCGGCATTCAGCCCGAATATCAGCAACACCAGCACAACCGGCAACGTGGTTACTTTCGATAATCCGAATGCCGGAGTTGCGCCGGGAACATTTAATAATCGTAATCTCGTAGCCCTTGCGCCGGATTTCCAAACGCCCGAATCGCAGGTTTATTCGCTCGGATTGCAGCGCGTAGTTTTCAAAAACGCGGTGGTTGATATTTCTTACGTCGGCACAAAAGGCGACAAACTCGTGCGCCGCCGCAACGTCAATTTCATTACACCGCAAACGGCGATTGCTAACGGCGCAACCGGCACAACCGCCGGAAATTCCGCCGCCGCCCGTCCGTTTGTCGGATATAACGCAATTACCTATCAGGAAACCGCCGCCAAATCGCGCTACAACGGTTTGCTTTCGTCGTTTAACTATCGTTTGCAGAATGGTTTCACGATTACGCTGGCTTATACATTCAGCAAAAATCTGACGGACGCGACCAATGACCGCGATGCGATTGACGAGCCGCAAAATCCGCTGAATCCGAATGAATATGCGTTGGCGAGAACCGACAAAACGCACGTTTTCAGTGCCAGCTATGTTTATGAACTGCCGTTTTTCCGCAAATCGCAAAACGCGCTGGTGCGTCTTTTCCTCGGCGGTTATCAAGTTTCGGGCATCACGCAAATCGAATCCGGCGCACCTGTTCCGCGTATCGCCGTGGCAAGCACTTTGAACGGAACAATCGGTTTATATCCGAACGTCGTCGGCAATCCGAACGGCGGTTTAGCCGGAACGATTGATCCTGTAACAGGCTTGCCGTTCATTTACGATCCGACTGCTTTTGCGGCGGCATCAGCCGGAGAATTCGGCAATGCGCCGCGTTCATTCGCCCGTCTGCCGATGCGTAATCAAACAAATCTGGCGTTATCGAAACAGTTTTATTTCAACACGGAACGCACAAGATATATCCAATTGCGTGCCGAATCGTTTAACCTGTTCAACACGACACAATTTGTGATGGCTGCCGGAAACTCAACGACTTTGCCGACTGCCGGACCGTTATCAAATACTTTGATCGCGCGTCCGACGGGAACTCGGCTTCCGCGTGAATTTCAATTCGGTGCAAAGTTTTATTTCTAAAATTCGCTGAATTTCAGCTTTTGTCCGCGCTGTTCTGTAAAGACGGCGCGGGCTTTTTTATTGATTGATTTAATTCCAAAAAAAACTGCCGTGTGCAATTTTTGCTTTACAAATGGTGGTTTTAAGTTTATAAACATTAAAGTAGTTTCCTGAAAGTTTTCAAAATAATAGCAACATTATCAGTCTTTTATTAAGTTTTTGCGGTTATTTCCCTCATTTTTACCATAACGAAAATTTGGAGATTTCTCCAAAAGCCCAAATTAAACTGATAGCTCGCATCAAGAGTATGAAGAGCGAAATTCTTCGATTATTGCATCGGCAATGATTTTGGATTTCAGTCATTCTAGTTTCGCTTGAAAAAAAATTGCTGTTTGATTATTAAAATACGAATTAAAGTATTTATATGAAGAAGTTGTTTCTGAAATACGGAAACATTCATTTATACGAATACACTATTTTAGTAAATTATTAGGTTTGTGATACTTTATATCAACATTTCTTAGGTAGACCGGAAAATTCATTAAATTTTCTTATCAAAAATCAAAAATCGGAGGGAGAAAGATGACCAGAAAGTCAACAATATTTGCTTTTGCAATTTACATTTTTTTGTTTGATTTAATCAGCTATTCGTTCGCCCAAAGAACATAACTCGTTTTACCGGAACAGTAACGAATTCGTCCGGCACGGTAGTTGTCCGGCGCGACGGTTACTTTAACAAATGGAGGAACATTAGTTTCTTTAACAACAGAAACAAGCAAGCGACAGCGGTTTGTATAACTTTGATTTGATACCGGCTGGAACTTATACGATTACGTTTGAAAAAGCCGGTTTCAAGAAATACGTTTCAACGAAAATGTGGCTAATGTCAATCTGCAGGCGACTATTAATGTTCCACTTCAGGTTAGTGATGTAACGGCAGTTGAAACGGTTGAAAATTCCGTTGAAGTCGTGCAAACCCGCACTTCTAGCAATGTTGGCACAGTTGGCGAACACAGAACGGTTGAAAGTTTGCCGATTGTCGGAACATGCGGACGAAATCCGCTTAATTTATTTAACCTTCCACGATATGTGATCAAAACTTTTGGAAACCGGATCATCAGTGAACGATGATCCGGTTTCCAAAATGAATCACTTTAACTATGGATAAATTTATAGATTTTCTGTGATTGCCATGTGCAATTTATTTAAATCTATAAAAAGGAGATTGAGGAGAAAGAGATGAAAACGAATTCAATGTATATAAAAATGTTAATGTCGTTTGTTTTTTGCCTGTCTGCAACAGCAATAGCTTTCGGACAGGAAACAACCGGCAGCATCGAGGGGCATATTAAAGATGCGGCGGGTGCAGTTGTGCCTAATGTAACATTAACGGTTACAGATGCAAAAACAGTTGCCAGCGGAACCACCACAACCGGAACGGGAACGGGTTTCAGACGCACGATTACAACCAATAACGAGGGTTTTTTCCGTCTGCTGCAAGTTCCGCCCGGAACGTATAATTTGGTTACGGTTGCAACCAGCGGATTCGGCGAAGCCAGATACGAAAATGTAACGGTTGCCATCGGACAAAACACTCAATTGGAAATAACGGTAAATCCGGGAAACAACGTCAACACGGTCAATGTTGCCGTTTCGGATGCGCCGCCGGTTGATACGACAAATAATGCGATTCAAACAACAATCAACGCTCAAAAAATCGAACTGCTTCCCAAAAGTCCCGGTTTTACGAGCATATTAAAGACGGTTCCCGGCACACGCCCTGAAAGTCGCTCCGGCGGATTTTCGGTTGACGGTGCTTCCGGGGGTGAAAATGTTTTTGTCATAGACGGACAGGAAGTTACCAATTACCGCACCGGAACTTTAAACGAAACCTATAACATTCCGACGCAGCTCGTTCAGGAAATCCAAGTTAAATCCAGCGGTTTTGAGGCGGCTTACGGCGGTGCTACGGGCGGTGTGGTCAGCGTCGTTACACGCGGCGGCAATAATGAATTTCACGGTGAATTCGGTGTTCAATTTCAAACGCCGAAGTTTAACGGCAGTTCGCGTCCGCTTTTGTCCCGATTTACGAGAGGGACGGTCGGCGCAGGTACTTATACCCAAACCGCAGAGTATTTTGACCCTGTTAAGGCGCAGGGAGTGGATTTTTTCCCGACTGCAAATCTTAGCGGTCCGGTTATTAAAAACCGACTTTGGTTCTTCACCAGCTACACTCCGCAGATTTACAACACCGAGGTGAATACTCAGTATTTCACCGATCAGCCGGCTTCGACCAGAACCTTTGTTACAAGCGAAAGATATACCAGAAATAGAAAATATGAATATGTGTTTGGTCGTCTTGATGCCAACCCGTTCAATAATTTGAGACTGACAAGCACATATCTTTGGAATCCCGTGATGGATGAAGGAAGTATCCCAGGCTCATCATTTTCAAATGTAGGTTCTTCCGCTTTTGGTTTTGGTAATGTACCAAGTGCTAACTTTGGCGGCAACATCGGCGTTTTGCGGGGAAATGAATATACGAGTCAGCAAGGCGGTCGCCAGAATTCAAATATTGTTACATTTACAGGTGTCTATACACCAACGAGTAATCTTGTAATTGACGGACGCTACAATCGAGGTTTTCTAAACGAAAAACTCGGTAACTATTTTGTTCCGACAACCGTTCAGATATTTAGCTGCGGAACTCCAAACGCTAATTTCCCGTGTTCCACAACAGGCGCAAATAGTATTACAACCAAAGATATTTCTGTTCGGACAACTTATGAATTTTCGGCTGCCTACATATTCAAAGCCGGCGGAAGGCACGAATTGAAAGGCGGTTATCAGCGATATACTATTTTTAATGATGTCCAGTCGGGAAATAATGCTATCGGACGAATTTCATTCAATTACGGAACGCCTATTTCCACTCTGCAGCCGGGTTTAACCGATACGCCCGGAGCAGTCGGGTCTGCATCTTTTCGACGGACGGGAACTAACGGTCAAGGATCAAATCTAAGTCAGGGCATTTTCATTCAGGACAAATATCAGCCGTTTAATCGGTTGACATTGAATCTCGGTGTTCGTATCGAGAAAGAGAATTTGCCGACATTTAACCAATTTCCGAGTGCCGTTAATTTTGGTTGGGGCGACAAAATCGCACCGCGCCTCGGATTTGCCTACGATATTACCGGCAGCGGTAAAACAAAAATCTTTGCCAGTTACGGCAAATTCTTCGACCGTGTAAAATTTGCGCTTCCGCGCGGTTTATTCGGAGGAGATATTTTTCTTGAAGATTATTTCGAGCTTTTCCCCACTGATACTTCGACGAATTTTAATATCAGCAATGTCGTCGGCGGATTCACCGGATCGAGCGTTTGTCCTGCAACAGGTTTCATCGCAACCGGCGCAAGAAGCAGATGTCAAAGAAACTTGCGGGTAAATGCTAATGATCCCGGTGCGTCAGCCTTGAACGGCGGAGCGGTTGATCCTAATCTTAAACCATTTCAACAGACTGAATTTACGGTTGGCGTTGAACGGCAGTTAGGCAGAGATTACGTTTTCCGCGCCCGTTATACATATAAGAATGTGGATGAAGCAGTTGAAGATGCAGGTATAGTTAATGCGGCGGGCAGCGAAGCATACATCATCGGTAATCCCGGCAGCGGTTTGCATCTTGAAACGCTTAAATCGCTCGGCTATCTAAAATCAGTCGAACCGGAACGGCGTTATGACGGTTTAGAATTCGTCTTTGAGAAACGCCTGTCTAAAAATTGGTATTTCAATGCAAACTACACATTCAGCCGTTTGTATGGTAATTATACGGGTTTGGCTAGTTCCGATGAGGCGCACTTGGTTGACGGGCGGCTCGCTCCGGGAGTCAGCCGCGCGTTTGACTTACCGTTTATCGGATTTACAGCCGAAGGCAATACCGACAACGGTCGGCTTCCGACTGACAGACCGCACGTTTTTAACATTTATGGAGCTTATATCTTCAATTGGCTCGGAAGTAAGGCAAATTCGACTGAATTTTCAGCATTTCAGACCGTTACTTCCGGCACTCCGCAAACAACATCCATTTACGGTCAATCAAGCGTAACTCCGCAGATATTTTATCATCGCGGCGATCTTGGACGCACACCGACGTTTTCTCAGACGGATTTTAGCGCAACTCATCGTTACAGATTCGGCAGGGACAATCGGTTCACGATGGCTTTTGATGTCAACTTCTTGAATCTTTTCGATCAGGATACGGTAACGGGTGTTTATCCCACATTGAATACGACTACCGGCAGACCCAACGATGCTGGTTTGGGTTTAAGCGCAGTGCAGTATGCGAATGGATATACATCGGGAGCATTGCTGCAAACCATTTTAACGCGCATTGCCGCTTCACCCGACAGACCGGACGTGCGTTATAAAATGCCGCAGCTTTTCCAGTCGCCCAAAACAGTTCGATTTGGATTTAGATTGCTTTTCTAAATAATCTGAATTTGCAAATTTTTAACTCGCCTAAATTGAATTTAGGCGAGTTTTTTATTGGTCACAGCCGTTAGTCTAAAACTATGCAATTTTATTGCAAGAATTAATTATGATTTCTTTTCTTGATCTGAAAAGAACAAATCAAGCAAATTTTATTTGCGTTCAACTCTTAAAACCTCTGCACTTCCAGT